>JBGGMZ010000021.1:0-24767 GCA_041287745.1 Chthoniobacter sp. | reverse complement strand
CGTCTGCCAATGCGATTCGAAGGTGAACCCTTTTTTCGGGTAGCCAATGGATGAGACGGCCGTGGACTTCGCGGGCGGATCCGCGAGCGATGACCAGGAATTGGGCCAGTTCCTTGCGTGAGCCACGACCGTAGCCTTCCTCGATATTTGCACAGATCGAATCAGCCGCGGCAACTTGCTAGCTGACGAGTCGGCTGATCACCGGATTGCGCGCGAAGGGCGAAAGGTCTTCAACCACGAGTCGAAACAATTCCTGCGCCTTTTGGTAAGCGAGAAATTCGTCCAAGCGCATAACGGATCCACTTGGCTCTCGTTACTTGGCTCTTGGCACTTTCCTACCCCTCGATCGTATTGATCTCGACCGGCTCGACCTTCACGCCTTCTTTTTCCAGCCAGACGATGGCCTTCTTGATATCCTCGCGCTCACCCTCGATCGAGAGGGAGACGATGCCGATCTCGTCGGTTACGCTCGCTTGGCGGATGTTGGTGACGACGTTGAAGCTCTTGCCCAGTTCCCAAATGATCGGCCGGGTGACCAGCTTGGTGGGAAACATGAGCCAAAGGCGTTGGGTCTCTTTCATGGGAAAAGTGGAGAGTGAGTAGTTGAGAGTTGAGTGCTGCGGGTGACGGTCGAAAGCCTCGCCTGCAAATGCGGCGGCTATCAACGATCAACCCTCAACTTGCTTCGTTAGCGACTAGCCCCCGGCGATGGCAGGGACGATGCTGATCTCGTCAGCTTCTTTGACGGGCGTGGCCTTCTCTTCGAGGAAGCGGATGTCTTCGTCGTTGACGAAGATGTTCACGAAACGGCGGACATTGCCGGCGTCGTCGACGATGCGCTCTTTCAAGCCGGGGAAGGCTTGATCGAGGCTGGAGATGACTTCGCCGATGTTGGCACCGGCGGCCTGGACGACCTCAAGCTCGTTGGTGAGCTTGCGGAGCGGGGTGGGGATGCGGACGGATGGCATGGTATTTAAATTAGGAGATGGAAAATGGCAGATGGCAGATTTGGGATATGCTCAACGTTGATTAGTTATCGCAGATGGTAGATCGGTGATGATTAAACGGCTGCCGCGGCATCCTTGGCGTAGATTTGTTCTTCGAATTCGCGGAGGCTGGGCTTGATGAGGCGGGGTTCGCCGCATTTGCCGGCGACGGCTTCCTGCGTCTTGAGGCCGTGGCCGGTGATGCAGAGGACGACTTCTTCATCGTGCGGGATCTTGCCGCTTTCGATGAGCTTCTTCGCGCAGGCGACGGTGACGCCCCCAGCGGTCTCGGCGAAGATGCCGGAGTACTGGGCAAGCAGCTTGATGCCTTCGACGACTTCTTCATCGGTGGCATCCTCGCAGGAGCCGCCGGTATCGCGCATGGCATGGATGGCGTAGTAGCCATCTGCGGGTGTGCCGATAGCGAGCGACTTCACGATCGTCTCGGGCTTCGGCACGGGCTTGACGATGTCGGTGCCGCGCTTCATCGCATGCGAGATGGGTGCGCAGCCGGTGGCCTGGGCGCCATGCACGGAGAACGGCGTGGAGTCGACGAGGCCGACCTTGATGAATTCGTTGTAAGACTTGTGAATCTTGGTGAGCAGCGAGCCGCTGGCCATCGGGACCACGGTGTGGCGTGGGATGCGCCAGTCGAGCTGGTCGCAAATCTCGAAGCCCATTGTCTTGGAACCCTCGGCGTAATACGGACGCAGGTTCACATTTACGAAGCCCCAGCCGTATTTTCCGGCGATCTCGGAGCACAGGCGGTTCACCTGATCGTATGCGCCGTGGATGCCGATGACATTCGTGCCGTAAGCGAGCGAGCCGAGCACCTTGCCCTGCTCGAGATCAGCGGGGATGAGCACGTAGCTCTTCAGCCCGGCGGCGGCGGCTTGGGCGGCCACGCTATTCGCGAGGTTGCCGGTCGAGGCGCAGGCCACGGTCGTGAAGCCGAGTTCCTTGGCGCGGTTGAGGGCCACGGAGACGACGCGATCCTTAAAGGAGAGGGTGGGGTAGTTGACGGTGTCGTTCTTGATCCAGAGCGTGCGGACGCCGAGCTTCTTGGCCAAACGATCGGCGCGGACGAGCGGCGTGAAGCCGACCTGTTCGCCGATGGTGGGTGCGCCGTCGATGGGCAGCAGCTCGCGGTAACGCCACATCCGGCGCCGGCGGGAGCGGAGGATGTCCCGGCTGATGGCGGCCTTGATGGCATCGTAATCGTAAGCGGCCTCGAGCGGGCCGAAATCGAAGTCGCAAACGTGGATGGCCTGCTTGGGATAGAGGCGGCCGCACTCGCGACATTTCAGATTGGAGAAGAAGGGCGATGGTTTGTCCATAAGCTGCTGGGCCTTCCACCAAGGATCAAGTGGCGACGAGACAGAGACTCCGGCGAGGGATTGAGTGCTGGAATCGGATCTCATCTTTTCCGTCGACTCGCTGGTATTGCTACCGGCAGGCTTTCGGCTGGATTTGGCACCTGGTCCTCGTTGCTTGCGCACCGAGCGGTTGCCGTGACTTCATAGGGCCAGTCCCTCTGTCACTCTTGATGAAAGTGGCCGGAAACTAGGTGGGGCTGGGGCCAGCGTCAACCGAAAATCACACTCCTTCTGTCATAGAGAATCTGAGGAACGGAGTAGTGGGTTCCCACCGGATGAAAACTTTTTAAGAATGTTCTCATTGAGCTTTCCCGTACGTTTGCCAGTTTCTCCGTCCACCATTCCAAAGCGAGCCGGCTCGTTCGACCCGTTCTGGAGATGCAATGCTGCAATGACCACCATAGATCAACTCACTCACCGGCCGCTGGGGATAGCGTTCCCCATGATGCCGGCGTAGTGAGAGACCGCCCGACCCAAACGTGAGTAACGCCCAAACTCGAACCCCGAATATCTTGTTTCCCGAAGGCCTCGGAACTCCTGCGACGGTTTTCGCCGAGCCGGAATTTTTCCGGGACTTGAACCTCGATCAAATTGTCGCCGCGATTACTGCCGGCCGTGAGTCATACGATCTCAAGCCGCTCTTTTACGCGCCGCTGACGAACCTCGATCAAATCGCCTTTCGTCACGAGGTGATGCGTGACCTGGAGAACGAAACGACCTTCTCCAGCCTGAAGGCATTTTCCGATCGCATGCAGGCCATGCGCCGGCAACTGACCGCGGAAAAGGATTATCGCTACCAGTATCAAAAGGAGCGCGCTGTGCTGGGAGCCGCGCACGACTACTGCGAGGGAGTGAGCACTCTCCGACGGGAACTGGATGCGACGGTGCCGCGCTCGCGGGGCCTGCTCGCTACTCGCGATTATCTCGCGCAGGTGGCCGAGTCCGCGTCTTTCAAGGCACTCGCGCAGCAGGCGCGAGCGGTGCTGGATGAGCTGGCAAAGGTTCGCTATTGCGTCCTGATCAACGACGCGAATGTCACCGTCCGCAATTACGAGGACGAGATCGACTACAGCGCCGAGGTAGGGGAGACGTTCGACATCTTCAAGCAAGGCGCGGTGAAGAACTATCGCGTCGAGTTTCAAGAGCCGATCGAGATCAGCCACGTCGAGGCAAAGATCCTCGATTTCGTCGCCAAGCTGAATCCCGCTCCGTTTGCCGCGCTCGACGGATTTTACGCGAAGTATCCCACTTTCACCGACCAGGCGATTTTGGATTTCGACCGCGGCATCCAGTTCTACCTCGGCTACGCCGAATACATGGCGGGCTTCAAGAAGGCCGGGCTGAGCTTCTGCTACCCGCAGGTGTCCGACGTCTCGAAGGAGATCGTGAGCCGGAATAGCTTCGACCTCGCGCTGGCCAGTCAGTTGATCGCGTCGAACACGACGCCGGTCTGCAACGACTTCGAACTCCATGGCGAAGAACGCATCATGGTCATTACGGGTCCGAACCAAGGTGGTAAGACGACCTTTGCCCGCGCCTTCGGGCAATTGCACTACCTCGCCAGCCTCGGCTATCCGGTGGCGGGCACCGAAGCGAAACTCTTCCTGGTGGATCAATTCTTCACCCACTTCGACGCGGAGGAAGACATCAAGAGTATGCAGGGCAAGCTGAAGGACGATCTGCACCGCATGCATGGCATCCTCGAAAAAGCGACGTCGAAGAGCCTCGTGGTGATGAACGAGATCTTCGCCTCCACGAGTCTCGAGGACGCGACTTTCCTTGGTAAAAAGATCCTGACCAAGTTTGGAGAACTCGGCGTGCTCGGCGTGTGCGTCACGTTCATCGACGACCTCGCCTCGCTGAACGAAAAGACGGTGAGCATGATGGCAACCATCGTGCCGGAGAATCCGTCGCAACGCACCTTCCGCATCGCCCGCAAGTCGGCCAGCGGCCTCTCCTACGCCATGGCGCTCGCGGAGAAGTACCGTCTCACTTACCAACATCTCAAGGAACGTATCGCTCGATGAAAACACATTTGCTCTACCGGGGGCGCGACTTTGATTGGGACGGCCCTCTGCCGTCGCACCACGAGGCGCTCATCCAGGACTTGAATCTCGAAACCCTTTTCGGCGCCATGGCCGGGGATGACGAATACCTCCACGAAGCGGCCCGGCAGGTGATGCTGAAGAGCTTCAGCGACGACATCGAGACGATCCAATATCGCCAGGCGATCCTGCAGGACGTCCTGCAGAATACCGCAGCCGTACAGGAACTCTTCGACCTGGCTGTCGATGCCAACGAGCGCAAGCGCCGCCAGTGGTTCGGCGTGCTGGGCAAGTATCCCATGGGCATTCTTGCCGGTGCGGTGGATGTGCTGCAGACGCTGATGGATGTGGTCGGCAAACTCCGTATCTTTGCTCGCGAGAAGGGGCGCAATTTCCGCTCGGAAGGTTTCGTCACGCTTTTCAAGATGATCGAGACGGAGCTGCCGGAGGAATATTTCGAGCGGATCAAGACCTGCCTCAGGGAGCTGCGCTTTTCCGACGGCATTCTCGTCAGCGCGGAACTGGGCGATGCCGCCCAGAGCAGTCAGCACACGTTGCGCCGGATCGGCAAGGTGAAGCAGGGATTGCTAAAGCGTGTCTTCAGCAGCGATGGGCCGCCTTCGCACACCTTCCGCGTGAGCGACGACGATGGCAGCGCCAAGGTGATCTCCGTCTTGCGCGATCGCGGCATCAATCCCGTGGCGAATGCCCTCGCGCAGTCGGCGGAGCACATCGGCAGCTTTTTTTCCATGCTCAGCGCGGAGTTGGGCTTTTACCTCGGCACGGCGGCGCTGCACTCGAAGCTCACCAAGCAAGGTGTCACCCTGTGCTTCCCCACGCCGGCTCCGGCCGATAGTGGGCGGCAGACCTGCACGAACCTCGTGGATATCTCGCTGGCGATCACTGCCGGGAAAGCCGTCACCGGCAACGATCTGCAGGCCGATGGCAAAAATCTCTTCTTCATCACCGGCGCCAACCAGGGCGGCAAGTCGACCTTTCTGCGGGCGGTCGGTCTCGCACAGACGATGATGCAATGCGGTATGTTTGTGACGGCCGATGCCTTCAGCGCCGCGCTCTGCCGCAATGTCTTCACGCATTTCACACGCGAGGAAGATGTGACGATGAAGAGCGGCAAGTTCGACGAGGAACTGCGCCGCATGACCGCGATTATCGATGGCCTCACGCCGGACTCGATGATCCTCTTCAACGAATCCTTCGCCTCGACCAACGAGCGTGAAGGCTCCGAGATCGCCAGCCAGATCGTCTGCGCCTTGCTCGAGACGAAGGTGAAGATCTTCTTCGTGACGCACCTCTACGAGCTGGCCAATGCCTTCTACGGGGAAGGCTTGGACAACGCCGTGTTCCTGCGCGCGGAACGCCAGACTGATGGCCGCCGCACGTTCAAGTTGTTGCCCGGCCAGCCGCTCGAGACTAGTTTCGGTTCGGATCTCTACAAGGAGATCTTTGCCGGAGCGGCGTAAAGTTCGATCGAGAAAAGATACGAGCAGCGTCGCCGTCTGTAGCGAGGCCGTCCCCGGCTTACGCCGAAGGCGTTAAATCATTCAGCCCAGGGTTGCGAGGAACGAGCTACCCTGGGTAACCGGCCTCCCACGTCCAATCCTGAAAGGATTGAATCCCCCGATGAGTCATCGAGGCCGATTCAACCCTTTCAGGGTTGGACCGTTTTTTGGCGACAAACCCAAGGTAGATGCTCCTTCGTCGCATCAACCTTGGGCTGGATGATTCAACGCCTTCGGCGTTGGCTGCCTTGGCGCGTTTGCGAAGTTCATAGCGCGCTCCAAGAATTTCGTTCCGCGGGCTTCTTCTATTCCCAACAGGTCTCCACCTGCTTCAAGACCTCGCGGAATGGCACCGTCGACCAGCGTCCAAACTCTGGGCGCTTGGTCAACTTCGCTCGCGTGGTCGCCGGACTGGTGAGGCCGCAGAGGTAGCGGGTGAGCGTACGCGGACTGCCCAGCGCCGCGTGTTCCTCAAAGATGATGGAACGGATGTCTTCCTCGTCTTCTTCGGTGAAAGGAGGGATCGGAGTCGCAGGCAGGGACACGCGCGTGGTGGGCTCGCCTGTCCGGCAAAAGTGGCAATGCCCGCAATTTTCGTCGGGCAACGCTTCGCCGAAATGGGCGAGCAGCCGGCGGGTGATGCAGCCGGATGCGCTGGCGAAGTCCAGCAGGCCGGTCATGCGCTGCAGGTCGCGCTCTTCCCGGCGCGCGAAGAGCTTGGTCAGTCGGGCGGCGATCTCACCTGGAGTGACACTCGCGGCCGCCTCGCAAAGGCGGTAGCCATGCCGCAGCCCGGAGGGCTTCTGCGAAATCGCGCCCGTCTCTTCCAGCCACGTCAGCGCCTTGACGATGCGTTCACGAGGCTCGCCTAGCTTTTGCGCCGAGGCCTCGAGCTCCAGGGTCAGATACTTTGGCCCGCGTTTGCCAGAGGTGAAAAGCTGCGTGAGGAATTGCTGTCGTTCCCCGGTGTGCCCTTGAAGAATGTCGCTTTCCGGGCGAAGAAACTGCACCTGCGTGCTTTCGTAAAAGACCCGCGTGGGTTGTAACAGTCCTTCGAGTTCCAGGTAGGTGATCACCGTCTCGACCACGAGCGGACGGATGTCCGTTTCCTGGCTGAGGTCGTAGCGGCTGATGTGAAATTCCTGTCCGGCGCCGAGCATTCGTTCCACCAGCGCTTCCACGGCCGCAGGTTCGGGCGTATCGCCGAGGGTGAAATTCTCCAGCGGCACGGCGTCGTCGGCGCAGGCGAGCAACTCACACAGCGAGGGCTGGCCGTCGCGGCCGGCGCGCCCGATTTCCTGCTGATAATTTTCCAGTGTCTTCGGCAGATTGAAGTGAGTGACGCTGCGGATGTCCGCCTTGTCGATGCCCATGCCGAAGGCAATGGTGGCGACGATCACATCACAATTGCCGCGCATGAAATCGTCCTGCGTCGCACCGCGATCCTCGGCATCCATCCCGGCGTGATAGGCTCGCGCCCGCAGGCCGCCGGTGGAGAGATGCGCGGCCACTTCCTCCGCGGTCTTTTGGAATGTGACGTAGACCACGGCCGGCCGCACCTTGGCGCTGGTCAAGCGCTTGGTGAGCAATGCCAGCCGATCCTGGGCGGCGCAGGGTGTTACCCGCAGATGGAGATTGTTGCGTCGAAACGAAGTCTGGACGTGGCGTTCCTGGGCGATCCCGAAGGCACGGCAAATATCCGCGGCCACCTCCGGCGTGGCCGTGGCGGTGAGGGCCAGCACGGGGTGCAGGTTGAGGTCTTCGGTCACGCGGGCCAGGCGCAGGTATTCCGGGCGAAAATTGTGGCCCCATTCCGAGATGCAGTGCGCTTCATCGATAGCGACGAGCGAAATGCGCGCCCGCCGCAGCCGATCCAGGAAGGCCTCTCCCGACAATCGTTCCGGCGCGACGTAGAGGAGCTTGAGGTTTCCATTACGCAAATCCGCATACACCTGCTGGGTTTCCGTGGCGGAGAGGCTCGAGTCCAGCCGCGCAGCGGCGATGCCTCGGGCGCGCAGGGCATCCACCTGGTCCTTCATCAACGCGATGAGCGGCGAAATCACCAGCGCCGTGCCATCGAGCAGCACAGCGGGCAGCTGGTAGCACAGCGATTTCCCTGCACCGGTGGGAAAGAGTGCGAGCGCCGATTCACCCTCGAGCAACGCACGAACGACGGCCTCCTGTCCCTCGCGGAACTCGCCGTGACCAAAATGCGTGCGAAGCTCAGCGACCAGATCCATACGCGGACTGTTTCAAAGCTCGGTCCGCCGGACAAGTGCCGATCGTGACCGTGAGGGCGAATGTCGCGAGATTTACTCGATCACCACCGTCATGCCCTTGGTGATCAGCTTGCTAACGCGCACGACGTCCCAATTCGCCACGCGCATGCAGCCGTGGCTTTGAGCACGACCGATGGTTTGCGGGTTGCTCGTGCCGTGGATGCCGATGCCCGGTTTGTTCAGGCCGATCCAGAGCACGCCGACAGGATTTCGGGGCCCGGCGGGCAGGTTGTAGAAGTTCTCCGTGCGCTTGCCTTCCTCGAGGACGCCTTTGTCCCAGCGGAAGGTCGGAGAGGTGGCGATGCCGAGGATCTTCCAATTGCCGGCGGGCGTTTCCTTGGCGCCACCGCCCGTGATACCCGGCGTGATCGGCACGGTGGCGAGGAGGTTTTCGCCCTCGTAGATGTCGAGCAGCTTCTCGTTGCGGTGGATGTGGATGACGCGATTCTTGTATTCCGGCTTCTCGGGCAGGAAGCCCTGCTTCGGCAGGTCCTCGATGACGAAGGGCTCGACGTTCGGCACGCGTACCTCGTCGCCCGGCTTGAGCGCCTCGAGGTTCATGCCCTTGTTGATCTTGGCCAGAAACTCCGGCGCGCAATGGTAGCGCTCGGTCAGGAACTCGAGCAGCGAAGGGTAGGGGAGGAACTTCAGCTTGCACTGCTCCTCGGGCTTCGTGGGGCTGGGGCCGACGAATTTCAGGTCCTCTTCCTTGAAGGTGTAGAAGGTGTAGACCGGGTAGACGCTATCGAGCGGGATATTCGCATCGAGCACGCCGGTCTGTGGCAGGCCGTGGGCGAGCTGATAGCGGAGGAGCGCCTTGCTGAGGAATTCACCGGGGCGGCCGTCGATCTTGCCGGGACCGAAGAGTTGCTGATCGAGGAAGATCTGCAGCTGCGTGGTGACGTCGCGCGTGGCGACGGGTACGGCCTTGGCGACCGGAGGTTCCTCGGCGAGGGAGACGCTGGCGAGAGAGAGTAAAAGGATGGCGGGAAGGAATTTCATGCGCACAGGGCGAAGGGAATTGGCGAAAGCGGGATGCCAGCTAACATTGCACAGCCTCGCACGCAAGTATCTGATGAAAAAGCTTCGTATCGCTCAAGTCGCTCCTCTGTGGACCCGTATCCCGCCTACCACCTATGGTGGGATCGAACTCCTGATGAAGCTGCACATCGACGAACTGGTCGCCCGCGGCCACGACGTGACCCTTTTCGCCTCCGGCGATTGCTTCACCGCCGGGCAACTGCACCCCGTGTGCGAGCTGAACCTCACCGAAAGCTGCGAGCGTGGGGAAGCGTATTGCTTCGAATATTACGCCAGCTCGGCCATGGCCGAGGTGCTGAAGCGGGCGGGGGATTTCGACGTCATCCACTATCACCTGAGCACGGCCTGGCTGCCGCTGGCGGCCACCTCGCCCACGCCGGGGTTGTTCACCATTCACACCTGTCCGCATGTGGACGATGAATTCGTCTTCCGCCGCTGGCCGGAAGTGGCGGTGAATGGGATCAGCCGCAGCCAGATGCATGCGGCTGGGGTGCGGCTGGGGCGGCAATTTCCCGTCGTCTACAATGGGTGCGACTTCGGCGCCTACGACCCGTGCTACGAGCCCGGGGAATATCTGGCCTTTCTCGGGCGCATGTCGCCGGAGAAGAATCCGCTGGCGGCCATTCGCGTGGCGCAGGCCGTGGACCTGCCCATCGTGCTCGCCGGACAGCCGCAGAATGCCAAGGAGCAGGTTTATTTTGCCGAACAGATCCAGCCACTGATCGATGGCGAGATGGTGCGCTGGATCGGCCCCGTGAATCACACGCAGAAGAACGAACTGCTTCGCCACGCCGCGGCACTCCTTTTCCCCATCGAGTGGGATGAACCGTTTGGCTTGGTAATGATCGAGGCCATGGCCTGCGGGACACCCGTTGTGGGACATCGCCGGGGCTCGGTCGAGGAGGTCATCGACGATGCCGTGACGGGCTTCCACTCCGGCGTGATCGACGCGCTGGCCGATTTCGTGCCGGAAGCTCTCAATCTCGATCGGCGAGAGGTCCGCAAGCAGGCGGAGGCGCGCTTCAGTTACCAGGCGATGGTGGATGCCTATCTGGAGCTCTACCGCGGCATGGTGCGGTAGGGGCACAGGGACACCTGTACGCGACAACGCGCAATCCAGCCCTGAAGCCGGATTGCGCGTTGCTTACCAGGAAAAATGGCGGTCAGCCTTACTGCTCGATGATATACATGAAGTGGGTCGAATCGACCTCACGGAAGGAGCCAGTGGCGAGGATGCCGTTGTCAAAGCGGGTGTCGATGTCGTTCATGCGCACGTCGTCCATCGCGTTGGGAAACACCGTCACGATACACGCCGTGGTGTTCTGATAACCCGTCTGCCAGAGCCATTGCCCCCCCATGGTATTCGTACTCGTCCAAGGGAAGCCTCGCAGGTAGATGGTCATCCCGCTCGGAGTCTGGCCGACAGGAGTCGACGGAGGATACTTATTGTTTTCGGCGGCGTACATTTCAAAAGCGCCGGCGCAGGTGCGCAAGTCACTGACGTATCTGCCGTTTTGCGCCATGTTGCGCGAACGGATAAAGGCGGGAAGCGCGATGACCGCCAAGTCCGCCAGAATGGCAACGGCGATCATCAGCTCCACCAGAGTGAATGCTGATCGGGTTGATTTTTTCATAATAAGAATGAATGCAATAATGCGCCATTCTACGTAGCAAACTCCGCGCCAATCCGGGCTTGCAGTCGACCCTGGCTTATTTTTCAGAGTGAGCGCTATCCAAGTGCGCTTTTAGGAGGTCGACCCCGAAGTCGTGATCAAAATCCCGCCATACACTGTGGACGTGGTTGGCCTCATTCTGAGTATTATCATATTCGAGAACGAAATGGCCGCCCTGTACGCGGTAATAGTGGGGTTGGCCGCGCTCCAGACCGCCCGCCCAGGCGAAGTGCAGCTTGTCCAGCCCGGCCTTTTCCACCTTGGCCCAGTCCTCTGCGGCCACATCGGGGCGGCAGCGGAAGAGATATTCCTTCACCAGCTTTACCAGCGTGGCGGTCTGCTCGGGCGTGAGCTGGCTCTGTGCAATGCCCTCTGGATTCGTGGGATCCACACGTTTCGGGTCATTCAGGATGTCTTTGGGAGCGGTCACTGGCAACACGGCCGTCTTGCGCTGCTCCTCCGTGAGCGACTGGACCAGAGTGCGACCCAGATCCTCTTCCGTCCCGAGGATGCGGGTGCCGGCCCGGTTACCGGTCTTCACTTCACCGGGGTTGCTGCCGAAAAAGGACGGAGTCATGGAAGGCGCATCGTTGCCCGTGGTCGTGTAATTCAGAGAGAGATGATGCCCTTCGAAGCGCCAGCCCCAGGTCTCGCTGCCGCCCGGCGTCCCGAAGATCGATACGTAATAGTTCTCCGGATCCCGAACCGGAGCCTTCGGCTTGTCCTTTTCGAGCTCCTTGAGAACGGCATCGAGGCTCATAATCGAGACTGCTTTCGCATAGCCGCGATTACTGAGGCCGGTAGCAAGGAGCGCTTGGGCCAAAAGCCGTTGCTCCGGGGCCATGTCTTTCAGGGGCAGCCCCTTTCGCTCCCGCGGGATGAAATGCCAGTTCTTCCGCTCGTCGCCACTGAAGTCGAAGGTGGCCTTGGCTTTCTGCTCTGGCGTGAGCGAAGAGAGGAAATTGATCGCCGCGGCGGACATTTCCGCCCCTGCATCGTGTGCCCGGAGGGGCAGGGCGGCAAAGACGCAGGCGAGGGCGAGTGGGAGGAGACGGGGGAGTTTCATTGGGAAAGGGTGCGTGTGGTGTGAAGTCGATCGTCGGAAGAGTTCTTAGTTCTTAGTCCTTAGTTCTCAGTGCCGGCGCTACTCTGCCGACTGAGCACTAGGCACTAGGCACTAAGCACTGGCTCTCTACTTCTTCGTCCACTGCCAGCGCTCGTCGAAGAAACCCTCGTTCACCACCTTGCCAGGCCACAATTCATTGGGCGCGGTATTGAGATCGATGAGCGCCCAGTCGGGCAGTTTCGGCGTCTGCAGGGAGTTGGAGACGCGTGCGCCCATGCGGAAAGTGAAGCCGCTATTCAGCACGATGTAGCGATTTGGATTCAGCGGATTCGGGAAGATCATGATCGGCGCGTGATCGGCGGCGCTCGTGCTCTCCGAGCCCATGGTCAGCTTGTCTTTCGTCCACTGGATGGGGAGCCCCGACTTGAGCATCTGCGCGAGCACCTTGTTGCTGCCCGGGTCGCCCCAGAGCACGAGATTGGCATTGGCCATGTCTTGCGGGGTGATGGCGGTGTCGTCCTTCACCCGGACGTCGCCACGGAAGACCCGGCGCCAACCCGCGATAGCGAGGTCGAACTCGCTCTGGGCCCATGCCCCGACCTTGTCGTTCAGTGCTTTCCCGGTCGGGCGCACGAAGATGAAGGAATCCATGAAGGCATCGTCCACCGGCCCTTGCAGGCCGTGATGCTTGGTGAAGCCCGAGACACCCGCGCCCGTGGTTACGAGCGTCGTGCCCGTGTAGTTCGTACCGGCAGCGGCAGCCCATTTGCCATTGGTCTTTTGGAAATGCGCCGACCAGCCTTCTTTCACCGCTGGCCCGACCAATTCACTATCGTCGATCAACACCCGGGGCGGGTGCGTCTTGTCGAGCGGGACTGGGCCGGCCGGAAAGGCGATGGTGAAGGCGGCGACGTTCTTCGTCTTGATGGTGATAGTGCCTTCATCGACCAGCCGGGCGTCGACCTCGGCCTTCTCCCAATGTTGCTCCAGCGCATCGAGGGTGAGCCATTTGCACTCGTTGTATCGCAGCGAGTAGGTTTGGAAACGAATGTGCGGCGGGAGCGGTTCGCGGCCCTTGGCCACATAGGCGTCGATGCGCTTCGAGAGCTCCTTCTTCGTCTCCGGTTCATACTTGTGACCCACGCCGGGACCGATGAGCCATTCCATCTTAACGCCCTCGGCTTCCATCGCCTTGTTCATCAAGTCGGCCGATTGCTTCTGCGGGTCGATCTCGCCGCTGTAGGCGATGAAGGGGAGGTTGCCGTAATTGGCCGCGATCTTGTCGCAATCGTAGAGGCTGTACATCTTGCGCTCCAGCGGCGTGGGAGCGACTTTTTTGGCGTCGTCCACCTTGGCGTAAATCGCCGTCTCGGCGAAACCGGCGCCGGAGGAGCCCACGGCCCAAAGCCCCGGATGATGCGCCGCCATATGCCAGCCGGTCGCCCCGCCCATGGAGAAGCCCATTTCCACGATGCGATTCGGGTCGATGGAATAGCGCCGCTGCACGTCCGCCATGGCCTCGAAGCAATCCACCTCGCCGGCAAATTTGCTCGCGTTGCAATAGCGGCCGTAGAGGTGCAGTTCGAAAGCGTTCGCCGTGGAGAAGTCGTGTTTCCCCTTCAGCCGGCCCGCAATGAAATTCACTTCGCTGAGCGTATCGCCGCGTCCGTGAAACCACAGGTAGAGTGGGCGCGGCGTCTTGTCGCCCGGCTTCCAGTCATCCGGCACGATGAGGCCGTAGGGCTGTGCCGAGCCGTCGATCTTCGAGTAGTAGCCGAGCACCAGCGGGCCGGTGGCCTCAGACCATGAGGCCTTGTTCTGCAACAACTCCTTCGCGCGATCCTGGCCGAGCTTGAGTTGCGCCTTCGCCGCGCCGATTTCGCCGGCCTTGAAGAACTCGTTGTATTGCGCTGCATAGCGCACCGCCTTGTGGAAGATCTCCACATCCGCCACCACCGCTGTGCTCGGGTAGCGTGTGACGTCGCGCTTCTGCAATGCCTCGACATCCTTGCCTAGCGCATCGAGCCCGGTCTTCAATTCCGCGGCATCGGCGGCGGGTACTTCGATTCCCGGTGGCGGCGCTTGCTTGGAAGTCGGAGTGGATTGGGCAAAGAGCAACGCGGGCGCGAGAGCGAGCGGCAGGAGGAGCTGGAGGGTTTTCATGGGGAGGTGGAACTTAAAGGTAGGGAACGACCGCCGGGCGTTCCGTCGCAGTAGGAAAGGCGGAAGAAATTTTCGAAGGACCGCCATGATCTTGACAGCGATATCAACCGGTCAATCATCCACCCATGGCAGGACGCAAGACGCTTCCACACGATCCGCCGCCGTGGCTCGACCCCGTTGCGGAGGTCTGGTTTATTACCGTTTGCTGCCAGCCGCGGGGAATAAACCAATTGGCTGATGCGGAGCTTTGGCCGTTCCTCGCTGAATCGATCGAACGTCGCAACGAGTCCGGCACATGGTGGGTCCATGTTTTTGCCGCGATGCCAGATCACTGCCACGCCCTCATCAGCTTTCCGCAAGAGCGTGTCATGACGAAGGTCATCTCTGAATGGAAGCGCTGGGTGGCGACGCAACGCAATATTCGCTGGCAGACCGACTTCTTTGATCATCGCCTGCGACACGACGAGAGTTTCGATGAAAAAAGCAGATACATTCTTCAAAACCCCGTGCGGGCAGGGCTGATTCAAAATGCCGAAGATTGGCCTTTCGTATGGCTGCCAAAAGCTGCGCCGCCTTTTACGGGCTTGCACCGGCCGTAGGGAGCGCGTGCCAGCCTCTCCAAGGTAGGGAACGATCGCCGGGCGTTCCGTGACTTCTGCAGACCGGCGCTTGGGGGACTCGCGGTCTTCATTGGGAATCACGCCAGAATAAATCACTGGGCCTTGCCCATTGCGACGGAACGCCCGGCGGTCGTTCCCTACCTTTTGTTGGGCGCTGGCGCTAATCACGGGAGGCAGCGAATGCAGATGACAGCGTTACTTCACCGGCGCTTTCCACTGCTCGTCGAAGAAGCCGGCGGCTTTGATTTCGCCGGGCCACTTCGCATCGGGAGCCGTGTTCAGGTCCACGATCGCCCAGTCGGGCAGTTTCGCGGTCTGGTCGGCATTGTTCAGCAGCGGCTGCTCGCGGAAGGTCACGCCGCTGTTGAGGACGACATACTTGGACGGGTTGAGCGGGTTCGGGAAAATCAGCACCGGAGCCGTGTGCGACGCTTCGTAATTCTTGCCGGCAAAGGTGAGCTGTGTCGCCGACCATTGCACGGGCAGCTTGGCGATGATTTTCGCGAGCACCTTGTTGCTCGACGGATCGCCCCACAGCACGAGGTTCGAGTGCATGATGTCATCATTGGAAATCGCACTGTCATCCTTCGCTGGCGCGTCACCGCGAAAGGTCTTGCGCCAAAAGCTGATCGCGTGCTCTAGCTCGCTCTTGGTCCATGCGCCGACCTTGTCATTCAGTGGCTTGCCCGTGGGCTTCACGAACACAAACGAATCCATGAACGCGTGATCGATTGGGCCACAGAGGCCGGGCTTTTTTCGCAGCGATTCATCCGATTTGGACTGCGGAGTGGCGAGAATTTCCCATTTCCCACTCGCCTTCTGAAAAATGAAATGACGGTTCGGGTCGCCCGCCGGAATTTCCAGCGCCTGTCCGTCTACGGTGATAGTTCCCGTGGCAATCGGAGTCCAGTTGAACCTGCTGACATTGCGAGTGGTTACTTGGGCGGCCTTCGCATTTGTGCCATCCCAATCCAAGTCGGCGCGTTCCCATTCTTTCTCCATTCCAGTGATGAAGGGCTCGACGCCTTTGGGATAGGCGAGGCCGGGGTACATCAGCGTGTAGGTCGTCCAATGTCCTTTGCGAGCTTGATTAAAATGGGCGTCGCGGCTTCCGGAATTCACTGCTGCGTCCACCAAGCTATCCACCTCCGGTTTGGCCTCGGCCCGGATCTTGTGCGGCACCTCCAGGCCGATGACGTGGTAAAATGCCAGGTCGGGCGCCGTGCCGGTGACGCGCGCCTCGGCCGCCTTGGATGAGCCATCACCGGGTTCCACTTTCTTGAGCACGCCCATCACGGGATTCGGCGTGCCGGCTTCCTTGCGCGCGGAAAGGATCATCACGTCCGCGGCTTCTTTCTGCCCATCGATCTCGCCGGAGTAGGCGACTGTAGTGGTGTTCTTCAGGTTGCTCACGCAATCCTTGGAATCGTACCAGTGCCACAAGGTCTGCTCCCACTCGGGCGGCAGCGGTTTGTCCGGCGTGGTGCCGAGCTTCATGAAGACCTTGGTATCCGCGAAGCCTGCGCCGGGATTGATCGCCGCCCACATGCCGGCGAAATGCGTGCCGAACTGCCACACGCTCGCGCCGCCCATGGAAAAGCCGCGAACGACCAGCTTGCTTGGGTCGATCCCGTAGTGCGTCTTCGCATCCTCCAGCGCCTCGAAGAGATCGGTCTCGCCGGCGAATTTATTCGCACAGCAATAGCGGCCGTAGAGGTGCAGGGTGAACGCGCCGGGCGGATTGTATTCGCCTTTGCTCGTGAGCCGTTGGTTGACGAAGTCGAGCTCGCTGAGTTTCTCCCCACGGCCATGGCACCAAAAATCGAGACGGCGCGGCGTCTTTTCATCCGGCTTCCAGTCCTCTGGAATCACCATTCCGTAAGGCTGCACTGAGCCATCGATCTTCGAAATATAACCGCGCGGCACGAGGCCGGTGGCGGTGATCCAGGCAGGCTTGCCCGCCTTCAATTCGCTCAAGCGCTGGTTGCCCATCTCGAGCAGCTTCTTCGCCGTAGCGACCTGCTTCACGTCGAAGAATTCATCATACTTCAGCGCCCAATCCACCGCCTTGTGAAAGATCATCACATCCGGCAGCAGCTTCAGCATCTCCGGCTTCGAGGCGAGATTGTGCTTTGCGATCGTAATCTCTTTTCCGAACGCGATGACGCCGGCTTCCAACTCCGCGCGATCCCCGGGGGGGAGCTGCACCCCGGGCGGCGGCACCGGCCGCACGGAGCCAGGCGCGGAGCCGGACTTGGGGGCGGACGTAGTAGTTTGGGCGAAAGCGTGGGTGCCGAGCACGGCGGCCACGGCGAGGGCAAGACGGAGCGAACGCGAGGTCGAGAGAACGGGGGTCATGGGGATGCGAGTTGTATCAGTCCCCAACCACCGGGCACGCTTTTTCCTTAGCTGCGGCGGCGTGGTAAAACGCAGGTAGCTGGCTGTAGCGGCGCCGTCCCCGGCGTCGAAGGCTTTATGAGAATGCGACCGACGCCGGGATGGCGCCGCTACAACTTACGGGGCGGCCGGAAGCGCCTTCAGCGATCCTGCGGCGGCCTCTCCGGCGGCGGCGCTGACCGGGCTGCGCAGGACTGTCTGAAAAAGAATGCGTGCCTCGGCGGGGCGCTTTCCCGCGATCTGCGTGGCGGCATCTTTCAGCAGCGCTACTGTCTGGCACCAGTCGACGTGTTCCTTTTCCGGCAGAATTGCCGCGAGGGTGTCGACCTCCAGGAGTTTCACGCAGCGAGGCCAATCTCCCGCCGCGATGGCTTTTTCCAATTGCTCGCGCAGCACCACCGGTAGGGCGTCCGCATTCAACGTCCCGCAGATTTGGGTGAGCCGCTCCCGCGCGGCGCCATCGCGTGCGGCAAAGATCAGCCCGCTACCCGGCATTGTAGCCAGGTTTTGCCAGGGCACGGATGTGAGTCCTCGCTCGAGGATCGTCTTGGTATCGGCCATGGTCGCCGGCGAACGCCATGTCTCCAAAAGTTGCCGCGCGATAGCCGCTGCGTTGCGATCGTACTTCTGCTCGGCCGCGGCATCGAGGTAGGCGATGAGCACGGCGCCGGGCGTGGCACCCGCTGGCGGCGTGGGGAGTGCGAAGGCGGGATTCTTCACCTCTTTTGGCGCGGGAGGCGGCAAAAGCGTTGTATCGAGAAAGACCTGTAACTGCGGCGAGAGGAGCCGCAGGTGTGCGCCGACTGCCTTTTGCAACGGAGCGAGGTCCGGCGGTTCCGCTGCCGCCCGGGCCGTGAGGAGTGCCACGATGGCTTGATACTCATCCAGCACTTCCGGCGTGATCGGAGGATAGAATTCCTGTTGGTAGGATGAAGAGCCTGAGGCGCTTGGCGAACGTGTCAGCAACTCGTGATAGTCGGTAATGGTTTCTGGCGGGTTGTCGGCGCCGGCTGGAGGCTTCACCGGCCGCGGCGTCACCGGCGCGGCAGTGGGGATTCTGGGGAATTGTTTTCCGGGAAGTTGCGGCGAGGCCGTGCGAAAGGTCTCCAGCCAGTCGGCCGCTTTGCTCAGTTCCTGGGCGGTGGCACGGCGGAGGATGAGGCCATCCAGCGTGCGCTGTGCAGCGAGCGCGGCGCGACGGAAACGCCGATCGTGCTCGTAGACGATGTTGTAAATCCGAGAGCCCATCACGGCGCTCAGATTCCATGCTCCCAGGTCGCGCCACATCCGTCGCACGCGCACATAATTCAACGGGTCGGTTTCGGGATCGGGAAAGACGAGCGGATCGGGCGGGAGCAGGAGCAGCGCGAGACCGCGCACGTCTTCACCTGGATTTACGACGCGGGTGTTGCCGTTCACGAAGCTGGGATTGGGAAACGGCGCGATCGACGAGCCGGGGCGAATCTGGGGCAGCTTGTCGATGACCTCCGCTTTCAAGCGAGCGAGCATGAAACGAATGGGCTGAAGATCCTCTGGCAGGCGGGCGTCCACCCAGATGGGGTCGACGATCTCCTTCACTTCGTCTTGAAGATTCGACGTGGCCTTGCGGCGCAAGCCCTCGACCGAGCGCAGGCGCGCGGTGACTTCGTCGCCGAAACGATTGGCCGGCGGCGGGAGCTTGTGGGGCGCGATCGCGCGATACTCGGTGATCTCCGAGTTGGGGCTCGTTTTCGTCCGCACGGCCGTGTAGACGCCGGTTTGCACGAGCGTGTCCAGCCAGGCGCCGGCGGCGTCCCGCAACTCGGGCGTCCAGGCATCTTCGTTCCGAGTGGTTTGGAGGTCCGCCCGGGCAATCGCGATCTGGTTGTCCACCTCCGCGTTGAAGGCGTCGAGGATGACAAAGAGGCGATCGATGCGCGCGGACTGGGTCTCGGCGTGGCTGCGCGGGCTGCTTGCGCTCCAGATGCCGAGCAGGAGCGCGGGAAGGAGGCTACGCAAGTGCCGCGCGCCGCGCCCCACCTTATTGCGGAAGGGGAACACGGGCGGGGGGCGGTAGAGTCGTGGCGGTAGCGGGAGCGGAAAAGGCCTCGGAATGCCCCTTGGCCAGGGCCTTCAGTCGATCCGCGGATTCCTTGATGGGAGCGAGCTCGCTCGTGGAGCGCAGCACCAATTTGTACGATTGCACGGCGTCGCTCCACTGTTCGGCGAGTTCGAAGTTTTGCGCGGCGAGGTACGAGTGCAGTGCCGTCGTCAGGTCGGAATCGCGCGGAAGCAAACCGGTGAAGCGGTTCTGCAACCCGCGAGCCTCGGTGAGCTGGAGCAGCCGGCGCCATTCGCCGCCGGCGGCGAACTGCGCGCTGAGTTTGTCGAGGGCCGCATCTGGCGCGAGGCTGGCGAGCGGTGGCTGGTTGAGCTCTGGCGCGCGGAGAGATTTGGCGAGGACGTCGCGTTCGATGCGCTGTCGCAAGCCCGTGAGCTCGGTGCTGAAACGCGTATCAGAGTCGTCGATATAGTTTTGTTGCAGGAACTGCGGATTGGCTCCTGTCCACGCCGCGGCGAGAGCGCGCAGTTGCTGGGCAATGCCGCGCGGGAGATCGCTGTTGCGATCGTTCCGCGTCTCGGCTTCGGCGCGAGCGAGTTCGGCGGCGAGCACATCGAGTTCGGCCGGGTTCTGGACTGCGCTCACGCGTTTGCTGAGCGTCTCGCGCCGTTTTTCATCCGCCTGCTTGCGCTGCGCTTCGAGTTCCTTTTCCCATGCGGCTATCTGGGCGGTGTAGGCCGCCGCGCGGGTTGCGCCGAGATGCTGGAGATTGCTCTCCTTGAGATTCATCGTGAGCGAACGCACGCGATTGAAATCCCCGCTCTCCCGGGCGCCGGCGAGAGCGACGAGGTTGCGGTAGGTATTCGTGACGTCGCTGATGTCACGAGGGCCGCGTAAGTTGAGGCCTGAGCGAGCTTGTTGCTGGCGTTCCAGCGCTTCTTCGAATTGAGCAAGTGCCGGGGTCAGTTCCGCAGTGGGCTTGTTCGCACCGAGGGCAGTATCCAGCGCCGCTTGCGCGTCCTCCTGCGCTTTCTGGTAAGGGGCGAGCACCTTCTGGATGCGCATCTGCACCACGCTGTCATCGATGTAGGTCCGGATTGACGTCGTCGAGTATTGCAACTGCGTCAGTGCCGAGCTCACGTTGAGCGGGTCGCTCTTGGGCGTGAGTTCTACCACCCGGCGCAAGGCGCGGGTGAAAGCGAGGAGAGAGGTGTAGTTGCTCGCGCTCGCGAGGCTGGCCACCGGGGCGTTGCGATTTTGTGCCGCTTCTTGCAGTTGGGTGAGCGTCGCTATGAGCTGATCGATATCGGCGGCATTTATTACCCCGCTCTGGGCCGCTTCGGTGACACGCAACCGGGCCTCAGCGAGGCCTGCCTGGATGAGCGCGTTGCGCCGTTGTTGCGCCGCAGCCCATAGGGTCTCGAGCCCCTTGATCGCCTCCATGAGGCTCGCATTTTCGACCGGGAGGCGGCTGGAACCGACGATCGCGCCGAAGTCCGAGCCCGTGGAGGGCTGCAGATTGCGCAAGCTCCAGCGCAGGCTTTGCGCGATGGGATCGGTCACCCGCTTGGCGCTGACTTCGGCGTCGAGCAGGTGGCCCAGGTCCTCGACGTTCTTCGAGAGATCGGCGTCGATCTTGCCAAGTTCAGCGAGAGTTTGATCGAGCGGCACCCGCGCGGCTGGAGCCGCGGCAGCTGCGGGAGATTTGGGTGATGGCGGTGGAGGTGGATTCTGCGCCGAGGCGCTGCAACCGAGGGCGATGAAGAGAGCACACCGGATCACACGACCGCCGACAGAAGGGGGAACAACCATACGAGCTCACTCACTAACACAATCCGAATCCGTGGCGCCAGTGCGATGTTCTTCGCGCCGGTTGCGAAGGGAAATCCCAGACGCCATGCATCGACGGGCGCCGAGCAGTGCGTATAGTGGATGTCAAACCATTGGACAAACTCGCGAACATCAAGATCGGGACCTGCGCCTGGAGTTATGAGGACTGGCGCGGGGTATTTTATCCCGAGCATTTGCCGGCGGGGGAACGGCTGGGATTTTATGCGCGCCATCTTCCGGCGGTGGAGGTGGACTCGACTTTCTACGGCGCGCCGACGCTTCAGGTCGCGGCCCACTGGGCGGAGGAGACACCGGCGGATTTTGCCTTCGCCTGCAAGCTTACGCGCGAGATCACCCACGAACGGAAGCTGCGCGATTGCGCCGAGCCGTTGCGCGAATTTGTCGAGGCGCTTCGTCCGCTGGGGGAAAAGCTCTGGTGCGTGCTGGTGCAATTGCCGCCCTTCTTCCAACCGGCGCGCGACGAAACAGCGTTGCGCGATTTCGTGCGGCATCTCCCGGAGGGCGTGCGCTTCGCCATCGAGTTTCGCCATGCGGACTGGCATCACCCGCGCATCGCGCATCTGCTCTCCGAGCATGGCGTGGCGTGGGCGTGGAATGATCTTACCTCACACGAGCATCAGGAGGAAGGCGCCTTCGAGTTCCTGCCCGATACCGCGGATTTCCTCTACGTGCGCCTCATGGGTGACCTGGAGAGGAAATACGATACGAGCGGCCATCGCATCCATCACTACCGCGAACTTCTATGGCCGCGCGACGCGGCGCTCGAAAGCTGGGCTGTGCGCGTGCGCCAGGCCGCCGCGGAACATCGCCGCATTTTGATGGCCGTGAGCAATCACTACGAAGGCTTCGCTCCGCACACCGCGCGGCGGTTGGGATCGCGACTGGGATTTCTCTTTCCCGAACCGGGAGACAGTGGCGCCTCCGAAAAAAGCGAAGGCCAGCAGATGAAGCTATTGTAAATGGGAGAAGAGTCCTGCTGCCCCCGCGTCAGGCGAACTTCGTGACGTCGTGGGTAAGGCGAAAGTACCAGCCGTAGAAGGCCAGCGCGAGAAATACGATTCCCACAGTGCCGAGAGTCCAAAGCGCCGGTAAAAGGATCGAGGAAATGATCGCCATGGCGCCCCACCGTGCGAGGGCGAGGAGGGCCAGCATCAGGGCCATGCCGAGCACCTGCAATGTGAGCAAAGAAATGAACGCACGGGTTCTGATCTTGAGCGGCAGAAGGCACATTCCCACTGTGAAGAAAGAGAGAAACGCGGAGTAACCGAACCCTAGGAAAAGGAATCGCCATCTGTCCGGCAAATCGGTCATGAACGGAATGCCTGCGCTCATGAAAAGGGACAAAGCTGCGAAGCATCGCAGAAAAGCTCGAAACGGGCGTTCTGTCCGCCAATCAGTGAGACGCTTTATGAGCGATGCTTTCATGCTGTGGTGGTCACGGGTGGAGGGCGGCGAACGGGATCAGGAGTGAAAGAAGCGCGGTCCTCCTGCAGTTCAGGTGATGCGAACTCGAGTGACGGTGAAGCTCTCGGGCGAGTGAAGAGGGATGTGCCATTCGCAGCGGAAGGGATACTCTCCGGAGACGGCATGGATAGTATCGCCATGGGCGGAAATCTCGGTGAACGGCTCCGCCTCGGCAAGGTGCAAGAGCCAGAGTAGACGCTCGGTGGATTGCTGCTCGACGGCGACAAAGCCCGCGCCTTCCCAAGAGGTGGAACCGGCGAAAAGCTGGTACTCGCCGACCCGTGCGGAGCAGGTCTCATCGAGATCCGTCCAGCCATCTGGGGCCGACTGCAGGAGCATGGCGACGGGAGCGCGCACATCGGCGCGATAACCTTCGCTGGGAGTGCCGCAAAGTTCGACGAGGTCGTCCGTGCCGAAGTAGATGCCATCCTCGTATCGGGACTGGCGCTTTCGCCACCGTGCTTCAATGACGCTCATCGCGCGGGAAACCCGTTCTTCGATAATATGTTCATATGATCATGGTTTGGATTGCTTTTTGGCCGGCGATTGATACCATCGCCGATCGTCCTGATGCCCGGCCGGGAAGTGTGGAAAGTGGAGCGCGGACAATGGCCGATTTACGGCAGGTTCTTTGACAGGTCAGAAGGCGAATGGACGGGAGAGAAGGCTGCTGAATCCAGTTCAATCCAGGCTAATCGTGGTGAATCGTGGTGAATCGTGCTTGGTCGACGGGTGAGTTTTCCACGCCATGGCGGATATAAATGGGCTGTCCTGCGTCGACTGTGGTGCCTCATCGGGCGTTGGAATGCTTTGTAGTCCCGGTCCGAATCCAGCCGAATCCAGCCGAATCCAAGTGGATCAAGGTGGATCAAGGTGGATCAAGGTGGATCAAGCCTTGGAATTATTCTGATCGGATCGGGAAGCGCTGTGGTTGCGAGGACCCGAATTTTCGAATGAAAAAGCCGCGCAACGCTGGGCGCTACGCGGCTTTGGAGAATTCGGTTTGGTGGCTCGGTTTAGCTCTGGAACTTGAGCGGCACGCCCTTGGCCATGGCGTCGTGCTCTTCTTGCGAGCAGGCGCTGTTCAACGGGACGTTGGTCGTCTTGTCCGAGTTGCCGACGAGGCCTTCGCGCAGCATGAACTGCTCGAGCTCTTCGCCGGAGATGTCGGGCAACATCTGGCCGTTCACTTCCACGCAAGGGCTCAGCGGCTGGCCGCTCTTCTGCTCCATCTCCCAGCGGAAGGCCGGGTTCTGGATGATGTCCTTCTCGGTGTAGGCGATGTCGTATTTCTTGAGCACGGCGCGGACGCCGTTGCTCCAGCCACAGTGAGTTTTGAGGTAGGCGGTGATTTCAGGTGCGGGCATAAAGGAGAACTCGTCCTATAACCCGGTTTTCGCGATTCGCCAAGGACGGGTTTGAAACGGTTCACGCGTCGTTCTCGACGGGGGTAGGGGCTTTCGCTAAGGATTTGGAAAAAAGATCCCTATGAAGAAACGCCTCCTCGCCTCCCTGTGTGCAGTGCTCCTTCCTGCCACGCTCGTCCTCGCCACTTCTACCTACGACTATGGCGTGGATGAGTACGTGACGATCGAGAAAGGGCTGTCGCCCGATCACAAGTATGCCATCACCGCGCATGGCGGCTCGGAGACCCGCGATGAATTCCTTCGCATTTTCCTGACCAATGCTGAGACAGGCAAAAAGATCGGCCCACTCGAGGAGATCAAGGAGCACCTCGACACCGGTCCGGATGCTTACGCAGCAAAATGGTCCAAGGATTCGCAGGATGTCACCATCGTCTGGCGCATCGACCGACATGAGCCCCTGCGGGTGGTCGCTTATCACATTGCCAATGGCCGGGCGAAGGTGACCAAGGGCCCAACCAACGCGAACAAGGAGGAATCCAGCCTGTGGGCAAAGCTCTGCGGTGGTGAAAATCCTGCCCCGCCGGAAAAGAGCTGGGGCACCCCGGTCAAGCAGTGATGACCGCTGCGAGGCACGCGTGGGCCTGGCTATGCGTGCTCGTGCTTGCTTCGCTGGCGATAGGGAGGCAGGAGCTTCAGGCCCGACAGCCTTCCATCGTTCTCGTGCTGGCGGATGACGTCGGCTACGGCGACCTGGCCTGTCTGGGCAATCCTGTGGTGCAGACGCCGAGCATCGATCGATTTTACAAGGAGAGCGTGCGCTTCACGAATTTCCATGTGAGCCCCACTTCCTCGGCGACTCGTGCTGCGTTGCTCACGGG
>JBGGMZ010000020.1:0-36734 GCA_041287745.1 Chthoniobacter sp. | reverse complement strand
CCGAGCGCCGATTGCCTCATGGTGTAATGGTAGCACAAATGACTCTGAATCATTTTGTCTAGGTTCGAATCCTAGTGAGGCAGCGCAGCGAAGCGAGCCGCCGCGTCCCATAAACCGCCGGAGGCGGAAGAGGGATGAAGGACGGGGAAAGTGGCTCGATCCTTTGACGTTGCCTCGCCGGATTTCTTTACTACCCTCCCGCGCTATCTTGTCCGTTGAAATCTCCGTCGGTCGCCGGACAAGCCATCGCGAAACCAACCGTCCACCCTTCCTGAACGTTGTCCAACCCGTCTGTCGATCAATCCCGCCGGCAATACAATCAATGGGTCGCGAATGAGTCCGTCGAAGACTATGCGCTCCGCTACGCGCCATCCAGCTTTCGGAAGTGGTCTTCCATCACGCTCGGCCGCACGCTGATCGGCACCAATTCGGCGTTGTCCTATGAAGTCATCGGCGCCGTCGTCCTGCTCGACTACGGCTTTGCCAATGCGATGTGGGCGCTGGTCTTCTGCGCGATCGTCATTTTCGGCGTCGGTCTTCCGATCTGCAAATACTCGGCGCGGCACAATATCGACATGGACCTGCTCACGCGCGCGGCCGGCTTCGGCTACGTGGGCTCGACCTTCACGTCCCTCATCTACGCGTCGTTCTGTTTCATCTTCCTCGCCTTCGAAGGGGCGATCATGGCCCAGGCGTTCGTGCTCTGCTTCGGCATGCCCAAATGGCTGGCCTATTTCATTTGCTCCGTAATCGTCATCCCGATCGTGTTTTATGGCGTCACGGCCATCAATCGCCTGCACAAGTGGACGCATCACCTGTGGCTGGTGATGCTGGTTGCGCCTTTCTATTTCGTCCTCACGCGCGCACCGCACACGTTCGATAGCCTGGTGCATTTCCAAGGCAGCGAGTCCGGGCACAATCATTTCGACTTCAAATTCTTCGGCATCGCCGCGGGCATCTCCTTCTCGCTGATCGCGCAGATTGGCGAGCAGGTGGATTACCTCCGTTTCATGCCGGATCGGACGCCGAAGAATCGAGTGAGCTGGTGGGCGAGTATGCTGGCGGGCGGACCAGGTTGGATCGTCATAGCATTCATCAAACAACTCGGTGGTGCGCTGCTGGCGGCCCTAGCGGTTGGCACGGGGATGGCGGCGGTTAATGCGAAAGAGGCCATCAACCTTTTCACGATGGCCTACGGTTATGCGTTCGCGAATCCCGTTACCGCGCTGATGGTGGCCGGCGCGTTCGTCTTTCTTTCGGAGCTCAAGGTCAATGTGGCCAACGCTTACGGTGGCTCGCTGGCCTGGTCGAATTTCTTCTCGCGTGTCACGCACACCCATCCGGGGCGCGTCGTGTGGCTGGTCTTCAATAGCTTCGTGGCCCTGCTGCTCATGGAGCTCGACCTCTTCGAGGCGATCAACAATGTCCTCGGCCTTTACTCCAATGTGGCTGTCGCGTGGATCTGCGCAGTCGTGGCGGATCTCGCGATCAACAAACCTTTTGGCCTCAGCCCGCCGATCGTTGAGTTCAAGCGGGCGCATTTGTACAACTGGAATCCGGTGGGCGCGGTCAGCATGGGGATGGGATGTCTGGTATCCTTCGTCGCATTCACCGGCGTGATGGGCGAATACGCCAAGGCTTACTCCTGGCTGATCGCTGCGGTGCTCAGTTTTCTGCTTTCGCCGGTCATCGCCTGGATCACCAAGGGGAAATACTACATCGCTCGCGAGGCCGAGGGAGATCATCGCTCGGACGAACTGATGACATGCGGCGTGTGTCTCCAGCAATACGCGAAGACCGATTCCGCCTATTGCCCTTTCCACAAGGCGAATATCTGCTCGCTCTGCTGCACGCTGGAATCCAATTGCCACGACCTGTGCAAGCCGGAGAGCAAGTCGGCCCTCAAGTACTATCGCACCGGGGTGCACAAGGCTTTGAACTTCGTCTTTCCGAACGGGGTTCCCGAGCGCATCGGACTGCGTGTGGCCAATTTCACGCTTCTTTGGGCGATCATGCTGGGCCTCATCGCGATGACCCTGGTGGTCACCCTGCCGAATGCGACCAGCGGTCTTCCGCCGGAGGTGACCGCCCAGGTAAATAGCCATCTTTACCGGATCTTCTTCGCCCTCGCATTTCTCTCCAGCATCGGCACCTGGTGGGTGGTGCTCGTCAATGAAAGCCGCAACATGGCCGAGACGAGTCTCACCGCCGCAAAGGAGCAGGCCGAAATCGCCACTCAAGCCAAGGGAGATTTCCTGGCGAACATGAGCCACGAGATCCGCACGCCGATGAATGCAGTCATCGGTCTCTCGTACCTTGCGCTCAAGACCGATCTCAAGCCCAAGGCGCGGGATTATATCACCAAGTCTCACGCGGCGGCCACTTCACTGCTCGCGATCATTAACGACATCCTCGACTTCTCCAAAGTCGAAGCAGGCAAGCTGGAGATCGAGCGCATCGACTTCAACCTGGAGAACGTGCTGGATAACGTCACCAACGTCACCTCCTACAAGGCGAACGAAAAGGACCTGGAGTTTCTTTTCCACACGCCACCGGATATCCCGCTGGGTCTCGTGGGCGATCCTGTGCGATTGGGCCAGGTACTAACGAACCTGATTAACAACGCCATCAAGTTCACCAACTCCGGCGAGGTCCAGGTCTCAACACAACTCCTCGCGCGAAAAGGGGACCGCGTGCAATTGCAATTCTCGGTGCGCGACACGGGTATCGGGATGACGCCCGAGGAGATGGGCAAACTCTTTCATGCCTTCTCCCAAGCGGACGGTTCCACGACGCGCAAGTATGGCGGCACCGGTCTCGGGCTTTCCATTTGCAAGCGACTGGTCGAACTGATGGACGGCGGAATCCACGTGGAGAGCGAACTCGGCAAGGGTTCCAATTTCGTCTTCACGGTGTGGTTCGGCGTCAGCGAGGCGACGCCCGCTGCCCAGCAGATCTGGCCTGCCGCTCTCAATGGCCTGCATGCCTTGGTCGTGGATGACAATCCGGTTGCGCGCGAGATCATGACCGGCGCTCTTTCCACGCTGGCTTTCAAGGTTTCGATGGTCACGTCCGGGCATGAAGCGATGGCGGCGGTGAAGGATGCCGAAGCGCAGGCCGATCCTTTCCGGGTCATTTTCATGGATTGGAAAATGCCCGGCATGAGTGGGGTGGAGGTGACGAAGATGATCAAGGATGACGCTACGCTGGCAACGACTCCTGCTGTGGTCATGGTCACGGCGTTCGGTCAGGAGGAGATTCGCACCGCGGCCGACGAAGCCGGAGCGGATGCGTTCCTTACGAAGCCGGTTCAGCAATCTCGGCTCATCGATACGCTGGTGGAATTGCTCGGCCAACGCGAGGCTGCCAGCGCAGATGCGGTCATTCCCAAGTCCTCTACGTCACTCGAAGGCCTGCGAGTCCTCGTAGGCGAGGACAATGCGGTGAACCAGCAGATCGCGATCGAATTATTGCAGAGCGCGGGCGTCAGCGTAGAGGTCGCGAACAATGGGCGTGAGGTGATCGAAAAAGTGCTCAGCAAGCCGGTGGATGCCTACCATGCAGTCCTCATGGATTTGCAGATGCCTATCATGGACGGGTTCGAGGCCACACGGCGTATCCGCGCAGACTCGCGTTTCGCCAGGATTCCCATCATCGCCATGACAGCCCATGCGATGACCGAGGTGCGTGATCAATGCCTCGCGGTTGGCATGAACGATCACGTGGTCAAGCCGATCAATCCGGAGACACTTTTCCAGACACTCGCGCATTGGTGCCCGAGTGGCACACGGGTGACTACGGAAACGTCTGGCCCGACTGCGGAGACCTCGGCGCCGATCGAAAGTGGGATCATCATTGCGGGCCTCGACACTGCGGGTGGCCTGGCGCGGATGGCGGGTCGACGCGATGCATATCTTCGGCTCTTGAAACAGTTTTGCGACACGCAGAAGGACGCGCACCGTGACATTCGGCAGGCGCTGACGGGGAAGGACCGTGCCACAGCGGAACGCATTGCGCACACCGTTAAAGGTGCCGCGGGGGGGATTGGCGCGACGCTGCTTTCCGAGCGCGCCTCCAATCTCGAGAGGAGCATCAAGCAAAACGTCGAAAACGAAGAGACTCTTTGGCTTTTCGAAAGTGAATTGTCCCGCACAGTCAGCGCGATTCTCGCAGGGACGGATTCCATGCCGTCGCTGACATCGACTGACCAGGATCAAGGTCCCGATATCACGGACGAGATCCGCCGCGAAGCCCTGCAGAAGCTATCGGGCTATCTCCAGGACAGCGATGGTGAGTCGATGGATTATCTCGCCCGGAATGCCGGATTATTTCGGTCCGTGTTAGGTCCGCAAGGTTTCGCGCAACTCGAGCAAGCTGTGAACGATTTCGATTTCCAAGCCGCACTCAAAATGCTGAACGCCAGTGGCAAAATGACACCGGAGGAGCCCGCGGTATGACGGAGAAGCGCGCCACCGTCCTGGTAGTGGATGATTCGCCGATCAATCTGCATCTGGCAGTCAACATCCTGAAAAGCGATTACCGCGTGAAAGTGGCCAGCAACGGGGCGGCCGCGCTGGAACTGGCTACGACTTCGCCGCCCGATCTCATTCTGCTGGACGTGATGATGCCGGAGATGGACGGCTACGAAGTCTGTCGCCGGCTCAAAGCCAATCCTGCCACCAGTCTCATCCCAGTCGTCTTCCTCACTTCCAAGACGGAGGAAGAAGATGAAAAGATGGGCTTCCTCGTCGGCGCCACCGACTTCATCCACAAGCCATTCAGTCCGCTGATTGTTGCTTTGCGGGTCAAGACGCAGCTCGAAATCAAGTTCCTGCAGGATCTATTGCGCAATCAGTCCGAGGAAGAGCGGAACCAAAAGTCTCAACTCATGCGCATCTTTTGCCGCCATGTTTCGGACGAGGTGGCGGAGGAAATGTGGCGCGAGCGCGCGCAGTTCCTCAGCGGCAATCGCCCACGCCCGCAATTGCTCACTGCCACGGTAATGTTTGCCGACATCCGCGGGTTCACCTCCATCTCGGAGCAACTCGCGCCGGAGGTTTTGTTCGACTGGCTCAATGAGTACATGGAAGCCATTTCGAAAATCGTGTCGTCTCATCGGGGCATGATCAACAAATACATTGGCGACGCCATCATGGCGGTGTTCGGCACTCCCATACCGCGCACCACGGAAGCGGAGATCGCCCAGGATGCCATCCGTGCAACGGACTGCGCACTCGCCATGTGGGACGCGCTGAAGACGCTCAATCTCGATTTCGCCAGGCGCGGATTGCCCGCGGCCAAGATCCGTGTGGGCATTTTCACCGGTTCATTGATTGCGGGCACCTTGGGCAGCTCGCAAAGGCTCGAGTACACCGTCATCGGCGACACCGTGAATACGGCCTCCCGCCTCGAGCAAATCAAAGAGCTCGAGTGCGAGGGCGCGGATAATGCGGAGTGCCGCATCCTCATCGGTGAAAGCACCTGCAAGTTACTCGGCACGGCCTATAAGACGCGTGCGCTTGATCCGATCGCCTTGAGGGGTAAGACGGAACCCGTTCCTGTTTTCCTCCTTGAGGGTCGTGTGGGTCTTACAGGTGCCGCTCCCGCCTGCGACTAAATCATTCGCGCGCGCGCGAAGCGGCCGAATCGGTTGTCGATTGATGCTTCGCTGCGAGCCTGCGAGGTCCGCTCAGAAATAATGCGCGTGACCATAGATGTCCTTCCAGAATTTGCGGCCCTGGTAGTCGGTGTAGACTTTGTCCTTCGTGCTGGAGTGGGTGGTGTTGAGAGAATCGGTGGCGCGGCTCAAGCTGCTGCCGAGTGGCACGGGCGTGGCAGTGGGTATTTCCGGAGGCGGAGCCGCGGCGGCGGTTGCAGGCTGCGGCGTGGCAGTGGCTTCTGCACGGGCCCGCTCCGTGATGATCTGGGAGTCAGCGGCGATGCGCGCTTGCGCGGCGGTTTGGGCGGCTCTCTCGGCGGCCAGTGCTTTGCGGGCGAGAACCATGTCATTCGTCATTTGTTCCGGACGCAAGCGAGCCTGACCCGCAGGTGTGAGAAATACGTCGTCGTGAAGCAGCTTCACACCGGTGCCGGGAGGGAGGCCAGTCACGCCGCTGTCGGTTTCGATACGAGCGGCTTCGATCAAATAGAAAACGCCCGGAGGGGCTAGCTCAGCTACTGCCGGAGCCGAGGTCGTCGACGTGGGATTGGTGGTCGCAGGAGCCGACCGCGCAGGATTTGGCGCGGTCTGTGACGATGATTCCGCGGCGACTGGCGAGGTCGGTCCTGACTTGGATTCCGGCTCACTGCTTTCTTCCTGTGCCACGGGTTTGTGGCACCCCGGCAGGCAAAAAAGAAGGGCGGCGGCAGTGAGGGGAATGAACGTTTTCTTCATGTTTGGAGATGTGAAATTTTAGGGCGAAAGCCGGGAGTTTCGATTGGTAGGCGCGACACGTGGAAACGCAGGGTCGATCGTTTTCAATCGGGATGCCGGCGCAATGCAAGGGATCCGTTCGTTGCCTTCTGATGTGTAACCACCTTCAGCCATCGCTCGATGGCATAGGTATCGACTACGTCTGAAATGTCGAGAACTTTGCCTGCTTCGATACTGCGGCTTGGATGTCTTATCGACAGCGCTTCCTTCCGAGCCTAATACACTGCGACTGCTCCCTTTTTCATCCCCATGCAACTCTCTCGCAAAACTGCTCTCGTCACCGGCGGAACCCGCGGCATCGGCGCCGCCACAGCCCTCGCCTTCGCCAAGGAAGGCGCGAATGTCGCTATTTCCTCGCGGCACGATGATGCCGATGCCCAGCAGACGAAGCGCGAGATTGAGGCGCTTGGGGTGCGTTGCGAGATGATCGTGGCGGATTGCGGACAGCCGGCAGATTGCGAGCAGCTTGTTTCGCAGGCGGCCGCAGCGCTAGGCGGATTGGATGTGCTGGTGCATGCGGCGGGTGGAGCGGTGGGCGGTGGATTGCTGGAAGTGACGCCGGAGGCGTGGAATGCCGCCTTTGCGGTGCACGTGCACGCTGTCTATCATCTTTCGCGGGTGGCTGTGCCGCACATGCGCCAGGGAAAAGAGGGCGCAATCGTGCTCATCTCTTCCACGGCAGGGAAACTCGGCGTGATGGGGAATCTCGCCTACCAGACGGTGAAAGGCGCACTGCCGCAAATGACCCGTGCGCTGGCTCGCGAACTGGCGAATGACAACATTCGCGTGAACTGCGTGGCGCCCGGCGTGATCCGCACGAAATTCCATGAACACATGAGCGCCGAGCAAAAGAAGCTGAATCTCGAGCAGCGCATCCCGCTGCATCGCGAGGGCACGTCAGAGCAGGTGGCGGATGTGATCCTTATGCTCGTGAAGAACGACTACATCACGGGCGATACGGTGACGATCGATGGCGGGCTGACCTCGCGCATCGCTTAAGAATTCGCGCACTCGAGGAGCACGAGGCACGTGGCAGATCTCCGCGACTTACCTGATGCGTCCAGGTACAGGATTCGTGGGCATCCGTGGCGTGCTCGGCGCGGGCGTCGTCAGTTGATTGCCAGGATTCACGCCGGGAGTGCCCCTGGGACTGCCGGGTTTGGTATTGCCCGGGATGGTGCTTCCGGGATTGCCCGGATTTACGGGATTGGTCGGGTTGGTGCCGGGAACGCTCGGACTGGGCGCTGTGCCACCGGCCCCGCCGGTTCCACCGGTACCGGGACTAACGCCTCCGGTGCCCCCAGCGGCGCCACCTGCAGCAGCTTGAGCCAAAGCGGAAAGGTGCAGTGCGCCACTGATGGCGACCGCAGACAGGAGGGACTTGAGTGATGTCTTCATACAAGGACATCGAAAGCCCGCTGCCCACTGCGCTATCGGGTTACTCCCTCGTTTCTGAATCCGGCGCAATTGCCCGTCCGCGTCGCGAAAATCACGATCACCCGCGATTAGCGGCAACTACTTCCCCAGCGGCTGCGAGATGTGTGCTTCCGCCGGCGGGGTGAAATCGAAGATGCTTGGCGAGAGTGGAGTCGCGCGCTGATTGCGGTAGATGGTGAGGATGCTGTCGCCCTTGGGCAGGATCGTCTGGGTACGCACGATCTTGTAATCGTCGTCGACCCACACAGTCAGTTCCTTGACCATGCGCTTAAGGCCGCTGCCACGAGGGGTGAGAGCGAGGTGGTACTCGTGGTCGTCGTGGGTTGCTTTCACCGTAAAGAATTGGTCCACGCGCTGGAAATTCAGGCCGGCGGTCAGAGCGGCAATCGAGTCATCGAAGAAGGCCTTCTGCCCGAGCGTGTAGAGCTCGGCTTCCTTGAAATTCGGATAATAGATCCACAGCTTCTGCCCGTTGCTCACGGTGATGCTCGGGCTGCGGCCGGTGATCTCGCGACGGAATTTATTCGGGACCTGAAACGCGATGTTGCCTTCGCTGGTCAGCGGTTTGTTGAGGAGGTGCGAGGTGCGCTCCTCGGTAAATTCAGCGGAGAGCGAGGGCGACTTGGCCCGGTGATCCTGAAGGTTTTTCATCAGGCCTTGCGTGTCTGCCGGAGTGAGTTCAGCAGCGTGGAGCGAGAGAGGAAGAAGTAGCGAAAAGAGAACGAAAACAGGGCGCATGAAAGTCGTCAGAGGCGGAAGAGCGTGTATTGGGCGGAAGAGAGCGCAAGAGGGCAAGGGGGAAAAAGTAAAAGTGAAACGGATTCGCGGCGGCTTGTTATGCCGCTTGTATCACTCCTCGCGAATCCCTGTCGCGTTTTTCTCCTCAGCTGGTTTGTGCCGGTTGCGGATCCGGCTCGTGAGTCTTTTCCTTCCAGATGGGAACGTAATTGAACCACTGATCGGGATGTCGGCGAATGATGTCTTCGAAGACGGTGGCGATGCGCTGGGTATTGAGCGGAAGTGTGAGCTTCGGATCACCACCCATTTCCATCGGGACGGGCGGTTCCGCCATGGTCTGATAGCCATCCTGTCCGTCATGAATGACGAAGGCTGGCAAAACGCTGGCCCCAGTGTGCTGAGCGAGGAGCGCGGCCGCGGTGGAAAATTCCGTCTTGTGCCCGAAGAGCTCCACACACGCGCCACTGCCTTCGTAGGGGCGGTCGACGAGCATGGCGACCAGCTCATTGCGGCGCAGGGTCTGCATCATCTCGACGAATGCAAAAGGGTAGGTGGGACCGACGGTGATAGTCTTGATGCCCAGTTGCCGACGGCTCGCTTCGCGCCAGCGGGTGAGTTCGGAACTGGGCTCCTCGAGCGTCACGACTGTGAGCGGCAGACCGAGCAGGGCGAGCATGAGACCGCCGAGTTCCCAGTGGCCGAGATGTCCTGTCACGACGATCACCCCTTTGCCCGGCGCGCGCGCCGCCGCGAGATGTTGCTCACCTCCATCGAGGTGCAGAAGTGCGGCGGCCTTCTTGGCCGCGTTCGGGCCGGCGCAGATAAAGTAGTCCGCCAGCATGCGGCTGAAGTTGCCGACATTCGTTTTGCACAGCGCATCCAGCTTCGCCTCCTGCAGGCCAGTGACCAGATGGAGATTGGAGCGCAGGGCCGCTTGCGCTTCGGGGCTGCGCTGATAGGCGGCGAGCCCGATGCGTGTGGCGAGCCAGAGATTGACCGCACGCGGCAGCAGGTGGGCGAGAGAAAAGGCAAACTTGAAACCGCCGATAGTGTAGAGGGAGTCGCGCATGCAGGGAGGCTATTTTGCCCCCCGCCAGGCATAGGCCGGCAGGACGAAGCAGAGAGTGGCGAGAAGGCACCAGGCGACACCGATCGCGCAGACCGAGCCGAGGCTGCGCAGGGCAGGATTCGACGCGAAGGCGAGGGAACCGAAACCGCAGACGGTGGTCAACCCGCTGAGCAGCACCGGCTTCACCACGGTGGCGAGATTGCGGTCCTGGTGGCCCTCCTGCCGCATGGCGATGACGATGTAGATGCCATAGTCGACGCCGACTCCGAGGACGAGCGGGAAGGCGAGAACGTTGAACATATTTAGCGGGATGGCAAAAAGCTTCAGCGTCGTCACGAGTGCGGCGATGGAGAGTGTGACGCTGAGCATGAGGATGAAGAGGGGGAACGCGCTGCGGTAGAGGATGAGCAGGAGTAGCACGTTGAAGACCACCATGATGACAGAGAGCTCCGTGAGCTTGCCTTTCGACCACGGGACGAGGTCCTGCAGGGTGTAGCTCCAGCCAGAGATCATCACCGGCACACCGGCGGATTCGATTTCGTGGCGGAGCTGTTCCTTTTCCGCGAAGGTCGAGAGTGTATGCGTGGGGGTGATGTAAGCGGCGGCGAGGCTGGGATTGCGCGAAAAGAAGCGATCGAGAACGAACCACCAGCTGGAGTCCGCCGGCAGCGCGCGGCGCCAATCCAAGGCGGGGTGGTCTCCTTGGGCGATCGCCTTGAGCGAGTCGAGCAGGGCAAAGGCGGGCTGAAACGCGTCCTCACTCAGGCCCTCGCTCGCGACGGTGCTGGCGAGCGCGGCGCGCGAGGCGGTGAAATCGATGGCACGGAGTCGTGCGGCATTGGCCTGGAGCCGGGCGGGCGAAATGGCCAGTGCGGCGGGAGATGCTGCCGAGCGGATCTTTTTGTCGGCGACGAGTTGGGTCCAGGACTTCTGCAATTTCGTCCAGCCTAGGTGAAACTGCTCCGGATCGCTGTTCTGCAGCAGAACAATGACGGGCTCCGCGGCGATGGGCATCTTCGACTGGATCGTGCGCAAGGCGATGCCGGCGCGGCTGTTCTTGGGCTCGAGCGATTTCGGATTCGAGTCGAATTGGACTGCACCGACCGGAAGGAAAGCGAAACTCGCGCAGACCAGGAACAGTGCGGTGAAGACGAGAAAGAATGTCCGCGGCGCCGCATAGACAAAACGGACGTAGTGAGCGCCGGCGGTCCAAAGCCAATCGCTGCGGCGGCGGTTGAAACCCTGGCCTACGAAAGCGAAAAAAACCGTGGCCATGAAGAGGCCGGCGCACAGGATACCGAAGGCGATAAGCACGCCGAGTTGAGCAAAACCCGCGGATTGGCTGCGCAGGAAGCAGAGGAACGCCGTGGCGGTAGTGAGTGAGCCGAAGAGCACACCCATTCCCTGGCTCTTGATGGCTGCGGCGACGGCGCTTTCGTAATCTGCGCCGGCCTCGCGCTCCTGCTCGTAGACAGCGTAGAGCATCATGCCGAAATCGACGCCGAGCCCGATCAGGATCGAGCAGAGGCCGATGGTGATCATGTTCAGTTCGTGAAAGACAAGGGCGCCGAGCGCCACGGCGACCACGCAGCAGAGCACGAGCACGGCCATGATGGCGAAGAGCGGGCGAATCCGCCGAAAGCCGATGAGAAAAACGGCGGTGACCAGGACGACGGAGCCGACGACCGTGGAGATGACGTCGCCGCCCATGGCGCGCGAAAGTTCGCCGACATAAGGCGTGCGACCGGTGACGAGAATTTGCGGAGCCGGGCCGGTCCAATCGGCAACGGCGCGACGCTTGAAATCTTCGACCTTGTCCATGATTTCCTGGCAGGCCTTGGCGCCGAGGTCGGTCTGCTTCGTCTTGGCGAGGACGATGCGCAGTGTGCCGTCGGGCGAGGCGAGGGGACGTGTTTGCTCGACGGAGAAGGAGCCGCCCAACGATTTGATGACGGGCGCGATGATGCCCAGCGGATCGGAGTCGAGCTGGATGGTGGCCGTGGGTGAGCCGGCTTCCAATTCGGCATGGAGTTTTTTCAAACGCGCCGTGATGGCCTCGGGATCCACCGCATGCACTGCCTGGTCAAAGTCGGGGGTGTCGAGATTCAGCAGCAGCGGCAGGGTGAGGATTCGGGCAGCCTCAAGACCGCCGGCTGACTCCAGCGGGGAACGATCCATCACGCGCTCCACCCACGGCTCCTCGCGGAGCTTGGAGGCGAAATGCTCGGAGAAACCATCGAGATCCACCTGGCCGGTCTCGTCCAGCAGGCCAATCGTGAGTTCGCGCGCCTGGCTGAATTCGCGATCGAAAGTCTTGAAGGCCTGCACGGCCTCGAAATGTTGCGGCAGCAAGTCCAGCACGTCGGACGCGAACCGGACGTGGAAGATGATGGTGAAAATCGCCCCGGCAATCAACGCCACGACGCCTGCGCCGAGGGCGAAGCGATGGTGCGTAATGATGCGAGCGAACGTGCGATCCAGACTCATGCGCAATGCCGATGCGCCCTAGCGGTTGAACTGGAAGACAAAGCGCTGATCGTCGTCTGGAAACGCGGCAAACAACATACTGAGCTGGCCGCCACTGTATTTCGCCTCGGTGTGCGGAGGCTTGGAGCCGCCCTGGGCAAAGGATTCGCGCAGCCGCAGCCACGGGCGAAGCGCGTGCGGAGCCGAGCCCGGCGCGCCCTGCCACGAGCCGTGGACGAGGATACCTTCTGCTCGCGACGTGGTCCCGTCCTGTCGCACGGAAATGAGCGGGATGCCGCCGCCCTTGATGAAATCGAGCTGGAATTCATCCTTCCCCCGCTGCTGCACCACGACATCACCGATGAGGGTGCGCTTGCGGTTGGAGAACTTGAGCTGGCCCACATGCGACTGCCACGTGGTGTCGGGCTTCGTGAAAGTGTGCGGAGTCTGGCAGCCGGTAAAGAGGGCCAGGAGCGCAAGGGCGCCGGTGAAAATCAAGGAACGCATGAAGAGGCTGGGGAGGGAGAGGAAGTCGCGGTCTTGGCCGGAGCTGGCGTGAGTGTGAGGCGCGGAACCAGCGTGGCGAACTTTTGCAGGAATACGACGAGATAGAAAAGCTGCATGCGCCACCAGATGGCAAAGCCGCCGCTGATGTTGCCGGCGAGGACGGCGTTGACCGCCTGGGGCAATTGGAAGTGGCGGGTGGGGGAGCTAATAACCTCGATGAATTCGTGCTGATACCACGAGTTTACGAAGCGCAGGTAGAGATCCATCACACGGTTGAAACGCTTTTCGTATTTGGCGAAGAGGCCGGCCGCCTTGTTCGGGCGATCGAGTGCGATATGAATGGCATCGGCCGCCTGCTCGCCGGTCGCGATGGCCAGAAAGACGCCGGTGCTGAAAACGGGATCGATAAAGCCCGCCGCGTCACCGGCGAGCAGCCAGCGGGGGCCGGCGAGACGGGTATTGCGATAGCTGTAGTCGCCGGTGGAGTAAACCTGGGTGACCCGTGTGGCCGGCTCCAGGATGTCCGTGAAATGAGGCTGCTCGCGAAAGCTGGATTCGAGCGCTTGTTCGGGGGACATGCGCCATTGCTTGAAATTCGCCGTGTCGGTGACCATCCCGATGCTCGTCTTGGTATCGCTGAGCGGGATGACCCAGAACCAGCGATCCTTCGCCCGCACCATGCGGGTGAGCGTGCAGCCATCGTCTCCGGGCGGGCGGCGGACGTTTTCGTAGTGGGCGAAAACGGCGAACTTGTTCAGGTTCGCATAGCTTTTCTTGAGCCCTTGTTGCTGGCCGATCACGGTATTACGGCCGCTGGCGTCGATCACGTAACGGGCACGCAGCGTGGAAGAGTCGGCCAGGCGCACCGTCGCGCCATCCTCGTCAAAATCGACGCCTTGCACGCTCACTTCCTCCCGCACCTCGGCGCCGTGCTTCGCGGCGTTGTCGAGCAGGAGCTTGTCGAAGCCCGCGCGCTCCACCTGATAGGAGCGATGATGGGCGAGACGAAAGCCGTCGCGGAAATGAAAAATGACGTGGCTCGTGCCGCAGGCGGTGATGAGCTCGGCGCCATGTTTCGGCTGTGCCGTGCGGTCGAGTTCCTCACGCACGCCGAGGCGGTCAAAGATCGGCATGCTGTAGGGCAGCAGTGATTCGCCGATGTGAAAGCGGGGGAATTTCTCGCGTTCGAGCGCCACGACGCGGCGACCCGCCTTGGCGAGCAGACACGCGGCGGTACTGCCCGCCGGGCCGCCACCGATGATCGCGACGTCGTAGATTTCGTTCATGAGAGGGGTGCAGAGTACACGGCAAGCCGCGTTGCTCAATGGGAACGTGTGGAAACCCTGGGAAGGAGGGGAGTAACGGAGGAAAAAGAAATCGTGGCGGGTGGGACAAAGCCGCGTCTATGCTCCGCGCGCCGTGCCCGACCCTGCTGCTCCCAAATCCTGGATTCGACCGTGTTTGCTCATAGCAAACTACAGCGCGCCCCTGGTTCTCATCGGCACGCGCTTCCAGTATCCGTGGCTCATCGCGATCGCGCTCACGATTCATGCCTGCTTTTTCTACGCCGTGGTCGCGCCATCCTGCGGATGGCTGGTGCGCGTGGCTACGCGGTTTCACGCAAAAGGCAGCGAGGTTTGGCTCACCATCGACGACGGGCCAGATGGCGAGGCAAGCCTTCGGTTGAGCGAGGAAATGTCGCGTCGCGGGGTGAAGGCGACCTTTTTCGTGAAAGGGCGAAACCTCGAGCGCCAGCCGGAAGTGGGTGCGGCACTCATGGCGGCCGGACATTCCCTGGCCAATCACACACAGACACATCCTGCGCATTTGTTTTGGTGGTTGCGACCGGTTGGGCTGCGCCGGGAGATCGACGGTTGCAATGAGGCACTGCGCAGAGCGGGTGTGAGTGTGATCCGCTGGTTTCGCTCGCCGGTCGGATTGAAGAACGTCTTCCTCGAGCCGACGCTGCTCCAGCGCGGCATGCGCTTCGTGGGCTGGAGCGTGCGTGGGGGGGACGGTGTGACGTGTGACCCCGAGGTGGTGGCGCGTCGGGTGAGCAACAAAGTGGCGCCGGGCGCGATCGTGCTGCTGCACGAGGGCCGTGCGCGCAGCAATGAAGCCATCCTTCGGGTCATCGACGAACTGCGGGCGAGGGGCTACTCGTTCGTCATTCCCGCAGACGAACAACTGGTCTAAGCCGTGTTCTATTGGTTCGCGCGGTTCATCCTGCGCTGCGTTTTCTTTCCTACCCTGCGCGTCCGCAAACTCGGGCTCGAGGCGGCACGTCGCCCAGGGGGCTGGTTGCTGGCCTGCAGTCATGTGAGCCATCTCGATCCCTTCTGTATCGGCTCGCAGATTCCGCGGAGGATCAGTTGGATGGCGCGGATCGAATTTTACCGCCGGAAGTGGACGCGCCCGTTGCTCGGTGCGGTGCATGCGTTTCCCGTCAATCGCCAGGGAGTGCCGGTGAGCGCGATCAAGACGGCGATCGGACGGCTGAAGGCCGGTGAAGTGGTGGGCGTCTTCCCGGAGGGCGAGATCAAGGGGGCGCATGAATCCGTCCTGCGCGGCGCACCGATCAAACGTGGTGTGTGCTTGCTAGCCGCCCGGGGCGATTGCCCGGTGCTGCCTTGCGTAATCCTGGGCACGGACAAACTGAATGAGGTCGACCCATGGCTGCCCGCACGGCGCGGGCGCATCTGGATCGCCTGCGGCGAATTCATCGAGCCGGTGCAGGGACCGGACAAGCACGCCGCGCGCGCAGAGATGGCGGCGAAGATCGAGGCGGCATTGGTCGAGCTTTACGCCCGGCTGCGACGCGAGTACGGACTGGAGGACTCGATATTGCCATAATGAATGAGCCGAGGCGGCTACGCCGCAAAAATTCAACATCCAACACCCAACATAGAATGACGCAAGTGTGTGCAGTCGCGGTTCCTTTTATTGGATGTTGGGCGTTGGATGTTGCGGCGCAGCCGGCCCGAGTTTGACGAGGAAAATGTTGGATGTTCTGCCTTCCGTCGATGAGTGAGCTTTTCTACCGCACCGTGCGCACCATCGGCAGCGCCATCTTTCGCCTCGCCTCGGCGCCCCGGGTCCTGCATGCCGAGCGGGCACCGCGCATCGGCGGCTACCTGCTGGCGGCGAACCACACCTGCGCCTACGATGCCCCGCTGTTGATCGCTGCAAATCCGCGCATGATTCATTGGCTGAGTATCGTGGAGCTGTTTCGCAATCCACTTTCCCGTTGGTTTCTGACCTCTTTTGGCGCCCTGCCACTCGACCGCAGCAAGACCGACACGGTCACGGTGCGCCGCCTGGCGCGATTGCTCGCCGCCGGCAATGTCGTGGGCATTTTCCCGGAAGGTGGTGTGCGGCAGGAGGCAGCGTCGGTGCTGGAAGCCGGGGCCATCGACGACGGCATCTGCAAGCTGGCACAAATGGCCGGCGTTCCGGTGCTGCCCTGCGTGGTGCTTGGTGCGGAAAAGTTCGGCCATTGGAAGAGCTGGCTGCCGGGAGCGCGTACGCGCTGGGCGGTGGCCTTCGGTGACCCCATTCCGCCACGGGCGGAGCCGGATCGCGCCACAGCTCGCTTAGCCATGGCGAAGGAAATCACCCAGGCATTGCGAACCCTGAGTGCGGAGGTAGCGGCCTATGTCTAGCCGGGTGGCCCTGTGCCTGAACTCGTCATTTCTCGGCTACTTTGCCCATGCCGGGTTCCTTCGCGCCCTTTTAGCCTCGGGGGTGCGGCCGGTAGCCGTGAGCGGGGCATCTGCCGGAGCATTGGTCGCCGGACTCTTCGCCGCCGGGGTGGATCCTGCGGAGATGCTTGAGCTATTCGTCTCGCCGGAATTGCGAAAGGTCTTCCGCGAGCCGGGTGCGCCCTGGCGAGGCTTCGCCACCATCCTGAATTTGCCCGGCCATACCGGTGCACTGAATGGCAAACGAGCCGCCGCGCTCCTCAGGGCGAGGCTCGGCGACCGGCGGGTCGAAGAATGCACCTCGCCGCGCCTGGCGCTCTCGGTCACGAATCTGACCGATAGCCGGAGTGAGGCCGTCACGGCCGGCCCCTTGGCCGAACTCATCCTGGCCAGCGGCGCCTTCCCCGGGGTCTTCGCCTCGCAACCGGTCGAAGACCGCTGGTTTTGGGATGGTGGGGTGGCCAATGCGCTGCCTTTCGATCACTGGATCGATGACCCCGAGGTGGACACCATTCTGGTCCATATCGTGGCCAACCCGGAGGAACTCTCGGTGCGGAATGTCGGGCGGCCCAAGCGCATGTCCCACGCGGTGAATCTTTCCCACCAGATCATCTGCGATGAACTCCTGCGCCTAAAAATGGAGCTCGCCCGGCGGGCTGGAAAGCAAATCGTGGTTTTACGCACGCTTTCACCCCGTCCCAGCCTGTGGAACCCAGCGAAAGTAGGCGCGGGCTGTGTAGACATCGGGGCAGCCACTGTGGAACAAAATCAGGGAATTCTCGGACAACTCGTTTCTTGACGCCTTTCCGGCCATCCATTAAGCACCGCGCGCAACTGATGGCCACGCAACCTATTCCACAACAGGAATCCTTGGAACAACAACTCGTCCAACTCGTCAGCGAACGTCTTCTGGAGACCCAACCGGGCTTCGATGCGGACAGCAATCTTTACGATTCGGGACTGGATTCGATGGCCATCATGCAGTTGCTCATTCTCCTGGAGGAAGAGTACGGCGTGGCGGTGCCCGAGAGCGAGTTGACCCGGCAGAATTTCAGCACCGTGCGCAGTGTGGCCCGGCTCGTTCGTGCCCGCACCGCGCCCTCGACCGAGGGCTGATGGCTGCGGCGGCTCCTGGTGTTACGCGGGAGGCAGTCCGCGTCGCGGACTGTTTTCTCCTGGCGCACGACGATTTCATGCGCCGGACCAGGCAGGGCCGGCATGTCAGCCAATCGATCATCGAGCTCGACCGCATACCGGATTTGGTGCGCTTGCACCCGGCTCTGGAACGTCTGGTCGAGAAACATCCGCTCCTCGCGGGTCGCCTTCGGCGGGACTGGCGCACCTGGCTGCCCTATTGGGAAATACCGCCCGCGCCTTCGCTCGGATTACCCCTGAAGCTCTGGCGTGAACGCGGTTCGGCTGGGCTGCTGGGTGGGGCGGGAGAGGTGGAGGACACGATGCAGCTGCTCCAACTCATCATGACGGAGCCGCTGGAGGTGGATGGCATTGCGTTCAAGGCACGGCTCGATGTGGTGGAGACGCGCGACGGCCACTGCCGGGTGGCGCTTTCGTGGTCCCATCTGCTCATCGATGGGAAAGGCGCTGAGCTGTTGCTGGCCGAGATCGGGCGCCTGTGTGACGGCGTGGACGTGCCGTGCGAGGCCAAAGAGACAGTACGGCCGGAGCTGACTTTTCAGGAAAAGATCAAGAAGACCAAAGCGGCGGTCCATCGACTGGAGGATCTGGCGAAGATCGGTGCGCCTTCGCTGGCCGGTCCACATCCGCGGCGGGGCCGGGGTTTTTATCAGGTCATTACCCTCAATCGCGAGGACTCGGCGAAGCTGACCGCGCGGGTGGAGGCGATGGCCGGGGCGCTTTTCCCCATGATGTTTTACGTGGCCTGTGCGGCGCGGGCGCACGACCGGGTATTCCGGCATCGAGGCAAGGCGCACCCTGGCTACGTGGTGAGCGTGCCGGTGCAGACCCGCAAACGCGGGGCGCGCGGGCCGTTGTTTCACAATCAGGTCTCGATCTTCTTTTTCAGCGCGGTGCGTGAGGCGCTGGGCACGATCGAGGCATCCACGGCTTCGATGAAGCAGCAGTTCGCCGAGATGACCCGGGGCAAGCTGGATGAATCTTTCCTCGTGATCCTGGAGTTGATGATGCGACTGCCGGCGTGGATGTTCATGAAGGTGGTGCGTTGGCAGTTCAAGGGAGAGATGTGCTCGTTCTTCCACTCGCATACCGGCGTGTTTGCGCCGGAGTTGGTCGAGTTTGCCGGGGCGAAAGTGACGAATGGCTATCATCTGCCGTGTCTCGCGACGCCACCGGGGACGGGCCTCTTTTTCTGCGAGCGGGATGGGCAGGTGAATATCACCGTGACGTGGCGCGAGGGCTGTCTCTCCGACGAGGAGCGCAAGCTCATGCTGGAGCAGACAATGGAGGATCTTTTCGGCGAACCCCGGCCCGATCTGCTGTCATGAGTTTCGACGTCATCGTCGCCGGGGGAGGCAGCGCTGGAGTCGCCGCGGCCGTGGCGTCGTCGAGGCTTGGAGCGAAGACGTTGCTCATCGAGCGGAACGGGTTGCTCGGCGGCATGGCATCCGCCGCACTGGTGCACTCGATTTGCGGGCTCTACCAGCTGCCGAAAGGCGATGGTGTCCCGGTAATGGCGAATGAGGGATTTGCCGCGGAGTTTGCCCGGCGATTGATCGGCAGTGGAGGAGCGAGCGGCCCCGTGCGCATGGGACGCGTGGAGGTGCTGCTACAGCGGCCGGTGGCGTTTGCCCAATTGTGCGATGTGTTCGTGCGCGAGACGCCGAACCTTGAGGTGCGTTTGCAATCCGAGATCGTGGCGGCCGAGGCGGATTCGCTCACGCTCGCGTGGCGCGGCTGTGCGGAAAAAATCGAGGCGAAGGCCTTCATCGATACAACGGGCGATGCTGTGCTGGCCGCCTTGCGAGGCGCGCCTTGCGAGATGGAGACCACGCGCTTGCAACGACCGGCTTACATCTTTGCGCTGGGTGGCATGGAGCCCGGCAAGCTCGGCGACGATGTGAGGTTGCGAATTGCCCGGCAGATTTCTCAAGCAGTGAAGGAGAGCGTGCTGCCGCCATCGGCACTCGGGGCACATCTGCGCGAGAGTGCGCAGGCGGGAGAGGTCTTTGTTACAGTGGATTTGGAAGGCGGCCCGAACTACGATCCGCTGGATGCGGCGTGTCTTTCGCGGCTGGAGACGGAAGGGCGCGACGTGGCGAATCGATTGGCGACGCATCTGCGGAGGATCGAGGGTTTTGAGAAGAGCTACATCGCCGCATGGCCCGCTCGTGCCGGTGTCCGCGAGAGTCGGCGGATCATGGGGCGTTACCGGCTGGAGATGGAGGATATCGAGCGCGGGGCTCAGTTCGACGATACCGTGGCCTTTGCGGCCTGGCCGATGGAATTGCGCGAGACCGCCACGGGGCCGCGCCTGCGCTTTCCCACGGGCGAGGAGCCGTGCGGAATCCCGCTGCGCTCCCTTCAGGCACGCGATGACGCATCGCTTTTCATGGCGGGCCGCTGCATTTCCTCCAGCCACGAGGCGCAGGCCTCGGTGCGGGTTATCGGCACCTGCCTGGCCACGGGGGAAGCTGCCGGGCTTGCCGCTGCGCTGAAAGTTCTCCACGGTGATTGCGACGCAGCGGCAGTGATGGCCGCCCGCGAGAAGATAGCGCATGAACATAGTTGAACGGATTTTTCGGGACGCTGACCGGCAGGCGGTGGCGTTGATCAGCGAGGGACGGGAAGTCACTTACGGCAGCCTGATTGAGGAGGCGGATGCGGCGGCGAAGCGCATCGGCGCTACGGCGGCGGCGCGAGTCGGGCTCGATTGCCCGAACGGCGTCGCGCATGTCGTGCTGGCGCTGGCCATCGTGCGCGCCGGGAAATGCCTGGTGCCGATCGCCAGCGAACTTTCCCCACGCGAGCGCGAGCGGGTGATTCGGGAGACCGGTGTGGGGGCGATCGTCGATGGCAGCGGTGAAATTCGCGAGGTTCCGGTCTCCGCAGAATTGGGCTTCGACCAGGCGGCGCTGTCAGCGCTGAATCCAGCCTTCATCCGCTTCAGCTCCGGCACTACCGGCACGAGCAAAGGCATCGTCCTTTCTCACGAAAGCCTGCTGGAACGAGTCACGGCGGCGAATCGCGGCCTGTGCATCGGACCGGCGGATCGCGTCGTTTGGATTCTGCCGATGGCCCATCACTTTGCCGTCTCGATCATGCTGTATCTGCTGCACGGCGCGACGACGATCATCGAGAACTCGCACCTTGCTGAAGATGTGCTGTCCGCCGGGACCAAGCATGCCGGCACCGTCCTCTACGGTGCACCGTTTCACCATGCAGCTCTGGCGGGCGAAGGCTCCGGCCGGGCGTGGCCCTCGCTGCGGCTGGCCGTTTCCACAGCGGCGACCCTGCCGCTGGTCACAGCGCAAACTTTCGAGCAGCGCTACGGCGTGGCGCTGTCGCAAGGCCTTGGGATCATTGAAGTCGGCCTCCCTCTGCTAAATCTCGAGCGTGGACGCGAGAAGCCGACTTCCGTGGGGCGTCCGCTGCCCGATTACGCGGCGGAAGTGCGCGGGGAAGGGGAACTCTTCCTCCGCGGCCCCGGGATGTTCGATGCCTACCTGTATCCGTGGCGGAAGCGGGCCGAGGTGCTGGAGGATGGCTGGTTTCACACCGGCGACCTGGCACGGATCGATGAAGACGGCGACATCCATCTGCTCGGCCGCAGTCATTCAGTGATCAACGTCGCCGGCTTGAAATGTTTTCCGGAGGAGATCGAAGCGGTGCTCTGCGAAATCCCGGAGGTGAAGCGCGCCCGCGTGACCGGCAAGCCGAATGCCCGCTTCGGCGCCGTGCCGGTGGCCGAAGTGGTGCCGCGCGATCCCGCCAATCCGCCCAAGATTTCTGCCCTTGCGGCGTATTGCCGTGGAGCCCTCGCGCGTTATAAGGTGCCGGTCGAATTCAAGCTGGTCGCGAGCGTGCCGCTCACACCCAGCGGCAAAATCCAGAGATGAAGCAGAAGATCAAAACCGTCGGTATCATTGGCAGCGGCCCCTCGGGCGCGACCCTGGCCTCGCTCCTCGCGCAGAAAGGCGTGGATGTGACGATCTTCGACGATGGCCGCCGTCCGGATCTCATCGTCGGTGAGTCGCTCATTCCCGCGATCGTGCCGGTCATGCGCAAGCTCGGTATCGAGGATCGCGCCGCCGCCATCTGCCAGTACAAGCCCGGCGTGACTTTCACCTTCGGCCCCGATGAGGAGATTGAGTTTTGTTTCAAGTCGGTCGACGGAGTCCTGCCGCCCTACGCCTACAACTCACCACGCCCCGCGCTCGACCGGCTTTTCGATGCGCGTGCGGATGAGCTCGGTGCCAAGCGGGCGAAGGTGCGGGCAAAGATCGAGCGGGTGGGCAGTGACGGGCTCAAGCTGGCTGAAGAGACGCTCGCCGAAGCTCCGTGGTTGCAAGGCCGCCAGCCCGATCTGCTCGTGGACTCCACCGGTCGCACCCGGCTCTTCGCGCGCACCATGGAAATCCCATCCGAGATCGGCCCGCGCAAGGACGTGGCTTACTTCGCGCATTACGAGGGCTTCGTTCGTCACCCCATTGATGGCCAGGTGGTGATCGGGCGCATGGATCATGCCGGCTGGAGCTGGAGCATTCCGCTGCGTGACTGCGTTTCCGTGGGCATTGTCTTGAACAAAGATGAGGCGGCCAAACTGGGTGACACGCCGGAGGAACGACTCGAGGCGGCGATCGATCGCGACTCACGTCTCTCCGATTTCGGGAAGAACCGGAAGCGCGTGAGTGAAGTGGCCGTCTATACGAATTACCAACTCGTTTCCGCACGTGGCCACGGTCCCGGCTGGGTCATGACCGGCGACGCTTTTGGCTTTGTGGATCCTATGCTCTCGCCGGGGATGTGGCTGGCACTGCATTCCGCCGAGGTGCTCTGCGAGAATCTCGACGATCTGCCCGCCTACACGCGTGAGATGCGCAAGCTCATCAAATCATGGATGGAGCTGGTGCAGTACTTCTACGACGGCCGGATGTTTGCCATGTATCACACCGGCGCGCATTTTGAGCACAAATATCCGGGTAAGATCAGCGACGCGATCAAGAGCTACATGAACCGACTCATCGCGTTGATGGCCTCGGGTGCGACGACGACCTCGACCTATTCGCGTGGGGTCATCAAATTTATGGCGCGACACGGAATTATGAAATCGGATCCGACGGCGCTCGCGATTCGCTGAGCCGTGATCGAGCGCATCGCCCGCCAGTATTCCGGCCCGTGGCTGCGCTGCTATGCGCGGGGCAAACTTTGGCGCGATCCGCTTTTTGCCGCTGCCTACGATCTGCTCAAGGATTCTCCGTTGCCCGTGCTCGATGTGGGCTGCGGCGTGGGGCTCTTTGAATTCTATCTGCGCGAGCGTGGGTTTCTGCCTCCGTTGGCCGGAGTTGATTTCGATGCCGCCAAGATCGCCAAGGCCCAGGTGATCGCCGGGCGGACCTATCGGGATATCCAGTTTCGTGTGGGCGATGTCCTCGATACCGGAGATTTCCGGGGGCACGTCGTGCTGTTTGATGTCCTTCACTATCTGCCCGCCGAGCGGCAGACCGCATTGCTCGAAAAAATCGCGACGCAGGTGGCTCCTGGTGCGCTGTGTCTCATCCGTGCCACACCGCGGGCGACGAACTGGCGATTCCGTGTCACTCAAGTGCAGGAGTTCTTCCTTCGCGCGAGCCTCTGGATGAAATCTGGAGCGGTCCATTACGCGACTGCCGAGGAAATCCTGTCGCCATTTCGAGCACGGGGATTCGAATGTCAGGTGCGACCCCTGTGGACGCGGACGCCTTTCAATAGCTATCTCTTCGCAATGCGCGCGCCGCTGTAGTCTCCGGCGGTTACTCAGCTGGGCGTTTGTTGCGATACAGAAACGTCCAGGCCCGTGGCAGCAGGAAGAGCGAGATCAGCGCATCGATCACCAAGCCCAGCGCACACGTTTGGCCGAGGCTCGCGAGGCCGATGTGATTGGCCCAACTGATCGTGCCGAATCCTGCCGAGGCCGAGAATGCGCAGAGGCAGATGACGAGGCCGAGCTCCCGCTGGGCGGCTGGGGCGTCGCCGCCGTTGCGCTTCAAGGCGAGCAGCAACAGGATGCTGTAGTCCGTTCCTGTGCCGAGAAGGAGCAGCAGCGCGGCGAGATTGAAGAAATTCCAGCTCATGCCGAAGAGCGACATGGCGCCCGCCAGGCAGACCAGCACGAGACCGGTGGTGACGACGAAGAGCAGCACGGCGCGCAGATCGCGGAAGGCTAGGAAGAGCAGCACGACGACGAGGAAACTGAGCGCCATGATCACGTGCTTGAACTCGCGCGGGATGACGTGGCGCAATTCGCGTCCCAGTTGGTTCCAGCTGACCAGCCACGTGCCATCGCTCTGGACCGCTTCCGTGAGGGCATCTTCATGGCCGGGCATGGGCGTGACCATGCCGAGGGCGAGCGACTGGCTGCCTTCGTGGCTGGCCACGCGGCGGAAGATCCACCGGCTGGTTTCATTGGTCGGCCAGAGCGGCGTCGGTGTATTTACCCATGCCGCCCATTGGCGAATGATCGCTTCATCGAGGACAAAGGCCTCGTCCTTGAATCCAGCCGCAATCACACGCTCCCGCAGGCGCGGGAGTTCATTCACCAGCGGGGCGAGTAACGGGAGATTGGCCCGCTGATTTGCCGCGACCGGCCAGAGCGGCAACGCGGTGCGGAAGCTCTTCACATGGCCATGCGCTTCGGCCGCGGAGAGGCTGGCCTCGGCCGTGCGCAGGCGCTTGAGGACCTCGGCTTCGTCCTTGCCGGCGACAACGAGGCTGAGCATGTCGCGATCATCCGTGAGCCGTGAATAGAGACGATCCATCGCGGTGTAGGCTTCGCTCACGCGCGGGCGCAGAGTGCGCGCGGAAAAGTCCGGCTGCGGCGGCCCCTTCACGCAAAGGATGGCGAGGAGGACGGCGACGAGGACACTGGTCAATACCGTGCCCTTCCGCCAAAACCCGGGCGCGGCGAAGAGCCGCTCCACGACCGACGGTGGACGCGCTTCCTCACGGCGATGAAAGCGCATGGTGAGTCGCGAATAAACGGTGAGCATGACGATCGCGCCGATGACCACACCGATGCCCACGAGGCTGCCCAGCTGAGAAAGCCCGGGGAGGCTGCTGAAGTTCAGTGCAAAGAAAACCGCCGCGGTGGTGCCGGAGGTCCAGCAGATATTCTGCACGCACTGGCTCTGCAATTCACGGAGCGTACCGCGATGGGTGAGCGAGCGCTGATAGACGAAATAGCCGTAGTCCACGCTCAGCCCGATCATGATCGCAGCGCAGCCCACGCCGATGACGGTGAGCTGATTCAGGAAGAGCCCGGCAGCGGCCAGGCTAAGGGTGAAGATGAGCACGAGCATCGCCTGGAGATCGATGAGCGGACGCGCGCGCCGGTAGCAGAGCCAGAAGATGAGCGCGATGACGACCAGCGTGACGAACGCCGAGGACATCATGTCCCACTCCATCGTGCCGGAGATGTCGGCCACGAAAGCGGGTTCGCCGGTGAAGCCGAAATGCACTGAGGTATCGGGCACGGTGCTGCGGGCGAGTTGCTCGATCTGTTTCATCCAGGCGATGGTCGCCTTGTAGTTTTTGAAATCGTGCGCCGAGGTGACGTAAACGACACGGAAGGTGCCATCGGCCGAGGAGAATTCCGACTGCTGCATGCCACTGGACATGAAGCCTGTCTCGGTGAGCACGCCGGCGAGATTGCAGGGGTCGTAACTGAGCAGCGCCACTTCCTGCGGGGAGATGGATTCGCCCAGCTTTTCGACATTGCTCTTCAGCGTCGCGTCGATCTGCTCCGCAGTGACGCTGGAGACCAGCGCACGGATTTTTTCCGGCGGTTGATTCAGGATGAGGAAAGCGAGCAGCTCGGAGAGATCGGCCGGCCGCTTTTCCCACGGTGCGCGTGCGACAGCCCGGCGCGCCAGCTCGGGGTGCGCGGCAAGCGCTTCAGCCAGCTTGTCCGCCGCGGCTTCGGCGGCGTCCGGCGTGGGCGCCTCCACGGTGACGATCAGTTCATCGGGCTGGGCAAAATGCTTGAGAAAAAGCGAGAGCCCTTTCACCTGTGGCAGGTGGGTGGGCAGCAGCTTGAGGATGTCGACGTTGAAACTAATGTGCGACAGACCTGCTCCCGTAAAGAGGAGCAACGCGACGACGATCCCGATCCAGCGAAGCTTAGTTCTTTCCATCGACCACCTCGTAGCCAGTCAAATCGTAGTCGAACACATGCCGGTCGATCTTCTGGTTCATGCGCACGTTGCTGAAATCACTGCGCATGGAGGAGCCATCCCGGGTCGTGAGCTCGAAGGAGAGCAGGTGGCCGCTGACGGTATCGAAGTCGAACTTGAGCGCTTCCAGCATCTTCTTCGCCTGGGCATCGCGCGGAAGAAGCTCGAGGTGGCAGCGGTTGTCCGTCACAGTCACCGCGAGCGTTTCGAATTGGCGGTTGAAATCGGCGAAGTCCTTGGCCAGCGGGAAATTCATCATGGCGAAACCCATCGCGCCGCCTTTCTTCGCGATGCTGTCAGCCTTGTAGCGCTCGGCTTTTTTCTTGGCCGGCTGGATGAGGGTATACGTGTCGCCCTTGCGAATGACGATGGTCTTGGCGGGCTCGCCGAGCTCCCAGCGCAGTTGGTCTGGCGTGGCAAATGCCATGTGACCGGGTGTGGCGATGGGACTGCGCAAGGCGCGCAGAGCGCGGGTCTGGGTGAAATCGGCCTGGACGGATCGGAGTTCATCCTGCCGGGCGATCCACTTTTTGACCGGGGCCATGTCGATCGGCTCGGCGGCCAATGCCGGAAGCGCGCAGAGAAGAGTGAGGAAGGGGATAAGCAGTCGCATCGGTGGGAGCGCGGAAGTTCAAGCGGGACGCGGTGCGGGCGCAACCGAATAATTCAGAGAGATGAAGTGGTCCGGGTGAAGTGTCGGAAACAGGACAAGGAAGACGGCGCCTTTCGGGGTGAGGTCTGACGGGATGCCCCTACATTCCCTTTCCACAGAGACGCTACTCTGGGAAAAATGTATATTTTGCATTGGCGCGACGGGCGGCTCAGCGCAAATTCGACAGCCATCATGTCTTACGACGTTGTCATCATCGGCGGCTCGCTGTCCGGCGGAGCTACTGCGACGCTCCTGCGACGCGAGTGCCCCGACTTGCGCGTGCTCGTTGTCGAGCGGTCGACCCATTTTACCCGGCGCGTCGGCGAGGCAACGGTCGAGATCAGCGGCTTTTTCCTCGGTCGCGTGCTCGGCCTGACGAATCACCTGAACAATGAACACCTGATCAAGCAGGGGATGCGTTTCTGGTTTGCCAATGGCGAGACGCAGACGCTGGAGGACTCGAGCGAGATCGGTCCGAAATATCACGTGCGGCTGCCTTCCTGGCAGTTGGATCGCTCTGTGGTGGACGAAGAGGTGCTGCGCCGCGCGGTGGCTGCGGGAGCCGAGCTGCGGCGCCCCGCGCAGGTGACCGGCGTGAGGCTCAACCCCGGCGGGGAGCAGGAGGTCGATCTGAAGACGCCGGACGGCGCCGAGACGATCCGTTGCCGCTGGGTGGTGGATGCCTCCGGTTTCGCCGCCTTGCTCGCGCGACAGGAAGGCTGGCTGGTGCCGAATACCGAGCACCCGACCGCTTCCGCCTGGGCACGCTGGAAAGGCGTGAAGGATTGGGACGGGCGCGACCTGGCAGAGAAGTTTCCTATGTGGTCGGGGCGCTGCCTCGGCTCGCGCAATACGGCGACAAATCACGTGGTGGGCGATGGCTGGTGGAGTTGGTGGATTCCGCTGAAGGGTGGAGACGTGAGCGTTGGCGTGGTCTTCGACCAGCGGCTCGTGAATTTCCCGCAAGGCGAGGCCAAGCTCGGCGACCGCATCCGCGAATTCCTCGACCGGCACCCCGTCGGGCGCGAGATGCTGCGCGATGCGGAATGGATCGAGGGCGATGTCCATTGGCGGAAGAATCTCGCCTACCACAGCCGCGTCTTTGCCGGCGACGGCTTCGCACTGGTAGGGGATGCGGCTGCCTTCCTCGACCCGCTCTACAGCCCTGGGATGGACGTCATCTCCTTTACAAGCACGGCGACCACAGCGCTCATCGCCGCCCAGCGGCGAGGCGAGGCAATGGCGCCGTTGATCGAGAGGCACAACGCCACCTTCACGCAGAGCTATCGCCGATGGTTTGAGGCGATCTACAAGGACAAGTACGAGTATCTCGGCGAGTACGATCTCATGCACCTGGCCTTCCGCATGGATCTCGGGCTCTACTATCTGGGCATCGTCTCGCAACCATTCAAGTACGGAGCCAAGGCGCTCTCGTCACCGCCCTTCGCGGTGCCAGTCTCGACGCCCGTTTATCACCTCATGCGGTTTTACAACTCCCGCTTTGCCGCCATGGCCCGCAAGCGTCGCGAGCGACGAGTATGGGGGCAAGGGAACTCGCGGCGGCAGTTTCTTTTCCAGAGCTTCTCCATCAGCCCGAAGGACCTGCCGCGGATCGCTGTTGCGGCCGCCCAGTGGCTGTCGCTGGAGCTGCGGGAGGGTTGGCGGAGTTGGTTCAGCGGAGGCGAAACCCCGAAGATCGGCGAAGCGGGCGCGAATGCCGCGGCCCCGCCGGTTCGCGTGGAAGCTAAGGTCGGCACCGTCTAGCCGATTAAGCTCGTTGCCGATGCGTCTCGTTCTCCCCATTCTTTTTTTCCTTGTCGCAGTGGCCGCGCATGGCGCTCCCGCCCGCAGTGAATTCCTCGAAAATTACTGCGCCGACTGCCACGACGCGGCGACCAAGAAGGGCGGGCTGAACCTGGACGCGCTGGCCTGGCATCTGGATCAGCAGGACAATTTTGACGAATGGGCGAAGGTCTACCGCCGGGTCTCCCGCGGCGAAATGCCGCCGAAGAAGAAGACGCAGCCCAAACCGGAGGAGGCAAAGGCTTTCGTCGCCGGGCTGGGCGGCGAGCTGCGGACCTTCGACTCGGCTCGCGAGACGCAGCGGGGCCGCACCGTCCTGAGGCGGCTGAATCGCGTGGAATACGAGCAGACCATGCAGGACCTGCTGGGGATCAAGACGCCGCTCGCAGCCATCCTTCCGGCGGATTCGGCGTCGCACGGCTTCGATACCGTGGCGGAGGATCTGCGGCTCTCCATGCTGCAGATGGAAAAGTACCTGGAAGCAGCGGACACAGCGCTCGATGCGGCGATCAATCTCGGTCCGCAGCCGACCGCAAAGCAGGCGCGCTGGACCGCAAAGGAGGACAAGGACATCCGCAAGAACCTGGACACTCCAGTAGGCCAGCTCTCCAACCCCAAAGATCCCAAGAGCGGCCATCACGTGCTACTGCTGGAGTTGCCCGATGCGGTGGTCTACTTCGATCGCGGTTATCCTTCAGCCAAGGTGGACACGGGTGGTCACCCGGCGGGCTTGTTTAAGATTCGCATCAGCGCCTACGGCTACTAGGCTGCCGGCCGGCCGATCCCCATGCGGGTCTATCGCGACAACTACCGGGAGAAGCAAATGGTCGGTTGGTACGACATCCCGCCCGACCAGGCACGCGTGGTGGAAGTGACCACGCAGCTTTCGACCAATGAGCACCTGCGCATCGAGCCGACTTACACGGGCGTCGATGAAAAAGGGCAGACCGTCTACAACATCGGGCCGCAAAATCTGAAGGCACCTGGTCTCGCGCTCATGTGGGTGGAAATGGAAGGCCCGCTCCAGCCGGAATGGCCGCCGGCCAGCCTGCACAATCTCTTCGGCGATACACCGCTGACCAAGCTCGACGAGAAGAAGAACCGCGACAAGAGGCTGGCCTACGAATTGACGCCGGAAGATCCGAAAGCCGCGGCCAAGATGGCGCTGGAGAGTTTCGCCGCGCGCGCGTTCCGCCGTCCGCTGGAGCCGGTCGAGGCGGATCGTTTCGTCCAGCTCACCAATGACGCGCTCGATCACGGCCGCAAGTTCGTGGAAGCGATGCGCATTGGATTGCGGGCCATCCTCACCGCGCCTCAGTTCCTGCTCTTCGAGGAGCGCCCCGGCAAGCTCGACGACTACGCGCTGGCCTCGCGTCTCTCCTATTTCCTCTGGAGCACCATGCCGGACGAGGAACTGCTCAATCTCGCGGCCAACCACACGCTCTCCCAGCCCAAGGTGCTGCACGCGCAGGTGGAGCGCATGCTGAACGATCCGCGCTCCAAGGCTTTCGTGCGCAATTTCGCCGGCCAGTGGCTCGACCTGCGCAATATCGACGCCACCTCACCGGACAAGCGGCTTTATCCCGAGGCGGACGAGTTGCTCATCAATTCCATGGTGCAGGAGACCGAGAGTTTTTTTTCCGCGGTATTGAAGGAGAATCTGCCCGTCACGGATTTCGTCCAATCGGACTTTGCCATGCTGAACAGCCGCCTCGCCATGCACTACGGCGTGCCGGGAGTGGAGGGGGAGGAGATCCGCAAAGTCGCCTTGCCGGCGGATAGCGTGCGTGGAGGCGTGCTCACCCAGGCGAGCGTGCTAAAGGTCACGGCGAATGGGACCACGACATCGCCCGTGCGCCGTGGTGCATGGGTCATGAAAAAGCTGTTGGGCGATCCGCCACCGCCACCGCCGCCCGGCGTGGGCTCCATCGAACCCGACACGCGCGGTGCCACGACGGTGCGGGAGCAACTGGCCAAGCATCGCAACTCGGAGACGTGTGCCAGCTGCCACAGCCATATCGATCCGCCGGGATTCGCCTTGGAATGCTTCGATGTCATCGGTGGGTTCCGCGACCGCTATCGCATTCAGGAAAAGGGCGAGCTCATCACGCTGAAAAACAGCGGCGATCGCCGGCAATACGCCCACCTTGGGCCGCCCGTGCAGTGCGATGGCGAGCTGGCCGACGGTCGCGCTTTTGCCAGCATCCAGGATTTCAAGAAGCTGCTCCTCACGAATCCGAACCAGCTGGTCGAGGCGCTCGCTGGTAATCTAGTGACCTACTCGACGGGAGCGGGAATTGGGTTTGCCGACCGCTTCACGGTGGTGGAGATTGCGGCCAATACCCAGAAGGCGGGCGGTGGGCTGCGCACCTTGATTCACCAGATCGTCCAGAGCCCACTCTTCCAGAACAAATGATCCCCATTCCGCCTTCCGTTACTCGTGCGCCGATCTCCCGCCGGGCTTTCCTCCGCGGCACCGGCGTGGCCCTTGCGCTGCCCTTCCTCGATGCCATGTGGTCGCAGCGGGCGGGCGCCGCAGCCGCGAGCACCGCGCCGAAGCGCATGGTGGCGATCTGCACCAGTCTCGGGATCTATGGGCCTGCGCTGTTTCCCAAGGAGACGGGACGCGAGTACATCTCCACGCCCTACCTCGACCTGATGAAGGAGCACCGCAACGACTTCACCGTTTTCTCCGGATTGAGCCATCCCGACCAGGCCGGGGCGGATGGACACTCCTCGGAGATGACGTGGCTGACCTCCGCGCGGCACCCGGGGCTCGGCGGTTTCCGCAATACGATGTCGGTCGATCAATTCGTCGCCGAGAAGATCGGCGTCGAGACGCGCTATCCGTCACTCTCGCTCGGCACCAGCTACACCAGCCAGAGCCACACGCGCAGCGGTGTGATGATTCCGGCTGAGGCCATGCCGTCGAAAGTGTTCGCGAAGCTCTTCATCGATGGCCAGCCCTGGGAAGTGGAGCAGCAGATGAGCAAGCTGCGCGAAGGTCGCAGCATCATGGACACGGTGAACGAGGAAGCGAAGCGCTTCAGCGCCCGAGTCGGCGCAGCGGATCGCGACAAGCTGGACGAATACTTCACCTCGGTGCGCGAGATGGAGCAGCGTCTGCTGAAGACCGAGGAGTGGGCGAAGAAGCCCAAGCCGAAGGTCGATGTCCAGCCGCCGCAGGACATCAAGGAGGAGTCGGATCTGATCGGCCGCATGCAGCTGATCTTCGAACTCGTCCCGCTCGCGCTGCAGACGGATAGCACGCGGCTCATCACCATTCTTGTGCAGGGCCGGGGGGATGTTCCGCCCATCAATGGTGTGTCGATGGATCACCACAATCTTTCCCACCACGGCCAGGACCCGGAAAAGATCAAGCAATTGGAATTGATCGAGACCGCGCAAATGGGAGCGCTGAACAAGCTCTTCACCGCGCTGAAGCAAAAGAGCGAAGGCGGTTCGCCCCTGCTGAATAACACGATGGTCCTCTTCGGCAGCAACCTCGGCAACGCCAACAGCCACGACTGGCACAACCTCCCCGTGCTCCTCGCCGGCGGCGGCTTCCAGCACGGCCAGCACCTGGCTTTCGACGCAAAGGACAACACACCGCTCTGCAATCTCTTCGTGCAGATGCTGCAGAAGATGAACGTCGAAACCGATCGCTTCGGCACCAGCACCGCGGCCAGCGTGCAAGGTCTGGCTTGATGCAGCTGCGAGCCGCGCCATTCACTGGCCCTGCAGACGGCGCCGGGCAAACTGCTTGCCATCGCCCGGTGCTCCACAAAGAATGACCTGTCTGTGAAATTAATTGATCGTTACGTCGGCGGGCAACTGCTGCTTACCTTTTTGCTCGCCGTCGGGGTGCTGAGTGTCGTGCTCGTGCTTGGCAATATCTTCAAGCAATTGCTCGAGTTGCTGGTCAAGAACGATACGCCGCTGGAACTCATCCTCAGCTTCCTCGCCTACATCCTGCCGTTTTCGCTTTCCTTCACCATCCCGTGGGGATTTCTCACCGCTGTGCTGCTGGTTTTTGGCAGGCTATCGGGGGAAAATGAACTGATCGCGTTCCGGGCCAGCGGCATCAGCATTCCGCGGGTTTGCTATTCCGTGCTGGCTCTCGCCGCGGTCTGTGTGGGCACGTGCTTTTGGATCAATATCGATGTTGCTCCGCGAGCCCAGGCGAAGATGAAGCAAGCGCTCTACGACATCGCCACGAACAATCCTCTCGCAATGTTTGGCAGCGACCGGGTCATCGATTCCTTCCCGGGCCGGAAGATTTACGTTCAGGACAACCACGGCCCCGAGCTTTCCAATTTGCTCGTTTACGAGATGAACGAGGACAACCTGCTTTTGAAGGTTATCTTCGCCCATCGGGGGTTGCTGGAAACCGACCGGGAAAAGAAAGAGCTGCTCCTCCACATCTTCGATGCGACCTACGAGCAGCGCGACGATGATGACGTGGAAAATCTCCTAAAGATCAAGCAGGGCATCACCATGCAGGAAAGCACGCTGCCCATCTCGCTCGAGGAGCTGCGCGACAAGAAGAAGGGACACGGTCTCGGCGGCATGACCACCGCTGAGTTGATCGAGCGATTGAACAGCGAGGAAAAGCAATCGCACATGACGGAGAAGGAGAAGATCGAGGAGATATCGGCGACGCGCACAGAGATGAACAAGCGTTATTCATTTTCGCTGGCGTCATTTGCCTTTGCGCTGATTGGCGTCCCATTGGCGATTACGGCCCACCGCAAGGAAACTTCCATCGGCATGCTGCTCAGTCTCGGGGTAGCGATTACCTATTTCTTCTTCATCATCATCGCCAATGCCGTGCGTGAGAATCCGCATTGGCACCCGGAATTACTGATGTGGGTGCCTAATGTCCTCTGTCTAGGGTTTGGAAGCTGGCTGTTTGTCCGCATGGCCCGTCGCTAGGAAAGTATTTGGTACCGTATTTTTTCTTTTGAAAAATTGTTCAGGTCAGTTTAGCGATGGCACTGCCAAACGGAAAATTGCCCATGAGGAATGATGACGCACATCTCAAGCTGCGCGTTGCGAGCTTGAAAGAACTGGATGCACTGGTGGGAAAATATCTGACCAAGGAAACCCCCCAGGTTTTTTGGGAAGAGGAGCACGCGTGCCTGCGATTCGAGTCAATCGAGGAAGCGCTGGAGGCGATGCGCGATCCCTATTTTCAGCTTTTCATCCCCGAGGATGCCCGTGCGAATACCGCCCTGAAGGAAGTGCAGGAATTCCGCGCCTACTCCTCCGAGCTCGCGCTGGCGTGGGGGGTGGTGGAACGGATTAGTCCGCACCTTGAGCCTTTGCATATACGCTGTGTCAACAGTGTGTGGTATGCGGCTTTCGGCCAGCAGTCGGAGTCGACTTCGGAGTCCGCGCCAGTGGCGATCTGCCTCGCTGCGCTGCGTGCTCACGGAATGGACGTGGATTTCTGCGTCGAGCAGATCTCGTCGCAAGGTAGCCATCGGGCCGTGGCGTAATCTCCAGGGCGAGGTCAGCCTGGTGTGTTAATGACGGCTTCGATGCGATAACCGTCCGGATCGAAGACGAAAGCGGCAAAATAGTTCTCGCCGTACTCGGGGTGCAGTCCTGCTCCGCCATTGTCCTTTCCGCCGAGTTCCAGCGCTCTTTGATAGAAAAGGCTTACGGCTGCACGCGATGGCGCGGCAAAGGCGACGTGAAATCCTTCCGGCGGGACGACAACGGCGGCTTGCCTCAGCCTGATGGCAAATTTGTCGCCGCCACCCGGTCGGCCATACCCGATGGCCGTATCGTCCGCCCATACGCGGTCATAGCCGAGCGCGGCCAACGTCGCATCATAGAATGCGCCCGAGCGAGCGAGGTCGGCTACGGCGAATGAGAGATGGTGCAGCATACCCGCTAGCCGCGGGCACTGAGGATGCGGCGGCTTTCGCTGAGGATGACGCCTTGGAAGCGCATCTTGAGCGCTTCCGGAGTGGGGGAGTTAGCCAGGGCTTCCTCCTGAGTGATTGCTCCGCTCTTCGCGAGGTCGTAGAGGACCAGGTCGAAGGTCTGCATGCCATCGCCCGTGCCCAGTTCCATGGCGGCGGTGAGTTTTTCGAGATTATTGCTGTGGATCAGCTTGGCCACCGCAGCGGTATTGATCAGCACCTCCGTGGCGGGCAGGATCGAGGCAGAAGGGGTGCGCACGAGGCGCTGGCAGACGACCGCATAGAGCGTGGTGGCCAGCTGCTGGCGGGCGGGTTCTCGCTCCGACCCGGGGAAAAACTCGAGGATGCGCTGGACCGATTTGGCCGCATCCATGGTGTGCAGCGTGGCGATGACGAGATGGCCGATATTGGCCGCGCTGATGGCGGCGGTGACGCTGGCGCTATCACGCATTTCGCCGATGACAATTACGTCGGGATCCTGTCGCAGCACGTTTTTCAGGCCACTCTGGAACGTAGCGGTGTCGATGCCCACTTCGCGCTGCTCGATGACAGATTGCTTGTCCTCGAAAAGATATTCGATGGGGTCCTCTAGCGTGATGATGTGCTTTCGCGAGCTGACGTTGATGTGCTCGATCATCGCCGCCAGCGTGGTCGACTTGCCGGAACCGGTGGCCCCGGTGATGAGCACGATGCCGTGGGGCGCCTCGGCGATGTTGCGAACGACCGGCGGGAGATGCAGGTCCTCAAAGGTACGCACCTCCGCTTTCACCGAGCGCAGGGCCATTGTGTAGTTCGAGCGCTGCTGGAAAACGTTTACGCGGAACCGGCCCACGCCGGGATGATCGTAGGCGAAATCGACCTCGCGGTCGTGCTCGAATGGCGCGCGCAGATGCTCGGGGATGATTTTCGCGAGGATCGCGGCGAACCATTCGGCTGTCGGAAGCGGCGCCTCCACAGGCACGAGATCCCCAGCGATCCGAAAGACGACCGGACTATTCACCTTGAGGTGTACGTCCGAAGCCCCGGCGGACACGGCTCCCTGCAGAATGCGCGCGAATACTTGCATAGGAAGGGGATCAGCGGACGGCTGCGGCGAGCAGCTCGTCCAGGTGGTCGAAACAGATTTGCGACCAGCTTTCCAGCGCATCGCGACGGGCGGCGAGCTGGGTGCGGTCGAGGAATTGCAGCTCGGTGATCATCGCTTCGCCCTTTTGGACGTCGGGAGTCTCAAGCTGGAAGATGTGGACGACCCCGAGATGGACGCGACCCACTTCGTTGGAGTCGTCATTCAGAAGAGCCACGGCGTGGTTCGTGTAGCGGGAGCCGAGCTTCAATTCTTCACCGACCTCGCGCTGCACTGCCGCGTCGTAGGCGGCGCGATCAAGGGCGAAGAGACCTTCATCGTGGTCGTTCATGTGGCCGCCGATGCCGAGACTGCCCTTGGCTACGAGCCGCTGCTCGCCGGCCTTTTTGCCCCGGACGTAGTGCAGTACCTTACCTTCGTGGACGAGGAGCACGTAGGGGATGATCTGCTTGAGCGAGGGATCCGTCTCGGCCGGCGGGCGCGGGGTGAAGAAATTGTTTTCGCGAGCGAGCAACGCGGGGAGGTAACGGTCGATATCAAAATTCAGCCCTTGGAATGCACCGAGTTCGTCGAAAAGCGCACGGCGCACCACCAGGATCATTTCATCTGTCATGCGCGAATGGAACGCGAGGACGGCGTGTTTGGCAATGCTCAGTCGGCCCGGTCGTCTTCCAAGGCCTCCGTGAGCGCAGCCGAATTGTTCTTGAGCGCTTCCCACGTGGAGGACAACTCGGCGGTTTCGTAGGGGACCCACTCGCCGGTCTTCGTGATGTAAAGGCCCGCGGCAATGGGACGCTGGAGCATCTCGGCGGCGGCCTTCCAGTAGGCGCTGAGCTGAGGGCGATAGTGGGTGTGGGAGGGCCGATCGCGATTGGTCTTCCAGTCCAGAATGGTCCAGCGATCTGCGGTCCGATCGTAGATCGCGAGATCGATGATGCCGTCGAGGCACTCGCGATCGCTCATGGCCCAGAGAAAGGGCATTTCTGCATGAGCGAGAGTGCCGGGCCCGACGAGGAGGCGGGCAAGCTCGGAGCCGTTGCTCAACTGCTGGAGAAGGAGCGTCCATTCGCGGCGGGAGCGTTCGGTATCGGGAGAGTGGGCCAGATGGGTTTGGAAAGTGGCCTCCCAATCTGCAGGACGGGCCGTCCAGTCGAGGTGCTCGACGAATCCGTGCCACCACGTGCCGTAGAGCTGGCCTGCATTGGGACCTGCGGGAGCTTGTGGAATGGGATTGAGTTGCGCGGCAGGATCCGTCTCGGCCAGCGCGGCCTCGGCGAGTGCACTCGGGTTGCGCTTGAGGAAGACCGCCGCGCGTTCTCGGGAGCGGGGGAGAATTTTCGCGGGTAGCTGCGTCAGCGAGAGGACGGCCTCCTGCGAACGCATGACGGCCTTGTCCGCTTGGCTCTGCGCGGTCTGTGAGCAGGCGTCGGGTGTGGAGGGGAGATGCTCAAATGCATCCGCATTGGCCTCGCCACTGCCGCAAAGGAGCAACTTCGCCTGCGACTTCGACTGCAGCCCTTTTTGGCCGGCGAAGAGCTTGCGGTCA
>JBGGMZ010000019.1:0-3767 GCA_041287745.1 Chthoniobacter sp. | reverse complement strand
TCCAATTGGAATCGCTGACGGCGCCGGGCACATTGAAGCGCTGGGTCGTAGCAAAGAGGTCGGTGATCATGTAGATCGCCATCCACGAGTTCGAGGCAAAGAGGCCTTTCAATAGCGTCTCGTGGACCTGGTCCGAATACGGCGTGATGCGGGGCACGTCCATCCCGACCCACGCGCCTACCCGGCGCACATCGTGCCAGGCCTGATCTCGCGCCGCGTGTGTCTCGGGGCCGCCAAACTCGGCGGCTTCGATCTTCGACATCCAGCCCTCCCATGTGACACGCAGCGGCTCGAAATCGTGAGTGGCGTAGGTGGTGACCGAGAGCCGCTGGTAATCCTTCGCCGGAGTCATGTTGCCCTGCGGGTCATTTTCCCAATAGGGAATCTTGAAGCCGGCGATGCCGAGCTCGGTGAGACACGGACGCACGTAATCCGGGACTACACCAAGGTCTTCGCCGATGAGCCGGAACGCTCCGCACTCCTCCACGAGCACCTTCAGGACTTCGCGGCCCTGCGCGCAGTTTGCCGCCTTGTGTTTATCGGTATCGTCCTCGTAGGGCACGAAGTGCGGCAACTCGCCACCGGTGCGCACCTTCGCCTCATCCTCGCTCAACGGCAGAAACTCAGCATTGAGCTGCGGCCGCCACGGGAAGCCGTAGATGCGGAAAAAGCCCAGGATGTGATCGATCCGGAAGAGATGGAAACAGTCGCGCACCTTCTTCACGCGTTGACGCCACCAGTCAAAGCCCTGCTCGCGGTGCACTTCCCAGCGGTAGAGCGGGATGCCCCAGTTCTGCCCCCACTTGTAGGTAAAAGGATCGGTCAGGAAGACACGTTCCGGCGGGCAACCGCCGCACCAGATATGATCGAAGAGCTCGGGCCGCGTCCACACGTCCGCACTGTAGTAGCTGACGCCAAAGGGGATGTCGCCCATGAGCGCCACGTCGTTGCTCGTGGCGTAGTCGTGCATCTTGCGCCACTGCTCCCACGCGATCCACTGCACGTAGGAGACCAGCCGGACCTGACGCTCGATGTGCTGCCGCATCGCCGGCTTTTGCATTCCCAGCCAGGTCTGCGCCTGGGCAAAACTGCGCTGCCCCTCGGGCCATAAGTCCCAACGTTCGGTGCCGCTGTTTTCATCGATGAGCACCCGGAAGAGCGCGTAGCCATTCAGCCACGCCGCCTCGCTCTTCAAAAAGGCGCGGAACGAGCGGGCGCGCTTGTCATTCTTCTTCCACGAGTTGCCGAGAAAATTTTCGAAGGCCCGCTCCAGCAGCACCCACTTCAGCTCCTTGATCTCCGGGTAGATGACCGAGCCGTCGCGCAAGGCCTTCAGGTCGGCGCTGGAGGTGATCTTCTGGATCTCCTCCGTGGTGAGGTCCGGCAGTGCCTCAGGCGTGATTTCGATCGTGAGCGGATCGAGCGCCACGGACGAGATGGCATTGTAAGGCGAGTTGTCATTGCCCGTCTCATTGACCGGCAAAAGCTGCACCACGCGGAATCCCTGCTCCGCCGACCAGTCGATGAATTCACGCAGCGCCCCGAGGTCGCCGATGCCGAGGTCATTCTGCCCGCGCAGGGCAAAGAGCGGTGCCAGCACGCCGGCGAGTTTGTGGTCAGGTGACAATTCCATGAAGTATGCGCGCGTCTTTCAAACAGCCATCGGCCCCGCCATCAAGCACGGACGCGGCTGCGCCGCGGATTTTCCGCCAGTCCGCACCGTTCGGCCAGTGTTTTTCAATGTTGGCTCACGATCCCATCATGGCCTCGATAACCCCGGAAATGGAATGCGTCCGGCGCCCAGGAAATCGCAAGCACCTGCCTGCCCGCCGCTTACACTTCCACCGGCACCAAACCGAGGTGCACTGCGTAGCGCGTGAGCGTGGCGACATCGTGCATGCCGAGTTTTTGCATGACCTGCGCGCGATGGTGCTCCACCGTTTTCGGCGCAATGGAAAAGCGGCTGGCCATCTCCTTGTTGCTCATGCCTTCGGCGATCATTTGCAGCACCGCCCGTTCGCGGTCGGTGAGATGATGGCCAGGGTCCCGCCGGTCGTCGTCCATGAGGCGGGTGGCAAAAGGCGTGAAATAACTGCACCCACTGGCGACCGCCCGCAAGGCCTCACAGAAAGTCGGAAGCGCGTCGGTCTTGTGCACAAAGCCGTGCGGGCGCGCCTGTAGCGCCTCCACGATCAAATGGCGATTGAGCGTTCCGGAGTAAACGATGCATCGCATCTCCCGGCTCTCGGCGCGCAGCGCACGAAGCACTTCCACCCCATTCAATTCCGGAAGCACCAGGTCTAGCACCACCATCTGTGGCTTCACCTTCCGGCACACCTTCAGGGCTTCGAACCCCGTCCCCGCCTCTCCCACCATCTCGTAAGGCCCTTCGCGCGTCAGCACGATGCCAAGCATTTGCCGAATTGAAGCGTGATCATCCACTACCACCACACGGTTTTTCATAAGCCATCATCCTCCTCGTTACATGAGCTGCTTTCTGCGGTTGATTGTAAAACGCCCCAGCACCGTGGGACATACCTTGCCGCACGCGATGGAGCGATTCGGGAATGATGTTTCGCAGAGCCATCCATTAGCGGCAAGCATCATTTACGAACTTCTACTCATTCTTACAGTAGTTTTCCGCTCTGTTTACGGTAATTTCCCGCACCTAGTTTGAGGCAAAGACCCCATATCCATCGCGCCATCACCGGCCACACTCGCCGACAGAGTTGCGTCTTTGCACGAATCACCGGCGGCGGTTCGGTTAGGCATTAGCCATCCGACATGCTCCACGGCAGTGGATCGATGAAGCTTCGTCCGTTTACTTTATGACGACAGCCAATATTACACAGGAAGTCCGCTTTGCAGTGGTCCTATACGGCGGTGTCTCTCTCTGCATCTACATCAGCGGCGTCACGGACGAATTGCTGGCCATGGTGCACGCCACTGCCCTGAAAGCCGACGATACACCTCTCTATCCCCACCCCAAGGGCAGCGCCGCCGTCTACCGACGCATCGCACAGTATCTCGATACCGATTCCACAGATTTCGCATTGCTCGAGCAATCGATCCCCGGCGCGCCGCTCCGTACTCAATTCATTGTCGATGTGATTTCGGGGACTTCGGCCGGCGGCTTGAATGGCCTCTTTCTAGCCAAGGCTATGGCGCGACACGCTGGCATGGACGGGCTGAAAAAACTTTGGCTCGAGGAGGGCGACATCCAGCGACTCCTGAACGACAGCGAGTCGCTGCAGACAAATGGCAAAAAGGAAGCGGGTCTCTCCAATCCTGACGAGCCCGAGTCATTGCTGAACAGCCAGCGGATGTACAAAAAATTGCTGGCCGTCCTGGACACCATGGAGACTAGTACACCGGAGGCACAGGAAGCAGTCAAGGAAGGCAACCCGCCAAAGGCGGCGGCCGAGCAGATCGACCTCTACGTCACCACCACCGACCTGGGAGGCCTGCCGATCAAACTCAAGCTGGCCAATACTGTGGCCAGTGAGCGACGCCATCGCAGCGTCTTCCATTTCCGCTATTCCACCCAGGAGGCAGGGAAAGAGCAAGACGACTTCATCCGCGCCAACAATCCCTTCCTCGCCTTCACCGGTCGCTGCACTTCGTCTTTCCCCTTCGCTTTCGAACCCATGCGGCTCATCGACATCGAGCCGATTCTGGAAAATTGGTCGGACAGTGAAGGCAAAAATCCTTATCGCCCTGGTAGCGGCTGGCCAAACACCTGGGAGGCGTTTTACCCCGACTACGTC
>JBGGMZ010000018.1:0-3484 GCA_041287745.1 Chthoniobacter sp. | reverse complement strand
AAGACGCCGCCCGCTGTGAACGTATGGGCATCGGCGCGCACCTCGCCAAGCCGGTCAAGCAATCGCGGCTCATGGATACGATTGTCGATGTGATCGGCAAATCCAGCCGGCAACCCGAGAAGCCACGCGAAGACAGCATGCCGCGGCAGCGTCCGCTGCGCATCCTGCTCGCGGAGGACAATGCGGTGAATCAGCGCCTGGCGGTGGTAAACCTGGAGTCGTGGGGCCACACGGTGACCGTGGCGCACGATGGCCGCGAGGCGGTCGAGGCCTGCACCGCCACCTCCTACGACCTCGTCCTCATGGATTCGCAGATGCCACGCATGGGCGGCTTCGAGGCCACAGTGGAAATTCGCAAACGCGAGGCGGCTCACGGTGGGCCGCGTGTGCCGATCATCGCCATGACGGCGAATGTGATGAAGGGCTACCGTGACGAGTGCCTCGCCGCAGGAATGGATGGATATGTGGCCAAGCCCATGCGGCGGCAGGAATTGATCCGTGAAATCGCCAGCGTCCTGCCGGGTTTTCTGGTCGAGGATGGCGACGGTACGGCTACGCCCGCCGCCGAGGTGTCGCACCCACCGGCGGCGGCTCCTGCCAGCGCGACCGTCCCGGTTCCCGATGCGCCGTTCGATGCCGACGCAATGCTCGCGAGTCTCAATGGCGATCGCAAGCTCGTGGGGGAGATGATCCGTCTCTGCCTGGACGAAGATGCACCGCGATTAATCCGCAACCTGCGTGACGGTCTCGCCACCCGCGATTTCGCCGCCATTGAACACGCCGCCCATGGACTCAAGGGCCTGGTCGGCGAATTCCACGCGCCGCTGTCTCATGCCGCCGCGAAGCAGCTCGAAGACGCCGCACGCGGCCACGAGACGGAGATGATTCCCGCGCACGCCCAGGAACTCCTCGATGAATTCGACCGTCTCGCCGCCGCTCTGCGCCATTGGAAAATGAAAAATGACGAATGACGCCTTCTGTGGCGTCTCTGCGTTCCGTGACTCGTCATTCAACGGATGTTCTAAAACTCCCCTTTTCCGCCGTCGAAATACCTGATTCATATAGCGCCCGGTATGAGTAGCTCTTCCACGCCCACGCAAGGCCGCATTCTCATTGCTGAAGACGTGAAGGTCATTGCCTTCAAAATGGCCCAGGCCCTGCAAGCGGCGGGCTATACAGTGGAGATCGCGGGGGATGGTGAGGAGTGCCTGAACAAGGCGCGGCAGACCCTGCCCGACCTCGTGGTGCTGGATATCATGATGCCGAAAATGCACGGCATTGAGGTGCTCAAGACCATGCGCGATGAGCATCGGACCGCGCGGACGGGCGTGATCGTGTGCACCGCCAAAGACTACAAAACCGAGCACGATGAAGCCACGCGTCTCGGTGTGTTTGCCTTTTTGACGAAACCTTTCGAGCCCACCGTGCTGGTGGAAAAGGTGAACAGCTACTTTGCCCGGCGAAATGGTTACCGCGGGGCTCCGGAATTTCCGACGCCCATCATCGCGGACGCGGTCGAAACGTCGACGTTTGCGCCCGTGCTGGATACCACCCGGCTTCGCTACACGCTCTGGGGGACGCGCGGTTCGACGCCTACACCGGGAGCGCGCTTTCTCCGCCACGGCGGCAATACCTCCTGTATGTCCGTGGTGCTGGGGGATGAGCAGTTCATCTTCGATGCGGGTTCCGGCATTCGCGAGCTTGGCTTCGATGTGCTCCAGTCGCCGCGGCGCAAGCTGCACCTTTTCGTCACCCACACCCATTGGGATCACATTCAAGGGTTCCCGTTTTTTGGGCCTGCTTATGTGCCGGGATTTGAGATCACGATCTACGGCGCCGAGGGCTTCGGGAAGGACCTGAAATCTGTCTTCCGCGGCCAGCTCGATCGCGAGTATTTCCCGGTCCAGATGGAGGATATGCAGTCGTATCTGCAATTCCGCCAACTCGCGGAAAATCCGATGCCGATCGGTTCGGCGCTGATCTCGTGGGAATTTGCCCAGCACCCGGGCGCCACGGTGGGCTACAAGATCGAGATCGAGGACAAGAAGATCGCTTGGGTGCCGGACAACGAATTCCTGCAGGGCTACACCGGACCGCCCGAAGACATCACGCGCGACCACCCGCTGGTCGAGCCCTACGGGCGGATGATCGATTTCCTGGCGGATGCGGATGTGGTCATCCACGAAGCCCAATACGCCTGTGAAGAGTATCCCAAGAAAATCCGCTGGGGCCACAGCTCGGTCTCGAACGCCTGTGTGCTCATGAAGCTGGCCGGCGTGCGGAACTGGGTCATCACCCATCACGATCCGATGCACGACGACGCTTTCCTCGATTCCAAGCTGCAACTCACCCGCCAGATCATGGAACGGATCGGCCACGAGATGCAGGTGACGCACGCGTATGACGGAATGACGGAGTTTTTCCGGTAGAATTCGGCCAATAGTCACAGCGATCGGGCCTTTCCGACCTGCCATTGCCAACCCTCGCCTGGCCCCCTTACTTGGCTCTTGGCACTCCCGCCATCCTGTGGCATCCTAGCGGCCCCGTGAAAAACCCTGAGCCCCCCCGTATGTTTTCTTCCATCCCGGCGATTTCGAATCCCGTGATCACGCCGCCGGCCGAAGTGCCGGCCAGCGAAACGCGCGAGGGCCGTGAGGAAAAGCGGGTCCCTCGTTATGTGCAGGCGCCCGCTCTGCGTGAACACGGCATGGGACCGCGCAATCTCTTCTGGGGTGGTGCGCTGCTCTTTCTCGCGCTCATCATGCTCGTCGTGGCGGTCTTCTTCTCCGGCGCGAAAGCCATGATCTATGTGGCCACCTGCCTGCTTACTTTTACCGCGCTCTTCGTCCTCGCGCGCATGCACATCTTCCGCCAGCGCAACGGAGCCTTCCTCGCGCTGGGCATGATCTGTGTGATCGGCACAGCCATCCCGCTGGCCGAGAAAGCCTACTCCTCGGCCAAGGGTCTCGTGGCTTCCCGCCCGGGCGGTGCTTCCGTATCCACCACGGCCTCGCATGTCACCGAAGGGTATGTGCCGCTTCTCACGGAATCCTTTGCCGTGTCCGCTCCGCAGGGCGATGGCAAGCAGGTGAAGGTGATTGCCGATTCCCGCGTGGTCATCGACGAAAAGCCGTTCCTCATCAAGGCGGGTGACCGCTTTCCTTTCATCGCCGCAAAGAGCGACGAGGTCACTTTCGGCGTGCGCGACCTGCAAATTTCGCTGCCGTCGAATGCGGTGGAAGTGGTCGACCCGAAAACGCTGGCCAAGGGTGTGACCTCCGCCCCGGTGAAAGCCACGGCTGCCGCCACCGCGACCGCTGCGCAGTCGTCCGCTTCTCCGTTGGTCCCGAAAGCCGCGGGCAAGCCTTCAAACTCCATCGAGGACGCTGAACTGGCCGAGATCACGCGTGCCGCCCAGCAGGAAGCCATGCGGCGCTATCCGGCCCTGGCGGTAAAGGACTCGCTGGAGAATGCGATGTTCATC
>JBGGMZ010000017.1:0-37032 GCA_041287745.1 Chthoniobacter sp. | reverse complement strand
CGCAGTTTGTGGAGATGAGAGGGATCGTGTCTAACATTCGCTCAGCAGGCTTCTGCCAGGACTGGCGCTGGCGCCGTTTTTCGTGTCGTGTGCTCCGCAATCACTTGCTCATAAGCGCGCAGGGCTTCCTCGGCAGCGCGTTCCCAGGAAAATTGGCGGAGGTATTCGGTGTGATCCTCGGGCGGTCGATTGAGTGCGGCTGCGATGCCATCTGCGATGGAGTCCTCGCTGTAAGGGTCGCAATACTCGACACGCGGGCCATAGTAGTCCTGCAGGCACGGGGATTGGGAAACGCAGGCGCGAGCGCCACAGGCAAGCGCCTCGAGGACGACCAGCCCGCACGTTTCAAAAAAGCTCGCGAGCACGACCGCTGCGGATCGCGCCATTTCCACCGCGAGCTGGGTCTGGCTCACGACGCCGGCATATTCGACCCAGCCCGGAACCAATTCTGCGCGCACTTGCGCCGCATACGCATCGTGAGTCTCGTTCATTGCGCCGAATAGTCTTAGGCGATGCGGACCACGCGGCAAACGCTTGAAGGCGCGGATCACACCGAGTTGGTTTTTTCGGGGTTCGATCCGGCCCACGCAGAGTACGTCCTTTCGCGCGACGTTGCCGGGCGCAGGGCGGCCGGCGAAGGTGAAGCCGTTGGGCACCACGAAAGCGGCCCGTGGTTTCACCCCCAGTTCCGATTGCAGCAGCAGCAACTCGGCTTCCGAGTTCGGCAGCACGGCGTCTGCCTTCTGCACGGCGTGGCGCTGCATGGTGCGGAATGCCAGTAACGATGGCCAGAATATCGGCAGCCCGGAGCGACGCGCGTACCATGCTTCCTTGGCGGATTGATACGCAGTGAGCGGAAACCATGGCCAGCCGCGCAGGTGTCCATAGAACTTCCGCATCTCCGCCGTGGAATGCCAGATGGGGCTGACCACTACAGGCACGCCGCGTTTGCGAGCCTGCTTTAGTTGAACGGCCGTCTCATGAATGCGCGTCGTGTTGAAAAGATGCACGACGTCAAAGCGCTCCGGCATTTCGGTGACGCCGGGCAGGAGTGCGGTTTCCACGCCCATTGCTTCCAGCGCTTCGCGCGTGCGTCGCAGTTGCACTTCATCGCCGCCGGGATAGCGCTCGATATCGGAGCGGATGCGAAAGAGGACCTTCATACCGGCACCTCCTCCCGGCGCGGCGATTGCACGCGTTGGCTGCGGTTCAGCCGAGGGGCGAAGCGGAAGCCAGCCGCGACAAACAAAGGCAGGCACCCGAGAAACGTCAGCGATTCGCGCGCGATGCCCTCGCCCATGATGAAGACCAGATAGAGGAAGAAGACGGTGTCCGCGATGTCACGCCCGCTCTCGCGACGCACGGCGCTGAAGAAGAACAGGACCACTGCGAGCGCGCCGGGGAGTCCGACGTGATAGGCCAGCCAGAGATATTCGTTGTCCGCCCAGTGGTAGAACGGCGTGACATGGGTATCCATGAGCGCCGCCACGGGCGCGCCGCAAAGCAGAATGACGGGTTGCTCGATGATCGCGCCGGTCAAGCCCTGCCACGCGCGATCCCGCAGGAATGCGCTTGCGGTGCTGCCGGCACGGTGGTGCTTAAAAAAAAGTGCGCTCAGCTGGTCCGAAAGCTCACTCACGCCGTAGAGGCTGATGAATACGCCAAAGGCGAGCCAGGCCAGCACCGCCCATCGCTTCCAACGTCGAGTGTATTCCGGTGATACTTGCGTCGCGATAGCGATGGCGGCAGCCGCGGCTACGCCAAAGAAGGCGGAGCGTCCGCCGGACAGAAATAGCATCGAACCAAAGAGCGCCGCCCAAATCCAACCTGCTGCACGCCACGCGACCCGCCTCGTGACACTCGCGACGGCGAGTCCACCCACAGCAGCGGCGGCCATCAGGTTAGCGAACGAAAACACGTCCCGCTGCAGGCCTTTCAGGCGGATCTGTTTTCCTCCGAGAACTTGATCAAATCCCAGCACGACGCCGAGTGCGGACTTTTCCCCGCTCTTGATCGGGAAAAGGAAACGATTTGTCTGATATTCGTGAAAGCCGGCGGCGGCGTCCGCGACGAGCAGCACCAGCGTGAGCGCGCTTAGAATGACCATGCCGCGCGGCTCAAGCCACGTGAGCGCGGCGAGTGTGCCGATCATGATCCAGTCATTCCACAACACCGTCCATTTCCAAAGGGTGACGGCTTCGACGACACTGGCGCGATCCGCGGCTGCGGGCAGGATGAGCAAAGGCACGAGAGCGAGCCACCAGCACTGACGCAACCAACGCCCGAGCAACCCGGTGCGATAGAAATGGAACACACACGCGCCGAAGTGCAGCCCCATCAATCCGTCCCGCAGATAGACTTTTCCGCCGAGGTAATAGTGGAGCAGACCGCTCGGAAGATAGAGCAACGCGATCGCCCAGCCGGCGAAGACGAGCATCTGCGCCCAGCGTTCATCGCGCTCCGCATTTAGGCTGCGACTGGGGGCGGTGAAGACGGCAGTCATGCAGCGGAGGCGGCGAGCGGCGCCTGGTCGGCGGTGCGTTCGAAGAGGGCGAGTACCTGTTCGCCGCAAGTATCGATGGAAAAGGCCGAGCGCTTTTCCTCGGCATCCGTTTGCCAGAGATCGAGAATGGCGGGGTCGCTCAACACTGCACGCAGACGGGAGGTCCACGCTGCTGTATCGCCGGGAGCTACGAGTGCGCCGCTGACTCCATCTTCGACCAACTCCGGCAAGCCCCCTGTGCGACTTGCCATCACCGGCAGCCCGAGGTGAATGGCCTGGTAAACGACCAGCGGTGAATTCTCGAACCAAAGCGAAGGCGTGAGCAGGAGATCGCTGTCTTCCATGTAGCCACCCACTTGTCCGGGCGGCACGCGGCCAGCGAATTCCACCCATGGCAGTTCGCCGTAAATCTCTTTCAAGCGCTCACACTCCGCTCCGCCACCGACGACGCGGAAATGGAATAGGTATTCGCCGGCGAGCCCGGACAACACTTGCAAAATAAACTCCACCCCTTTGATCTTCGTGACCTGCCCCACGTAAAGGAGCTGGAGTGTGCGCCCACGCTCGCGGCGGCGAGTCGGGGCGTCCGGGAAGGAAAGGGGATAGGGAATCGCCGCCGCCTCGAGATGCGATGGCAAATGCGGCAGGTGCCGTTCGAGCAAGGCGCGAGAGGGCGACCAAAATGAAAGCCGGCGAATGCCCGCCCAACCCGTGCGTTTGATCATCATCGAAGCCCGACAAATCAAATCCTGCCGTGCGCACTCCGCGCCGCCTCGAAACATCGCCATGTTCAGGCAAAGAAATCCGAAGTCGTGCAGCGTCTGGACGCACGGCAGCCCGCTGGCGGCCACTTCCCTCAGCACCGCATAGCCGAGCCCTTGCAGATCGTGGCAGTTGATGATGTCGGGCCGAAATTCCGCGATGGCCGCAGCACAGCGCCGCCCAGCTTCTCCGCTGAAATGATCCTGCCAATGCCACACCGCACGTCGCAGCGCCGGCGGTTGCGATAGTTGCCCCAGCGGATACACGTGCCCAAAATCCCGCCGCTCCACGATCACTCCATCGTGTGTTTCCTGCACCCCGGCGGGATGTTCCGCCGATGCAGTGGTGAGCACGCGTACTTCGTGTCCGCGACTCACCAGCCAGCCCGCCCAGGCGCGTGCTGCCACCTCGGCCCCGCCGATCACGCGCGGGGGAAAAAGATTGCTCACCATGAGCACCTTCACGCCGCCACCTCCTCCGGCAATGCCTTTCCGAGCACGCGTGCAAAAAGCGCCTCGTACTGCCGCACCATGCTCGCGCTGTCGAAGCGATCGAGTTGCGCCGCGGCATTCTCCGCCATGCGAGTGCGTGTGTCTTCATCCGTCAGCAATTCTTGCATCGTCGCGGCGAGGGAATCCACGTCGCCGGGCGGCACGAGCCGACCGGTGAACCCATCCTCGATGATCTCGCCCGGTCCATGCGGGCAATCCGTCGCCAGGATCGGCACGCCGCACGCCATCGCCTCGATGAGGACATTGCCGAGACCCTCGTGATACGAGGAGAGAACGAAAAGATCCGACTGCGTCATCCACGCCCACGGGTTTCTCTGGAAGCCTACGAAGGACACTGTGTCTCCTAAACCGAGCTGAGCCGAGAGCTCCCTTAGCTCAGTCTCCAGCGGTCCCACCCCGAGAACGATCAGGCGCACCGGCGTCGTCTCCCGCACACGCGCGAATGCACGCAGCAGATCCGGGTATGCCTTTTGCGCCACCAGACGGCCTACTGCGATCATCGTTTTTGTTCCCGTATCCTCCGGCCAGGGCCACTCGATTGAATCCTGCGCGGCGGAGCGAATGCGATCGATCGGCAATCCATTGCGCACCGTCGACAGACAGTCGGGTTTCAAGCCGAACGATTCGATCAAATCACGCCGCACGCCCGCGCTCGCGCAGGCCACGTGTGTCGAGCAACGGAAGATTGTGCGCAGTTCCGCGCGCAGAATCTGGCGCTTCAAGCCGTCCGCGCGCTGATTTGTCTCCGCCGTGAGATTGTCCTGTTGCAGGAGCACGAGCGGCGGCATGCCGGGCCAGAGCAGGCGTGCGCGGCTCAGCGCCGTGTTGGGCAGAATAGTCGTTGATGCGATTAGATCGATCTGGTGTTCGAAGATGATCTTCCACAGTTGCGCGATGAAGGCCCGCAGATGGGTGCGATGAAAACAGGCGGCGCCACCGAGATCGATCACCGCCACATCACCGGGGATTTCCGCGAGATACGGCCCGGTCAGTTCGCCCAGGGCGAGCACAGGTTGAAAACGCGAGCGATCAAGACCGGCGAGGCACTCGACCACCACGCGCTCCGCGCCGCCGCCACCCATATCTCCCAGGACAAAGAGAATCCGCGTCCGCTTCATGCGCGTTTTCCTCGCAGAGCCTTCTTTAGCAACCCCCAGATGAAGCCGAGACCCCAGGCGTGATGCATCAGCCAAAAAACCGGCGCCGCCAGCAGCAATGCGGGCCGGCGCTTCTCCACTGATGATGCGATGCCCACGATGAAAAGGATCGCGAAATAGCCCAGCGGCAGAAGAAGCAGCACCGGAAGCCACGGCGATAGCAACACGGCTCCTATCTCTCCTAAAACGAGCACTGGCGGCGCCAACTGCCGTGGGCGGAGGCCGCCGCGATGCTTGTAAAAATTAGCCGCGCGACCTTGTCCGTACTTGAAGTATTGCCGCGCCAGCGGGCGAAAGCCGGAGCGCGGGAAGTAGTGCATGCGCAGCTCGCGATCAAGATAGATGCGCCCGCCCGCATTGAGGATGCGGTAGGAAAGCTCACTGTCCTCATTGTGCGACATCCCTTCGTCGTAGCCACCGACCTTCTCGTAAAATTCCCGGCGAAAACACCCATGCTGGCCGTGGTCCACATAGCCGGAGAATTTGCCCAGCCGGTAGAGCGAATCGCCGACGCCGAGAGGATGCGCGAAGGCGAAGGCCACCGCTTCCTGGAAGGGCGTCATGCCATGCGGTTCATTGACAAACACCACCAGCTCCGCGCGCGTCTCCATCGCCGTTCGCACGCAGCGGGGAATGAATCCTTCCGGATAGCGCGAGTGCGCATCGAGGCGCACGAGAAACTCCGCCTCGGAGGCCGCGGCGCGTGCGGCGGTGTTCGTGCCGGCGGATTGCAGGCGGCGCGGATTTTCAATGAGCCGGATTTGGGGGTGCTGCACGGCCATGCCGCGCACGATCTCGGCGGTGCGGTCGGTGCTGCATCCGTCGGCCACCAAGATTTCGAAGCGCTCATCCGGATAGCCCGAGGACAGTACCGACGTGAGACAGCGCTCGATGTAGCGCTCCTCGTTGAAGACCGGCAGCACGATGGAGATGAATGGTGAGGCAGACACAGGCATCAGGTGACTCGGGCGAGATCGGGTTCAGTTAAGGGATGCGCGGAGAGAAAATCGGCGGTCAGCTTTTGCCAGCTATAGCGCGCGGCGAACTCCAGGGTTTCCTCCACCGCGGCCTCGTCGAAGTCGGACATCGTCTCCAGCCGCGCCCGCCACGCAGCAGGCTCAGCGGATACCAGCACCGTGCCGGGCAATCCGGTGAATCCTTTCACCCCCGCCTCAGTGGCGAGCACCGGCACGCCGCGTCCGCAAGCGTCGACCAGCTTGAGCTTTGAGCCCGCGCCATAGGCAAAGGGCAGTACGGCGAAATGCATTCCCTCGATCAGCGCGGCGAGTTCCTCCTCGCTGAGATCCTGGCGGAGCTGCCAGCCATTCTGTGCGCAGAGCTGCCAGACGGTGGAGCTCGGGTGCCCGCCGAGCACATAGAAGTCGGCGTGCTCGCGTAACTCCGGCCAAAACTCCCGGGCGAAAAACTCCAGCGCATCGAGACTGATCTGCACCGAGAGCAGCCCGAGGAAATAGAGCCGCTTTTTCGGCGCGCTGTAATCGGGCCGCTTTTGCCGAGGACGGAGCGTGCAGCCGTTCGGCAGGACGAGATGCTCGAGATCGGGGCGAATCTCCCGATACGCCGAGGCATCGCGCTCACTCACATGGATCAAGCCGGTGCCCTCCGGCAGCGCGCGCAGCGTTTCCAGTATGGCTTGCAGTGAATGATGGCAGACCAGCTTCTTCAGCGGATTGCGTGAATTGCGCGAAAGATTCGTCCACCACTCCGGATCGAAATTATGCGTGTCGATATAGACGCGGGCACGCCCGGCGAGTTCGGCGATCATCGGCCAGGCCCAGAGGAAATTGACGATGATCACGTCCGGCTTCCAGGCGTCGATCTGCTCCAGCACCGCTTGCTGCCAGCTGTCCGGCATGTGCTTCAGCACCAGATAGTGTTTGCCACTCACCGCGGAGCCCAATGCCGCCATGATGCTGGGGCGTTCGCCGCCGGGGAGAGATTGCTCTTCGCCGGAGGGCAGCGGGAGCGCGGCTCGCTTGGCGAGGAAGAACGTCTCATCTGCGCCGGCGGAAAGTCCGCGCGCGATCTCCAGGGAACGGATGGCGGCGCCATCGCGGGCAGGTAGTTCGCAGTGTGGGGCGAGGATGAAAAGTTTCATGCGGCGGCGATACGGGATTCCTCCGGGGTGAGTGGACGCACCACGCGAGCCGGTACGCCGAGGGCGAGGGTGTGCGGAGGGATGTCTTTCGTGACCACGCTGCCTGCGCCCACGACCGAGCCAGTGCCGATGGTCACGCCGGGGAGCACGGTGACATTCGCGCCGATCCAGACGAAATCCTCGACTGCGATTTTTCCACCACCGTGCACTGGACGCCGGCCAGCGAGGTCCGAGATGAGCTCATGCGTGGCCGTGACGAACATGCTGCGGAAACCGATGTCACAAAAGCGGCCGATGCTGATCTCGCTCTTGGCATCGAAGAAGACATCGCGATTGATGAACGTGCCTTCGCCGATGTGCAGGCGATCGGTGCGCGACTTGATGACGAAGCCCGGTGCCAGCGTTACGCGAGGCCCGATGGGATAGCCCAGTCCGCGGAGGATGGAGCCACGGAAGCGATCCCCGAGACGGCCTGGTCCCAGCAGATTCAAGAACTGGAGCAGCCAGTGCGTGCCGACGACATCGATCTCGCGCAGTACCTTCTGCCACGGACTGGAGGTGGGAGTGGCGTCAGGTCCCATGGAGCAAAGGCTGGGTTTTGCTCGCGGCCACGAGTTCGCCGGCGATCCGCCGGGCGGGCACGCGCCGTGCCCACACTACTTTCCGTGGGACACGCACGGCGGCAGGCAGGCGCAGGATGGAGTAAAGGAATGCGCCAACGATCCAGACGGAGGAGGAGTGGATCGCGCCGGTGCAATTGAGGATGAGCAGCAGCGTGGCAAAGAAGACCGCCCGATAGCGCAGCTCCACGCGCCAGGTGAGCGTGAGAAGCAGGAGGAGAAAGGCCAGCGAACCTACCAGCCCGGTGAAGAAGGGCACCGACCAGAGCGCGTTGTTAATCAGCGTATTGGTCGGCACATTCTCGAGCAGCGGGAGGACGAAATCGGAGCTGAGTTCTTCTTCGCCGCCGAGGCCGACGCCCGAGATGGGATTCCAGGCGATCGCCTTGCCGGCCATCTCCATCATGAACATGGTGCGCATGTAAGTGCTGGGATCGGTGCCGTCCCGCACGAGATCGAGGCGCCGCTGCACCACGACGGAAAACTGCGCCACGATGAAGAGCAGCACCGCGGCGCCGGCGGTGATCGTGCCGAGATACAGCGGGAGTATTTTCGGCGATTGCGCCCAGCGCGGCACCCAGAGCCCGTAGAGCAGCCCCACGGCAAAAGCGGCGGGGATGGGAGAGCCGAAGATGGGAATCGCCGCGGCAATGCCACCCAACGCAGCGAGTCGGGGCAGCATGCCGCGGCTGAGCAATGCGCCGATCAAGAGAAGGACGGAGACGCCGCGCGCACCGAAGGAAGTCTCCTGCGCAAACGCTTTCGGGCGCACCTTCTGCAACAGCTCGAGATCGCGCGCTTCGTTGTCCGCGTTCGTTTCCTTGTAGGCCACCGAGCGGAAGGCATCGGAGATTTGGTAGAGCGCGGTGTGCTGCTCCACCGAGGCGAAGGCGAGCAGGAAGAAGCCAGAGCCGAGAAACATGGTCGCTGCGATTCGGCGATCCAGTGGGCTTTCGCCGATGATCTTCGTCACGCCGATGATGAGTGCGATGCCGAAGAGATAGACGAAATAGATGACACTGCGAAAGCGGTCGTGCAGGGGCACGGAGCCAAATGCGCTGGTGGCCAGATTGAACGCGCAGAAGCCGAGCATGAGCAGCATGGCCAACGAGAATCGACGCCAGGCGCGAATCTGCGGGATGAGCGTCAGCACGAGGAGGAATGCGAGGAAATGCGGGACGAAGAGTTTTTCCCCGAGCGGCAGCGCCCATTCCAGGTAGATGGCCAGGATGGCGAGCGTGAGCCGTGCGACGAGCAGTAGCTTGTTGCCCAGCAGGCGGGGTGAAATAAAGGGACTCATGCGAGATCGGTCTGGCCTGGCGCCACGGCCTTGAGCTCGGTGGCCTTGGGGCGCGAGTAGAAGCGGCGGATTGCCTGCTGGCAGGGGCGCTCGACGTAACGGTTGAGCGCGGTAGCGAGGGAGATGGCGACGGTCACGGCCACCAGGACACCCAGCGCGTGCGGCAGCCCCGAATGGGTGAGGATGGCGTAGCCGATATTCTGGTGAATGAGATAGAGGCTGTAGGAAATGGCGCCGAGGAAGACGAGCGGCCGAACGGCGATGAAGGAAAGACGCTCCGCTACGAGGATGCTGAAGAGGATGAAGAAGCCCGCGAGGAAGGCCGCCGCCACCGGGCCATGGACAAAGAATTGGGTGGCAATGCTGCCGGCGAGCACGGCATAGCGCAAAGGCGTCCAGCCCTCCGTCTTCGCACGGTAAAAGACGGTGCCTGCAAAAAAGAGATGCGCGAATTTCAGCAGCAGGCTGATCTCGATGATCCACGACACCGAGCGATGTTGCGCGAGGATGCGCCAGCCGCATTCCGCGGCCATCCACGGAAAGGCGATGAGTTCCAGGCGACGGAGCCAGCCGAGGCGGAAGAACGAGAGCATGATCGCGTAGAACGAAAGCTCGACCGAGAGAGTCCAGTAGACGCCGTCGACATACGGCACGCGCAGCCAGGGCTGCAGCATGGTGAGATTCGCCACCCCCTGCCACAGCGTGGTCCCGCGGCCCGGCACGGGAGCGAACGTCAGGACGCTGAAGGTGAGAATGACCGCGACCCAATAGACTGGGAACAAGCGTGAGAAGCGCGAGACCACAAAATCCATGGGACTGCGCGTGCGATTCAGCGTGAGGAGAATGACGAAGCCGCTGATGAGGAAGAACAGCGATACGGGAATGAGCCCGTGCAGATTCGGCGTGCTGCTTGTCGCGCTCTCGGTGAGCTCCGAGTAATGGACGCAGTAGTGCCAGAACATCACCCACACCGCGGCGACTCCGCGGAGCACATCGAGCTCCTGCAATCGTGAGGTTTGGGTTCGAGTTTCCGGGTTCATGAAACGGTGGCGGCGGGTACGACTTCCTCACTGCGGGCGCCGCGCTGGCGGAAGACCTGCAGGCAGCCGAGCAATTCCATGAAAAGCGGCCGCTGGACGAGATAGAGCGCGCCGGAGAAAAAGCACGCGCCGGCGCAGGTGCAGAGCGCCAGCGTAGCCGCGGCCGGCCACGCGTGCCCTACGGCGTGCTGGATGCCGTAGACGAGCGCGGCCATGCCGATTGTAATGATGAGCAACGGCAACACCTGCAGTACCGCGCGCCATGGCGAAATTCCGAGCAGCCGGCGAAGCACGAGAAGCTCGACTGGGTAGAGCACTGCGGCCCGAATGACATTGGCGAGCGCCACCGCCTCGAGGCCCCAACGCACGGCGAAGGCAAAGGCAGTGAGATTCGCACTAAGATGAATGAGCGTGAGATAGTTGCCCCAGTCTGGCCGGCCCTGGCTGGAGAGTGCGGAGACGTTCACGGCGCTCAGTGCCTCGAAGATGCTGCCGAGCAGGAGCAATTGCATGGCGGGCGCGGCGGGCAGCCACTTCGCGCCAAAGAGCACGATGATCACTTCCGGCACGAGCAGGGCCAGCCCGATCGAGGCCGGAAGGACCAGCAAGCTCTGCATACCGATCACGCGGTAAAATGCTGCGGCGAAGCGACCGCGTTCCTCCTGCAGTCGCGAGAAGGAAGCGAGCGTGACGCGGGCGAGCGAGCGGATGATGACTTCCGAGATGAGATTGCTCACGCGCGCGGCGATGGCGAAGAAGCCGCTGGGAATGGGGCCGAGAAATTTGCCGACGAAGTACTGTCCGCTGCGGCGGCTGACGAGATTGGCCAGATCGGCGGCCATGGCGTGCATGCCGAAGCGCACGAGGCGGCTGGCTTTGTCGCGCGAGAAGCGGAAGCGCGGACGCCATGGACTGATGCGCCACAGCAGGATCACCTGGATGAGGCCCGCGGAAAGCTGCTGCCAGACGAGACTCCACACGCCGTAACCGCGCAGGGCAAGTGCCACGCCGATGGCGCCGCTCAGCACGCTGGTGCCAAGCGTGCGGATGGCGAGCGAGCGGAAATCCAGCTTGCGTGCGAGCACCGCATTTTGCATCGAGGAGAGCGCGGAAAAAATGAAAATGGGCGAGAGCGCGGCGACGATGGGAGTGAGGCTGAGGGTGCCAAAAAATTTGGCGATCATCGCCGGAAGACCGAGAGTGAGGCCGAAGAAACCCGCGCCGATCGCCATCTGCAGCCAGAACGCCGTGTCGAGATTCTCCTCGTCGAACTCCTCGCTCTGCACCACGGCGGGGCCGAGGCCGCAGAAGATCACGTACTGCGCGACCATGATGTAAAGGTTGGCCAGCGCCACGAGACCGAAATCCGTGGGCGACAGCAGCCGCGCCATGAAGAGGAACACGAGGAAGGCGAGCCCCTGGCTGATCGCGCCCTCGATGGTGGACCATCCCGCGCCGCGAATGGTTTGGGAGCGGAGACCTTTCATGCGGCGGCAGGCATCGGCCGGGTGATGAGCTCCTCGTAGGAAGAGAGGTAGCGGGCGGCGATGTGAGCAGGGTGAAAATCTTCCGCCTTTTCCAGGCAGGCGGGGCGCAGGCGGGAAGCGAGTGAGGGATCGGCGAGAAAGTGCTCCAGGGCGGCGTCCAGCTCCGGTGGTGAGTCCGGCTCGAAGAGGAAACCGTTCACGCCTTCCTGCACGAGCTCGGGCAGGCCGCCGCGCCGCGCGGCGATCACCGGAATACCGTGGGCATTGGCCTCGACCACGACGCGACCAAGCGGTTCGTGCCAGAGCGAAGGGATGACGAGCACATCGACCTGGGCGAAGAACTCGGCGGGTTGTTGATAGCCGAGAAAGCGTGCTGCGGGATACTTGGCGCGCAGGCCGCTCATGTAGTCTTCGCGGCCCGAGCCCGCGATGAGCACCTCGACCCGTCCCGCCGACTGCCGCGTGCTGGCCGCGAGCAGAACCTCGAGACCTTTCTCTGGAGTCTGCCGGCCAAGGAAGCCCAGCCGCAGCGGGGCATGAGCCGGGCGTGTGGCCTGTGGCTCCGCAGATCGCGCGGCCCGATAGGCGTTGGGGATCACGCGTTGGAAAAGTGCGTTGGGGAAAAATTGGTAGCGCTGGTGCACATCGAGCATGTGCCGGGAGATGCCGATGACGCCACCGACGAGGCGCGAGAGCTCACGCTTGCGGGCGTTGAAGATCGTGCAACGCGTGCAGGGCTCGGCGCAGTTTTTGCCGTGCCGGTACATGCTCGAGTTGGGGCACAGCAGGTAGTAGTCGCGCTGGGTGTGAATGATCGGGATGCGGCGTGTGGCGCAGGCGCGCCAGGCGGAGACGCTGAAGCCGGCGAGTGCATTGGTGTGCACGAGATCGGGTTGCACGCGATCGAGCACTTCCCCGAGGTGCCGCTCCATCGTCGGATTGTCGATATCGCGGACGTGCCAGAAAGGGCTGCCGCGATGTCGCTCCCCATCCCACGGCCAGAAGAAATTCGCGAGGGGCACCCGATGCACCGCGACCTGATTGAGCACCGCTGAGGAGGCTTCCGGTTCCTGGCTCAATGTGGCCACGGATACCTCGTGGCCGTGCTGGGCGCATGCTTCCGCGAGCCATTGCGTGGATTTCTCCGCACCGCCGACGGCATGCGGAGCGTAGAGCGTATTCACGAAGAGCAGCTTCATGCGCGAGTCGCCTCCACGAATGAGTCGAGTACAGGGCTCTCCACGCGTTTAGCTCTTCGCGCCTGCAGTGGCGCCGTAGACTTCCTTGCCGTATTCGCCCACACCGTAGTGGTAGTAATAACCGGCTCCGGAAGTGCGCAGACGATTGAGGATGACACCGGAAATGGCGCCATCGGCTTCGGAGATCATGTGCACCGCACGCTTCACCGCGCGCCGTGGAGTCTTGGACGAATGAATGACGAGGCAGACCGTTTCGACATCATGGAGCATCAGCAGTGCGTCGCTCACAGCGTGGATCGGCGCGCTGTCCACCACGATGCGATCGAATCTACCGGAGACTTCCTTCATGAGCTTGCGGAACCCGCCTTTCGCGAGGTGTTCGGCGGGCTGCTTGATATGGCGCCCGGCGGGGAGCACGAAAAGGTTTTCGATCTTGGTCGGGCGAATGGCGCTGTTCAGGCCGCATTCGCCGAGCAGCACCGAGCCGACGCCGTCTTCCGGCACCTCGTCGAAGAAATACTTGTGCAGGGTGGGCAGGCGGAGATCGCCATCAATGATGAGCGTCCGCTCGCCGAGTCGCGCGAGGGAGACGGCGTAATTGACCGAGCAGAACGTCTTGCCCTCGCCGGGAATGGCACTGGTGAAGAGGATGGCGCGGTGCTCCGCGCCCTCGCCGGCCAGCGAAAGTGCGGCCCGCAGCGAACGGAAGGACTCGGCGACCGGGCTGTCTGGTTCCTGCACGGTGAGGAGTGCACCGGCGTTGTGGCCTGCCTTGCCCGCGATCGGTACCGACCCGACCACAGCGAGGCCGAGGTCTTCCTCCGTCTGATCCACGGTCTTGAAGGTCTGGTCTACGCTCGAGAGAGCGAAAGCGATCAAAACGCCGATGATCAGGCCGCCCATTCCCGCGGCGATGAGCACGAGCATCTTCTTCGGCTTGCTCGGCTTGGGCGGAACGATGGCTGGTTGCACCACTTCCACGTTGCCTTGCTCCATGCCTTTCATCATCGATGTCTCGCGCAGACGGCGCGAGACGTCGTTGTAGAGATCCTGGTTGGTCTGCAATTCCTTCTGCAGGCTTTCGTAGGGCAGGCTCACCTTGCTGAATTCCAGCTTGGCCTGTTCTCCCTTCTGGAGCAGCGCCGCGGCGTTGTCTTCCGTCTGTTTGGCGGATTGCAAGGCGACGCCCACGGCATCCGCGGCCTTGAGAATGGTGCGGCGAAATGATTCGTGCAGCTGGTCGACCTGTCGCTGGGTCTGGATGTATTTTGGATGCTTCGGCAGGTAGCGTTCCTTCAGTGCTGCGAAGTCGGATTCCGCAGCGGTGAGATCGTTCTGCATGCTCAGCACAGCAGCGGAAGCGGCCACACTCGAGATGCTCAGCAGATCCTCCGGTTTGGCCGTGCCCATTTGTTTGATTTGCGCGTAGTCGGCCTCGAGCTTGAAGCGGGCGTTGCGGGCCTCGTTCATCCCGGTGGCGAGGGCGAGCAGCCGGTTATCGGCGAGCATCTGGCTGTCATCGAGCGGGAGGCCGGGATGTGCGTCCTTGAACGTTTGCACCGCTTGCTGCGCTTCCTGGACGAGCTGCTGCAGACGGTCCTTTTCCTGGCGCAAGTATTTGTAGGCCTCGTCGGAAATACCGATGCGCTGTTCGATGTAGGCGCGGGTGAATTGCCGGACGACTTCCATCGAGAGCTTCTGCGCGAGCAGTGGGTCGGTGTTTTCGACTGAGACGCTGATCAGGCGCGTGCCGCGCTTGAGTTTGGAAGTGGTGGCTTCCTGCAGGGCGTGCACAAGTTCATAGGTAACATAGGGCTCCTTGCGTGGGGCGAGGTTGAGTTGCGCGGGCTGCAGCTTCAGCGCATCGATCACCGCGGCGAGGACGGTGGGGCCGGCGAGGTTTTGCTCAATCGTCTTCAGCTGTTCCGTCGCCTTCATGTCCTCGTCGGTCACTTCCGCGACAGTGTCGAGCACCTTGCGCCCGCCTTGATCCACCTGGATCACGGTCTCGGCCTCGAAGGTCTTGGGCGTGCGGATGATGTAGATGAGCCCGATGCTGCAAGTCACTGCCATGGCGAGGGCGATGACCCAGAGCCGCTCCCGGAGGCTATGAAAAAGGCCGAGCAAATCGATGTCCTGGCCGGTAGCTGGGCTGTCTTGTTGAGTGCGATCCATAGCGGTGGTGATCAGAAAATGCTTTCGCCGACGGTGACGATGTCGTTGGGCTGCACCTCGAAGGTGGCGGTGCGGACGTTCTTGGCCATTTCCTTGGCGTTGAATTTCAGGACCTTCTCCTGGCCATCGACCTTGCGCTTCAAGGCGATCTTCGAGGGATCCGCGATGCGGGTGTAGCCGCCCGCCATGGCGATCGCGTCGAGCAGCGTGATCTTGTCGCGATCGGGCATGTCGTAGGTGCCTGGCTTTTGCACTTCGCCGAGCACGGTGACGCGGCGCTTGCCATACTCTTGCACCGTGAGAGTCACTTGCGGGTTCTTGATGTAGTCCCGAGCGAGGGCGGTGCGGATCGCGTTGGCCGCTTCCTGCGGCGTGAGACCAGCGACGGTCACGACGCCGATGAGCGGGAAATTGATCGTGCCCTTCGTGGAGATGCGCGGGTTGGTGTGGAGGTCGTCCTCCTGGAAGACTTTGATGTCGAGCAAGTCATTCGGCGCGAGCGCGTAGGAATCCACGTCGGCCGCTGCGCGGATAGCTGGAACCCACGCCAGCAAGGCAAGAATGGCTAAAAGGCAAATCGCGCTAAGTGGCGACTTACGAGGATTTAAGAAACGGGATGCGGCTGATGTCATAGGCTGACGTTCCGAAGGGGGACGGCTGAGATGCAGCGACACGAAAGTGAGCGGGGTGAATTCCGCCGCGGGGCGTCGAACTGGAAGTAAGAAAACGCTCAGATCAAACATGTTCCGCCACGGTCACGACCTGCCCTGAAATCAGGGGGGAGCCGGAGGGCGGACAGGGTTCTGATTTGCACGCTGCGCACGAAAGCAAGATCGGGACCACCACCGGCCATACAGAGTAGAAATACGGGATGGGGAATAACTGTTGTGAGCAAAATGCCGCACTTTGCGCAAAAAAGGGCGAAGTTCGTGGAAAATCCGCAACTCTCGGATTCCAACTTCACGCGCCAGACATTGCGTAAATATTCGCATTAGCGCGGGATGGACTTTTTGCCACCACTCATCAATGTTGGGCGCCCTGCGGCTGGTTTTCGCGTTTGATCTCCGTGGAGCATCGAGCCGCTCTAGGCCTTCATTCTATTTATGTCTCAACCTATTTGGATTCTCGGTGCCAGCGGCTATGTCGGCGGCGCGTATCAGCGCATGCTCCAGTCGCGCGGCATTCCGTTTCGCGCCCTGCCTCGCACGGATCTGGACTACTATAATGTCTCGGCGCTCACCGCGGCGCTGAAGGACGCTCGGCCTGCGTTTCTCGTCAATTGCGCCGGCTATACCGGCAAGCCAAACGTCGACGCCTGCGAACTGCACAAGACCGAGACGTTGCTCGGCAATGCTGTCCTGCCGGGGATCCTGCGCCAGGCATGTGAGGCGACCGGCACGCCGTGGGGCCATGTGTCCTCGGGCTGTATCTTCACCGGTCGGCGCAAGGATGGCGGCGGACTCCGTGAGACCGATCCGCCGAATTTCTCCTTCCGTACCAACAACTGCTCCTTCTACAGCGGCTCGAAAGCGCTCGGCGAAGAAGTCCTCGCCGGCGCTGACAATTGCTTCATCTGGCGTCTGCGCATCCCGTTCGACGAAGTCGATTCACCGCGCAACTATCTTACCAAGCTCATGCGCTATGATCGCCTGCTGGAGGCCGAGAACTCGCTCTCGCAGCTGAACGAATTCGTCCGCGCCACATGGGAGTGCTGGGAAAAGCGGGTGTCCTTTGGCACTTACAATGTGACCAATCCCGGCTCGGTCACCACGCGTGAAGTCGTGGACCTCATCTTGAAAAGCGGCGTGTGCAAGAAGGACTTCCAGTTCTTCAGCGACGAATCGGACTTCATGCAAAAAGCCGCCAAGACGCCGCGCTCCAATTGCGTGCTCGATAGCTCGAAGCTCCTCGCTTCCGGCATCGTCATGAGCGAAGTGCACGACGCCATCGCCAAGGCGCTCAAGAACTGGAAAACTGCCTGACCATGCGATTGCTAGTTACCGGCGGCGCCGGCTTCATCGGTTCGAATTTCGTCCTGCAACAACTCGCGGAGCGACAGGACGTCGAGCGTCTCGTCAATCTGGACAAGCTCACTTATGCGGGAAATCTCGCGAACCTCGCGCCAGTCGAGAAGGACTCGCGCCACGTATTCGTCGAAGGCGACATCGGCGATAGCGAGCTCGTTGCGAAACTGCTCGACGAGCACGCTATCGATGCGGTGCTGAACTTCGCGGCCGAGTCGCATGTCGATCGTTCCATCGATGGCCCCGAGGCCTTCGTGCAGACGAATGTGGTCGGCACGTTGCGCCTGCTCCAGACCGCCCGCGCTTACTGGAGCAAGCTTGCGCCGGAAAAGAAGAGTGCGTTTCGCTTCCTCCACGCCTCGACCGATGAAGTCTACGGTTCACTGCGCCCGCAGGATCCCGCCTTCACCGAGGAGACGCCCTTCGCGCCGAACAGCCCCTACGCCGCGAGCAAGGCGGGCAGCGATCACCTCGTGCGCGCCTTCTACCACACCTACGGGTTCCCGGTGCTCACCACGAATTGCTCGAACAATTACGGCCCCTTGCAATTTCCCGAGAAGCTCATCCCGCTCATGATCCAGAACGCGCTCGAAGGTCGCGCGCTGCCGATCTACGGCGATGGCATGAATGTGCGCGACTGGCTCTACGTGCGCGACCATTGCACCGCCATTCGCCTCGTGCTCGATCGCGGCAGGCTCGGTGAGACTTACAATGTTGGCGGACTCAACGAGCAGCCGAATATGGCGGTGGTCGATACGCTCTGCGCGCTGCTCGATGAATTGCGCCCGCGCGAGGATGGTCAGTCCTATACGACGTTGAAGACCTTCGTGAAGGACCGTCCCGGGCACGATCGCCGTTACGCCATCGATTGCGCGAAGATCACGCGCGAGCTCGGCTGGCAGCCAGCGGAATCCTTTACCACTGGCCTGCGTAAGACGGTCGAGTGGTATCTGGCAAATCGCGGCTGGTGCGCGGATATCTCCAGCGGCAAATATCGCCAGGAACGTCTCGGAGTTCTCTAAAGTCCCTTCATGAAACGCAAAGGCATCATCCTCGCCGGCGGCTCCGGCACGCGGCTCTATCCTGTCACCCGTGCGGTGAGCAAGCAGCTCATGCCGGTCTACGACAAGCCGATGATCTACTACCCGCTGTCCGTGCTCATGATGGCCGACATCCGGGAGATCCTCATCATCTCCACGCCGCACGATCTACCGCAGTTCCGCCGTCTCTTTGGCGATGGCAGCCAGTTCGGCCTCGAGATTTCCTACGCCGAGCAGCCGAAGCCCGAGGGCCTTGCACAGGCCTTCCTCATCGGTGCGGACTTTCTCGGTGGCAGCCCCGCATGCCTCGTCCTGGGTGACAATCTTTTCTACGGTCACGATTTTCAAAAAACCGTGCGCACCGCGTCCCAGCGGATGGATGGCGCGACCATCTTTGGCTACTACGTTTCGAATCCGGATGCGTATGGTGTGGTCGAGTTCGATGCGACAGGCAAAGCCATCTCGCTCGAGGAAAAGCCGAAGGTGCCGAAGTCAAAGTTCGCCGTGCCTGGCCTCTATTTTTACGATTCGCAAGTCGTCGACCTCGCGCGCAACCTCCAACCCTCCGCGCGCGGCGAACTCGAGATCACCGACCTCAATCGCGTCTATCTCGAGCGCGGCCAGCTCCATGTCGAGACTCTCGGCCGCGGGCTCGCATGGCTCGACACCGGCACGCATGACTCACTGCTTGAAGCCGCCGACTTCGTCCGGGCCATCCAGAATCGCCAGGGCTTGAAGATCGCTTGTATCGAGGAGATCGCGTTGCTCAAGGGCTGGATCACCAAGGACCAATTGAAGACGCTCATCGAGGATCTCGGGAAGACCTCGTATGCGGATTATCTGCGGGCGCTGCTGGTGAGTTAGAGCGCGTCCTCACGCGTCGCCAATGTAGCCGGGGTCATTGGTCCCGGAAACGGCCTCACTGAGGCCGACTACAGCTCAAAACAGCAAGTTCAACCGCACCGCCGCGATCGTCGTGTCGTAGCTGTGGCCGGGAATCGACGAGTCATTCTTTTGATATTCGCCGGTGATCTCGCAGTTCAGCCACGTCGTGATGTCGAAGCCCACGCCCGGCCGGACGAAATATAGATCGTCGCTGCGCCCGAAATTAGGGGAGCCAAGCTCGTCCTTGTAATCCGCATTTTGGTAACCCGCGGTGAGATCGAAAAAGAAACGCTGGAAGAGACGCTGCCGATACTCGATCGATGCTCCCGTCGCGAGAAAGTATTCGCTGCCCTCGATGCCCGAGTTGTATGCGCGCCGATAGGCTTGCAGATAAATGTAAGATCCATCAAACGGAGTCCACGCGAGGTCGAGCTGAAACACTCCATCCGTGCGATTCGGTGAATCCTGCGTCTGGCGCCATTCCGCGCCCGCGGTCACGGCGAGCGTCACTTTTTGCGACGCCTCATACTTCGCGCGCACCAGCCCTTGCTCATAAGTTTGCGTCGGCCCGCTGCTCCGGTTCACATAGGCCACCGCGCCGCCGACACCGAGTTTGACCTTCGGCGAGATCTGATAGTTCAGCCAGTCATCGTTCTTCCACTCGCCTGTGTCCACTCGATTGCCCGCGTAGTCCAACCCGTTGTAGTAAGCGTTTACCTCAAAGGAAGTCTTCCCGCTGTAATCGTAGCTCGAGGTCAGCGCCACATTGAGATGCCGCTCCTCCACGCGATCGCCGATATCCGGCTCTGCCACGTTCTCGGTGAGGTACCGCGCGCGCACGCCCAGCGTGAGTCGCTTGATCGTCCACTCGCCCTCCAGCCGCGCATCGTGATCGAACGAGTCCTCGCCGCCGTGAGTGGCAAACCACGTGTAGCTCGGCGAATAATCCGCGAAGATGTAATTCTTGCCGAGGTAGCGCTCGAAGCGATGGCGAAAGCTATTCGGCCCGTAGAGCTCGCTCTTGAAATCGCCCCAGCCCATGGCGAGCCCCGGCTGAATGGTGAAAATGAAATCATCCTCCGCACCGTGCTCGCGGATGAAGATGTTACTGTCGTAAGCCGCGCGCACCTCGCCGTGCAGCACGTAGCAGAAGCGATGATCGTTGAAAGCGTTTCCCGGGGTGAGCTCGCCTTCGTTCGGCATCTCCGTAAACGAGTCGGTCGACGGTGCTGGTGGCGGACGCACATCGCGCACCGGTTCGATTGCCGGGCTGCCCGGAAATTGCGTCGGCGGTGAGGCAGGCTCGATGGGTGGCGGATCGGCAATCGGCGGGAGTTCCGCCTCCTGCGCGAGCAAGGGACGCGTGAACGCGCTGAGCAAGAGCCCCAGCGTCATCATCCCTTGAATCACATTCCCTAGGATTCGTTGTTCCCTCATACAGCGGCGAAGCTGTTAGAGCCCCCCGCCGCTGTCGTCAATCGAATTCAATCCTGCGGCAACCGCGCCGCAAGCGCACCGGCCAGGCGCGTAAGCAGGCCGCTTTCTTCCGCCGGCCAGTCGTACGCATCGGCCTTGGCGATGCCGAGAACGCCGCGCAATTTTCCATCCGCGAGCATCGGCACCGCGATTGAACCTTCCATGCCCGTGGCCTTTGCGCCGGGGCGCGCCTGGCCGGAAGTATCGGTCTGCAAATTGCAAATCGTGATCGGCTCGAGCCGTTCCGCGGCCAGCCCGGCGATCCCTTTTCCGATCGGCACCGTCTCCACAATCTGAATCACGGGCGGCGGAATATTTTTTGATGCGGCGAGCTTGAGTGCGCCCCCGCGCAGCAGATGCACGGTGCCAGCCTGGCAGCCGAAATGATCGAGCGCGGCATTGAGCACCGTGGCGATGTCGCCCGTGGCGACGGCGGATTCGAGAGGGGAAGGAAGGGGCGCGGTCATGGGGAAGAACATCCAACATCCAACGCTGAACATCCAACATCCAATTTTGCCCGAGGCCCTCGAGTTTCGTTTTTTACCACGAAGACACAAAGGCACGAAGAAAACGGGAGATTGAGCAGCGGCACGTGCCTTTTCCTCCTTCGTGTCTTTGTGTCTTCGTGGTGAATCTTCTCTGCGGGTCGCTACTCCGCGCTGCTCAGCAGCATCGCGAGCAGGTGGCGCAGTTCGTCGTCGATGTCGCTAGTCTCGGGGACGGTCTGGGCAATCTCGGCCTTGATCGCTTCGCGGAAGCGCTGGCGTAGCCGGTGGATAGCGACCTTACGGCTCCTTCGCTGAGGCCGAGCTGCTGATCCGCTGAGGCTTGCGCGGGTGTTTCGCCGTCGCCGTTGGAAGACCACGCTCATCCCGCCCTCGCCGATGCGCCCGCGTATTTCGTATTCGGGAAACGCGGCGGCAATTTCTTCGGCCGTCGGTACGCTCGAGGTGGCGAATGCTGCGGGATCAGTGCCTTCCACCACGCCGCGCAAGGCGCACGCGGGGCAGATGCCGCCGGGAGCATCGACGGGGATTACAGAGTGGCAGCGGGGGCAGACGGAGGATGTATTTTGCATTACACCGCTTTCCTGAGGGAGAACAGCGGCGAGGTTACAGGGTTTTTACAGTCCGTCGAGAAATGCGGCTGCGACTCTCAACGGACTGCTACTGACTCCTCGAGCTCCTTTATCCGCGCCTTCGTGAGAGCGACTCGACACTCATTGTAGATGAGAGGAGCCATGGTCCCACCTCTTGCTACAACGTCCGCTTGGAACTTCGCCTGAGTCTCCCGGTAAACGAGCCATGCGCGCTCGGAGGCTTTCAACTTTTCCTTTCCTTCATCATCCAGGCTGGCGAGTGCCTTCGTCTAGACGACGTTGAGTTTGGCGTCGCTTTTCTGGAAATCGATAAGGGAGGTGTGATTCATCTCCCCTTGCGTCTGCGCGTGGATCAACGCGGGGACCAGCACGGCAAGTGTCGTCCAGGCAACTTTCTTCATCATGGCAGGAGACGCCGCCTACCTCGGCGCTCGGATGGGATACGGCGGTTTTTGCGGTGTGGCGGGCGGGGTTGCTTGCATTTCCTTCTGCACTTCTTCGATGGCGCGCTCGAGTTGCGGGTCGCGGCCTTGGGAAAGTTGCGCAGGGTCGTCGAGCACGGGGATATCGGGGTCGACGCCGTGACCTTCGATGATCCATTTGCCCGACGTGTCGTAGATGCTGAAGGTGGGTACGGTGACGTGGCCGCCGTCGATGAGACCCGGCGCGCCGGTCATGCCGATCAGGCCGCCCCAGGTGCGCGTGCCGATGATCGGGCCGAGCTTGTTTTCGCGGAAGAGCCACGGGAAGCAATCGCCGCCCGAGCCGCTCCAGCCATTGGCCAGGATCACTTTCGGCCCGACTTGCGCGATGGTGGGCGTCTGCCAGTCGCGCCCGTCACGGACGCCCCAATAGTTAGTAACACGACGACCGAGCAACTCGATGAAGCGATCGGGAATCTGCCCGCCGGCATTCCAGCGTTCGTCGATGATCAGGCCCGGCTTGGCGACCTGTGCGCGGAATTGCTGGTACAGTTCGCTCTGTCCATCCACGCCGGTATTCTTCACGTAAATGTAGCCGATTGTGCCTCCGCTCGCGGCGTCTACGCGACGGCGGTTTTCCTCGACCCACGCCTTGTGCCGCAGGGTCGCTTCGCTGCCGATCGTTTGTACGAGAATGTTGCGGACGCCTTGGAAGTTCGGCTTGTCGTTCACGGTGAGCATCACCGTCTTGTCCGCGAGCCCTTGGAAGGCAGCCCACGGGTCCTGCTTCGGATCGAGCGGACGGCCGTTCACCGCCATGAGCCAGTCGCCTTCGTGGATGTTCACGCCGGGCTGGCGCAGTGGCGAGCGCGCGCTGTCCCATGGCGGGGCCACGAGAATCTTGCTGATGCGATACGCGCCCTGCTCAAGCGTGAAGTCGCACCCGAGATAGCCCACGCCACGCGTGGGCGCATCGTCGAGATCGCCACCACCGCGATAGGTGTGTGAGCAGTTCAACTCGCCGAGCAGTTCACCGAGCAGGTGGTTCACGTCGCTGCGCGTCACGCAATCCTCCAGCATCTTGCCGTAGCGCGTGCGCATCTTCGGCCAATCCACGCCGTGCATGCCGGGGTCATAGAAAAAGTCGCGCTCAATGCGCCACGCGTCGTTGAAGATCTGGCGCCATTCCGCGAGCGGTTCGATCTGTGCCTCGATGCCGCCGACCGCGAGCGGCTTGTCGATCTTCTGGCCTTCCAGAATGTTGATGATGCCCCACTGATCCGCGCGCTTCACGAGCAACTTCTTGCCATCGGCGGAGAGGTCCACGCTGGCGCAATCGTCGAGGATCATCTTTTCCTCGCGCTTCTCGAGGTCCCAGAAGGAGAGCGGGGCGTTGCCCTTGCGCGAGCCCACGCGAGGCGGCCAGCGGAAGATGACGCGGCCGGGCACGGCCATGAGATTGTCGAAGTGTCCGCCGCCCACGGGGAGCACCACGCCGCGCGACTCGATCTCGTCGAAATCGATCACCAGCGGGCGCGGCTTGAGCGGATACTGCCGGGCCAGTTGCATGCCCTGGCGCGGGGCACCCGCCGCCGGATTTTCGCCCGCGGGTTTCTGCTCCTCGAGGGCGGTGTCGCTGGCGGGTTTTTCCGGGGAGTCCGGCTTGTCTTTCTTCGGTTCGCTTTGTTTCGGTTGTTCGTCTTTCTTTTCCTTTTCTTTGGCGGAGTCGTCCTTTTTCTCCTCCGGCTTTTCCGGCGGCACGGGCGGGTCGCGGCGGACTGGCTCCTCGTCATCGCGGGGGCCGAGCGGCGACGCCACGTCCTTGCGCAGCGGCAGCGCGACGAGGCTTTCGCCATTCGTGTAAATCCAGGTGTTGTCCGATTCGCTGTAGATCGGCTCGAAGACGCGCTTCGAACGGTAATAGAGATATCGTCCATCCGGATCGAAAACCGGCATGTCGTCGTCGTAAAAGCCGCTCGTCGCGGCCAGTTCGCGCTTTTCCTTCGCGTCAAAAATTACGATGGCCGATTGCCGGTTCGCGCGGTCCGCCGCGTAGGCAAACCAACGGCTATCCGCCGACCAGCTTACCTGAAAGCGCGCGAGGTCACCTTCGTAGGCCCAGAGCTGGCGACCGACATCACTGACCTGCTTCGTCTCGAGGTCGAAAAGATGAATGCGCATCGCCTGGTCGATGAAGACGATCTTCTTCGCGTCCGGCGACCACTGCGGCTGGTAGCGGTAGCCCGCACCGAGATGGGTCAATGTCTGCTCATCGCCGGTCTTGTCCGAAGGGCGCACCGTGAGCTCGTATTCACCGGTCTTGTCGCTGAAGTAGGCGATCCACTTGCCATCCGGCGACCAGGCAGGGAAGCGCTCGGCCACGCCGCTGGTGTTGGTGATATTGCGCACGATGCCATGCTCGGCCGGCACGCTGAAAATTTCGCCGCGCGCCTCGAAGAGCACACGCTTGCCCGTAGGAGAGATGGTGGCGTTGCGCACGTAGCCGGCCACGTTCTGGACGCGGGGACGCAGCGTGGCGCGGTCGGTGGCCACCTTGATCTTCACCTCGTGCGTCTGCTCGGTGCCGAGGTCGAGCAGGTAGAGCCGCCCGTCGTTTTCATACACGAGATCGTCCGGGCCGATGCTCGGGAAATGGACATCCGAATCGGTGAATCGCGTGACCTGGCGCGTTTCTTTCGTGCGGGTGTTGTAGGCCCAGATGTTGTCGCGCTGATGCTCGTCGCGGTCGGAGAGGAAGTAGAGCGTGTCGCCGTGCCACATGGGCTGCGAGTCGTTCGCCTCGTTGTGCGTCACGTTCTCGGCCGTCTTCTTCTCGAGGTCGAAGAGCCAAATGTCCGGGGCCATGCCGCCGCGGTAACGCTTCCACGTGGCGAAATCCGTGGAGATGGGCGTGAAGGCGAGCGTATGGCAATCCGCCGAGACCGCACCGAACTCACCGTAGGCCACCGGCAGCTTTTCCGGCAGGCCGCCTTGGGCAGAGACCTTGAAGAGCTGGCCGACGCGCTCGGTGAAGCTCGTCATGTGCGAGGCGAAAAGAAGCGACTGGCCATCCGGATACCAGCCGAGCAGCCGCTCGCTGCCGCCGTGGTGGGTGATGCGCCGCGGCTCGCCGCCGCCGACTGGCATGACGTAGAGATCCATGTTGCCGTCGTAATTTCCGGTGAATGCGAGCTTCGTGCCATCGGGCGAAAAGCGGGGAAACTGCTGCGAGCCGCGCGGCGTGCTCAGCCGCAGCGCTGTGCCGCCGCTCTTTGGCGCGATCCAGATATTGCCACCGTAGACAAAGGCGATTTGCGATTTCGACACGGCCGGCATTTGCAGCATGCGAGCGTCGATTTGCGCGGGGATCGGTTCATCATCGGCGTGAACCAAAGCCGCGGCGAACACGGCCATACCAAGACAGAGCGGGAGCTTCATGGGGTAGGAAACAAAGAGCGCAGGATGCCGGCAGGGGCATTCATTGGCGAGACTGGAAACGCGTCATAAGGATAACGAAGGTGCTCCTGACGAGAGCCGGTTGATCGATGCGCATTGCCAAACCGTCCCGCTTCCGGCAAACGACAGGCCTCCCACGTGAGCTCGCAAACCCGCCAATCCAAAAAAGGGCGCAAGCCGAGCGCGGCCGGCAAAGGCTGCATGTATCTGTTTTTCGGGCTTTTTTTCCTCGTGGGGATTGCGGTGATCGGCTTCGTCACGATCTACCCCATGTATTTGTCGCTCATGGCCATGGGCTGGGAGAAGACGCCCTGCACGGTGGATTCCAGTCAGGTGCTCATCACCAAGAGCAGCAAGGGCAGCTCCACTTTTCGGGTCGAGGTAGTCTATCACTACCGGTGCGAAGGGCAGACCTACACCTCGCGGCGTTATCAATTCGCTACCGGCTCCAGTGCCGGTCGTGATCGCAAGCAGCGCGTGGTGGATGAATATCCGCCCGGACTCGAGACGGTCTGCTATGTCAATCCGTCCAAACCAAGTGAAGCTGTCATCCATCGCGGCCTGAATGGGGAGATGTTCTTCGGGCTTTTCGGGTTGCCCTTTGCCATCGTCGGCGCATTGGGAATCTTTTACTTCCCGCGCCTCTCTGGCCGGCAACATGGCCAGTATGGGCAACTCTCCTCGCAGAAAAAAGCCGTGCCCACCTTCACTCCCGCGAGTGCGGAGCCGGTGCCGCTCAAGTCGCAGCTCTCGCCTTTGGGCAAGTTTGCCGGCGTGACGTTCTTTGCGCTCTTTTGGAACGGGTTCATGGGCATTTTCGTTTATCTCGCCTTTTTCTCCCGTAGCCATGGGAGCACGCCTTTTTTGGCCAAGGCTTTCATCCTCGTGTTTGTGGGCATCGGCTTGCTGATCTTGCTCGCCGCGATCGGCAGTTTCATGGCTCTGTTCAATCCGCGGGTGCTGCTCAGTGCACGGACGAATGCGGTGCCCCTGGGCGGCGTGTATCAATTCGAATGGCGTGTCAAGGGCCGCTCCGAACGGCTTCGCAAAATGCGCATCGTGCTCGAAGGGCGCGAGGAGGCTTGGTATCAGAGTGGGAAAAGCCAGCAGTCGGCCACCCAGGTCTTCGCCGAGATTCCCATTGTCCAGACGATGGACAACGAACCCGTGGCAGAGCGGGGGCAGGGCCGGGTGACGATTCCCGCTGGCGCCATGCACAGCTTCGAGGCCGTGCATAACAAGATCGTGTGGCGCCTGCACGTTCATGCCGAAGTGCCGCACTTGCCGTCTGTGGATGAAGACTACCTTCTCTCCGTCCTGCCCCACGGGCCCAGTGCCTGATCTCTTCTCCGCCTCAACAAAAGAACGCCAATGTCTCTCGTCATCCAGATTCGCGACCAACAGACGGCCTTCTCTCCACGGGAAACCATCATCGGGGAAGTCTCATGGCAGGTCGATGTCCCGCCGAAGAGCGCCGAACTGCGATTGCTCTGGAGTACCACCGGGCGTGGCAGCGCGGACGTCGGCATGGTGGAGACGGTGCCTTTTTCCAATCCGCAAGCGACGGAAACGCGCCCCTTCGCCGTCAAGTTGCCGGATGGCCCCTATAGCTTCTCAGGCGCCTTGATCACGCTCACGTGGGCGCTGGAATTGGCGATCGATCCAGGAGACCACTCCACGAGCGTCGAGTTCGTTGTCGCTCCCGAAGGGCAGGCCGTGAGGCTGTCTCGCGTCCAGGCGGCGGTGTAGAGTAAATGACCGATGGAGCCGTCGGCTACGCCACCCCCCAGTCGGCCGATGGGCTTCCACGCATTTTAAGAGACGCCAGCCGGGGATGGCAAAATGCCGGCTTCCCGAAGGAGCGCCCCGGTGGCGGTACCTTCAAATCGACTCAATTGATGCAGTGGCCGTATGATTTCGCCGCCGACTGACAATAGCCAGAAGGGTATTTCGTGAAAAGAGAAAGAGCGCTCCCTTTTGCGCTTCGGCGAGGGAATCACTCAACCCGGAAAACAATCGGCAGCGATCGCGCCGAGCCCTCTCGTTTCCTTGTTTGAGAGGGAATGGGCAGGAGTGGATTCGAACCACTGAAGGCGTAAGCCAGCGGATTTACAGTCCGCCCCGTTTGGCCACTTCGGTACCTACCCGTGTGCGAGGGGAGCGCTTTATAAGTGCGACTCACGAACCACGCAAGTGCCTCTTTTAGAAAATTTGATACCAGCGCTTTTTTGCGGGCGGCGCGGGTGCGGCGGGCACCGGCGGCTGCGGAAGTTTCTCGCGCGGCATGATCTTGATCGACTTGATTTCCACCCGCTGGATCGGGTTGTCGTTGGTGTCCACCGGCAGTTCGCTGATCTGGTTCAGCGAGTCGAGGCCCCAGATCACGTTGCCGAAGACGGTATACTGGCCGTCATAAGAGGGCATCGACTGCAGGCAGATGATGAACTGGCTGCCATTCGAGAGGCGGCCGGGGTTAATCTTGTCTGGCAGACGTCCCGCGGCCACAGCGCCCTTGCCGTGCTTGCGGTGAATTTCCGGCGGCAGAGTGTAGCCCGGGCCCCCCGTGCCGACCTTGGCGCGATCCTTGCCTTTGCTGAGCGGGTCGCCCGATTGCAGGAGGATATCCGGGAAGACACGATGTACGGACATGCCGTTGTAAAATCTCTTGCGCGCGAGCTTCTTGAAATTTTCGACCGTCTGCGGGGCATCTCCCTCGTAAAACTCGATCGCGGCCTGCTTCGGGTTCTTCTTGTCCTTGCCGATTTGGAGAGTGACGAGCGCGACATCGTCCGCGTGCACAGCGGTGAGGGCGATCGCGGTGGCGCAGGCGGTAATGAGAATTTTTTTCATGGAGCGAAAGGCAGCGGCCGGGCGGTGACGACGGCATCGGGGCCGTTCGCCTCATCCGGGCGGGCAAGAAGTGCGCCCGTGGGCGAACCGCGCTTGAGATAGCCGAGCGCGATTGGCTTTTCCAAGGCAAAACTGTAGGCAGCACTCGTCAGGAGGCCGATGGAGGCGGTGTCGCCGGCGGAGGCGAAGAGGCGCGTTCCGGGTGCGAGCGGTTCCTCGCCCTGGGCCACGAAGCCGGTGAGTTGGCGGTTCACATGGCCCACACTACGCAGGCGCGAGATGACTTCCTGGCCGATGTAGCAGCCCTTGTGATAGTCGATGTGCGTCTGGTCGAGACCGGCCTCGGGTGGAAGCGTATTTTCATCCAGCTCGTATCCCCAGCGAGGGACCCCGGCTTCGATGCGCAGCACTTCGGCGAGCTCCGAGTCCACCTCGACTCCGGCTTGGAAGAATGCAGCGCGATCCTTGTCGAGATCCGCACGCAGGATGCGCAGATCCCAGCCATCGCGGCCGAAACGGCGGGCCGGGACGATCCGCCCGGCGACAGCAGCCGCGGGAGGCGGTTCGGTGCCGACGTAGTGCAGGAGCGCGTATTCCTCCGAGACGTCGCGGATTTCCACATCATCGGCCACGATGTAGCGCTCGAGGCGCGCCAAAAGCGTTTCGCGCAGGCTGCCCTCGGCGTCGACGAACAGCACATCCTCATGCGCGGTGATCACCACGTCAGCACAGAGCTTGCCTTTCGCCGTGGTCACGCAGGCCATCTGGGTCTGGCCGGTCTGCAGCTTCCGCACATCGCTCGTGACCTGGCCGTTGAGGTAACGGACGCGATCCGGGCCGGTCAGGAGCAATTGCGCGCGATCGGAAAGATCGATCACGCCTCCCCGCGCCTGAAAATCTCGATACGTGGCCGCGTCCGCGGCATTCGGGCCACTCACGGCTAGCTACCCTGCGAGCGCCCGACGAACCAACGGCGCACGAAGTTGATCGGTTTTCCCGCCGCCTTCTCGTCATTCGCCTCGGGCTTGGTGGGTTCAGCCGGTTTCGGTTCCTGAGTCGGTGCGCTGGCTGTGGGCTCGGCGGCAGCGGCCACAGGCTCAACGACAACCACGGCGGGAGCGGACTTTTCTTCCGGAGCCAGTTTTTCCACCGTAGTCTCGACGACCTGCAGCGTTTCGAGACGCGGCGGTTCGATCTTCGGGGCGTGATTGCGATGCTCGTTGAGGATTGCGCCGAGTTCCTGGCGCTGGCTGCTCACGTGGGCGATGACGGCTTCGATGATCCGTGCGGCTTCCTCCGTCGGCACGATCTCGCGGGCCGGGGCGCCGTTCACGCCCGAGGGGGCGGGCTCGACGGTGACCGAAATAGCATCCGAGATCGGGATGATGTTGGATTCCTGAGGCAGAACATTGGCGAGCGGCACCAAAGCGCCAGCCGACTCGCCTGCCCCGTCCGAGATGGCCGCATCGCCGGCACCATCCGGCTGATCGAGAGCCGGCAGCTCCTCAAAGCCTTCCGTCGGCGACGGCGTGTAGTTCTTATAGAGGACCGAGAAATCGAAGTCGCCCCAGCCTTGGTTCAGCGCGCCGTACATCACGCCTGCGGTCACTGTTGTGGCCGGGATTTCGATGTCCAGGGCATTGGCCATGTGGATGCCGAGCTGCACGTCCTTGAACATGTGCTTGAGCGAGAAGTGTGGCTCGTAATCACCACTGAGCATCTTCGGCAGCTTGAGATCGATCACGCCCGACCGGCAGGCATTCATCTCGATCGCCGCCGAAAGCATCTCGGGCTCGAGGCCCGCCTTTTGCACGATGGAAAGCGCCTCCGCCAGCACCTGCGCCGTCACTGCGGAAATCATGTTCGTCACCACCTTGACCGTCGACGCGTGGCCGATCTCGCCCATGCGGATGATATTCTTGCTGGTCAGCTCCAGGATGGGCCGCACACGCTGGAAGACGGGCTCTGCGCCGCCCACATAGTAGACGAGTTGGCGCTTCTCCGCCGCGATCTTGCTGCCGGTGAAAGGAGCATCGAGAAATTGCGCGCCGCGGGCCTGCACCAGTTGCGCAGTCTCCAGCACGGCCTCGGGGCCCACGGTTGAGTTGCACACGATGACATGTTTGGGCGTGAGCGTTTCGCTCATTGCCTCAACCACGTCGAAGAGCGCCTGGGCGTCCGCGACGAAGATCTGGATGATTTCCGCCGACTCCGCGACCTCGGCGGGCGAGCCGAGGAAATTGGGCGCAGGCTTGGCGCTGCGGTTCCAGACATAGACTTGATAGCCTGCAGCCCGGAGTCCCGCAGCGACGCGGGTACCGATGATGCCGAGGCCGATCACCCCTACATTTTTCCGAACTTTGCGTGACATGAAGGTTGCTCGATGAGCGCCACAGGCGGCGCGGTCAGTTTACAAGTCTGGGCCAGAGAACAGCCGCGCATCAATGCCTATTTCACCGAATCGGCGGCCACATGCAACCACGCCGAACAGGGAAAGAGACCTGCGCGTCTTATTTCGCGGGCGCGGGAGCAGGAGCAGGAGCGGGAGGGGCGGGCGGTTCAGGCAGGTTGATTTTTACGTCTGCCTTGGACCGGATATCGGCCACTACCTTTTGGATTTCCGCCTGCTTTTTCTGCCGCGAGAGGAAGGCGATGAGTTGTGGCTTCGCCTTTTCCAGCGTCACGGTTTCCGCGTCTTTGTGGTCGGTGACCTTGATCACATGGAAACCGAAATCGCTGCGCACCGGGTTGCTGATCTCGTCCTTCTTCATCGAGAAGGCCGCTTTGGAAAACTCGGGCACCATCTGTTCCTTGGTGAAGAAATCGAGGTCGCCGCTGTTCTGCTTGGCGCTCGGGTCTTCGGAAAGTTCTTTGGCCAGCTTGGCGAAGTCTTCGCCCTTCTTCACGCGATCGGCGATGGCCTGTGCGGCCTTTTCCTTCTCGGTGACCACTTCGGCCTTCGCGTCCTTTTCCACGCGAACCAGGATGTGGCTGGCGCGGACCTGCTCGGGTGATTTGAATTCGTCGGGGTTCTTCTTGTAGAAATCTTCGGCCTCGGCGTCCGTCACGTTGGCCTTGTCTTTGACCTGCGCATCCATCCAGTGCTCTTCGGCCAGGCGATCGTGCAAGCCCTTCTTCACCTTGTCGATTGTCTCACCAGCGGCTTCCACCTGCTTCTTCAGCTCATCCTCGGAGCCGAAGTTGCCCTTGATGCGCTCCCACTGCGCCTTCATTTCCTCGTCAGTCACGGGCGTATCCGCAGCGCGCTTGGCGATGAGTTTGTCGATGATCATCTCGTCGAGGATCATGCGATAGCCCTGGATACGCTGTTCCGCCGGGATCGCGTCGGGAGACATCTTGCGTGCGGCCAGCAGGTTGGCGAAAGCTTTCTCCAGCTCGTCCTTCTTGATTTCCGTGCCGTCGACCACAGCCACTGTCTCGGGCAGCGGGACTGGCTTCGCCGCGGGCGCCTCCGCCGGAGCGGCCGGCGGTTGAGGAGCGGGCGCGGGCTTTTTCTTATCCGCGGCCAGAAGGGAGGCGGGTGCGACGAGGCACAGGGAAAGGGCGATCGAGAGGGAACCGTGGAATTTCATGAAAGTCGGGCAAGCTGGCACGGGAGGTTGGGAATGGCGAGCGGTTATTTCGGGGCCGATTACGGAGGGGATTTGCGGATTCGCAGCCCGTGTATTCGGCGGCCTTGTCCCGGGGACGAAGTAGCTGAAAGTCGTGCGGAGAGGTTTTTTTGACCACGGATTGCGCGGATGACACGGATTATCCGGGCGTCGCGGTTTTCCGTATCCGTGCAATCTGTGAAATCCGTGGTCATTCCTCTTAAATCGAAGAAAGAAATTTAGCCACGGATGGACACGGATGAAACACGGATAGGGAGAAGAAGCTCGCGGAAGGCGGAAGCCGTCCCCCAATTGCGTGCCCCGACATATCCCGCTTGGACTTCGAATGCTCAATCCGTGTTTCATCCGTGCCTATCCGTGGCTAAAAATTTCCTCCGTCGTCACATTAGCTGATATGCATCCACGTCCACCGTGACAAAGACGTCCTCGGGGAAGGTGAGCTTATCCAGCACAGCGCGCAGGTGACGGCTCAGGCGCTGGATGGCGTGGGTGCGGAGCATGAGGTGGAAACGGTAGCTGCCGTGGGATTTCTCCAGCGGGGCCGGGGCGGGCTCGCTGAGGGTGGTGCCGGGCGGCAGTTCCTCCTTCAGGCGCCGGTGCAGGGTCTCGGCGGAGAAGCTGCCCCGCTGCTGGTGTGCGGAGCGGATGATAATGAGCACCATGTGCGAAAAAGGCGGGTACTCCCATTGGCGGCGGAATTCGATCTCCTGCTCCCAGAAGCCATCGAAGTCATGATGCCGCGCATGCTGGATCGAGGGGCTGAAAGGCGTAAACGATTGCACGAAGACCTCGCCCTCGACATCGCCCCGGCCGGCGCGCCCGGCGACCTGGGTGAGGAGTTGGAAGGTCCGCTCGCCGGCCCGGAAATCCGGGATGTGCAAGCCGAGGTCGGCATTGATGATGCCCACCAGCGTGACATTGGGGAAGTGCAGCCCCTTCGCGATCATCTGCGTGCCGACGAGGATATCGATCTTGCCCGTGCGGAAGGCGCCCAGCGTTTCACGGAAAGCGTCGCGCCGTTGCATGACGTCCGCATCGAGGCGTTTCACCACGGCCTTGGGGAAAAGGCGCGAAACGTGGTCCTCCACCTTCTCGGTGCCGGTGCCGGTGTATTTGATCCCCGGGTCACGGCACTCGGGGCACTTCGAGGGGGCCACCGCCTGGTAGCCGCAGATGTGGCACACCGTGCGTGCCGCCGCGCGATGAAAGGTCAGGGCAACGGAGCAGTTTGGGCATTCGCACACGTAGCCGCATTTCTCGCAGATGAGCGAGGTGGAGAATCCGCGCCGATTGAGGAAGAGGATGGTCTGCTCCTTTTTCTCCAGCCGCGCGTTGATCGCCGTGATGAGGCGCTCGGAAAGCACCGCGCCGTGCTTCTTCGATTCCATGCGCAAGTCGATGATGCGGATGAACGGCATCTTCTTGTCATCCACGCGACTGAGCATGCGGAGCAGCTCGTACTTGCCGCTCTGCGCATTGTGAAAGCTCTCCAGCGAAGGCGTGGCGCTGCCGAGGAGGATGGCGCACTTCTCCATGCTGGCGCGGAGCACGGCGATGTCCCGCCCGTGATAGCGTGGGGTCTCCTCCTGTTTGTAGGTGTTCTCGTGTTCTTCATCGACCACGATGAGCCCGAGATTCGCGCACGGGGCGAAGATGGCCGAGCGCGCCCCGATGACGATGCGGGCGCGGCCATCGCGGATCTTGTGCCATTCATCGTGGCGCTCGCCTTCGCTGAGGTGCGAGTGGAGCACGGCGACCTCGTGCTGCGTGGCGGCGAAGCGCGACTTGAAGCGCTCCACCGTCTGCGGCGTGAGGGAGATTTCCGGCACGAGCATGATGGCCGTCTGCCCCCGCTCGAGCACGAGGTGAATGGCCTGGAGATAGATCTCCGTCTTGCCGCTGCCGGTCACGCCGTGCAGCAGGAGGGGCTTCGGCGCACTACCTGCGGGATGATCGATGGCGCGGCGCACCTGCTCGAAGACGACGGTCTGCTCGGGGTTCATTTCCAGCGCCGCGGCGTGGACGAAGGATTCGTCGCCAAAAGGATCGCGCTCCACCCGCGCAGCTTCCGTGACGATGAGCCCTTTCTTCACCAGCGCCTGCACGACGGCGTGCGAGGCATCGCACTTCTCCGCGAGATCGGTGACGGACACGGGCTGTGCCGCCTCCAAGAGATACTCGATCACCCCGGCCTGCAGCGGTGCTTTCTTGCGGATTTTTTCGATCTCCTCCTCATCCACTTCACGTGCCAGCCGCGCGAAGAGGCGGGTCTGGTGGCCGACTTCGGCCTTGCGGATGACATTCGGGAGCACCGCCTTCATCGCCGCCTCCAGCGAGCAGCAGTAGTAGTCGGCCATCCACGTGCCGAGCTTGAGCAGGAGCGGGCTGAGAATTGGTTCCGCGCTGACGACCGCGGAGATGGGCTTCACTCCGGGCACATCCGTCTCATCGAGCAGCTCGATGACCGTGGCCAGCGCCGTGCGGGTGCGCACCGGCACGCGCACTCTCGCCCCCGGCTGCAGCACGGCAGCCACCGCCTCGGGAAGCTCATAATCAAAAGCTTTCCCGGCGGAATCGTCGACCAGCACGCGCGCATATCTCGGCATGGAAGAAGCATGCGGTGAGGCGCTTTTTTGTCGAAGTTTTTTGTCCCGCTCGTATGACTGTGTCGCATCCATGGCCCGCTTCATCATCCGTCTCCTGCTCGCTGTCGTGCTCGCTGCTCTCGTCGCCGCGGGCGTGGTGCTGGGCACGGCGCCGGATCCCACCTATCGCCTGCAATCGTGGCTCGCCGGCTCGCGTTACACGCGCTACGACCCGCTCATCGCCGACCTCTCGCGCAAGCACGGCGTCGATCCGCTGCTCGTCAAGGCGATCGCCTGGCGCGAAAGCGCGTTCCAGACCGACATGGTCGGCACGAGCGGCGAGCGCGGGCTCATGCAAGTGGGCGAAGCCGCCGCGCGGGATTGGGCGAAGGCGCTGAAGGTCGAGACTTTCGTGCCGACGGACCTTTTCGATCCCAAGACCAACGTCGATGCCGGCTCATGGTATTTCAAAAAGGCGCTCGATCGGTGGAAGCAAAAGACCGACCCGATCCCCTTTGCCCTCGCCGAGTACAACGCCGGCCACGGTCGCGTGGAGCGCTGGATCGCCGAGACCGGTCGCGGCGAGGAAACCACCGCCGCGGACCTGCTCTCCGCGATCGATTTTCCGACCACGCGAAAGTACATCGAGGACATCACCGCGCGGTACCACTTCTATCAGAAGTACCCGTCGCCGTAAGGCGCGATAATCCACCATAAGCGCAGCAAAATCGGCATCGCATTTTGCCGCGGAGTTGTTAGACTGCCGTTATGCGCGCATCCATTGCCCTCCCGATCGCTGGGGTGGCAATCTTGTCTTTGCACGGCATGCTCTGCGCGCAGACGCCGGTGTCGAACGACGCGGAGTTCTTGAAGTATGCGAAACAGCTGCGGGCCGATGCCTTGCACACGATGGACCCGCGGCTCGCCGCTGCGACTTACAATTTTGCCCACGGCAACACTGCAAAGTACCCGTGGAAGACAGGCATCGTTACCACGGTCTTTTGGATCGGCAGCGCGAAGAAAGGCAAAGGTGCGGCGGGCGCCAGCGCGTGGGATCCCCAGTGGCAAGCGAACTACGGCGGGTTCGACGATCCCAATCCCGCGACGCGGGAGCATTACCTCCCGACGGGTTTCACTCCGCGGCTCAATCCCTTCTACGTCGCGCTGCCTTACAATGATGTCGGCAAGGGGGCGACCAAGCCGGAGGCGCGGGTCGTGATCCCGTGGTTCAAGGAGTCATTTGTCGAGGAAGGCAAATCCGTCTGTCGCGATCGATGGGTGCTCATTCGCAACAGCGCCGGGAGGGCGTGCTATGCGCAATGGACCGATAGCGGCCCCTATGGCGCCGACCATTGGCAGTACGTCTTCGGCAATGAAAAGCCGCGTCCGAATGCCAACGGTGGCGCCGGGCTCAATGTCTCGCCCGCGGTGCGCGATTATCTCGGGCTCAGCACCACGGATGTGACTGACTGGAAATTCGTGGATGCCGCTGCCATCCCCGAGGGCCCGTGGTCACTCCACGGGACGAACAATCCGCTCGTGCGGCCGGTCGCTCGGCCTCCGGAACCGCACTCCGCCGAGGCATTGCAAAAGGCCGACCCGCTACCTGAGATCGGCGCCGGGCCATCGATTGAGCCCGCAAAGCAGTAGGCAGCTCGAGCCGAAGAGGGCGGGTGCTGGCACGCGCTCGGTGTTTGCTTGAAAAGCGCGGCGGCCCGGGCACTCTCTCTCGCATGACGTCCCGCTCCCTCCCTTCGATCGTGTGCTCGTGGCAAATGGTGTGTCTTTCACTGCTGGCAGCGGCCACTCTGACAACGCCGGTGCTGGCCGAGGAGCCGGTCGGTACGTGGGAAAAGCGTGAGGTCAACGGAATGCAGCTCGAGACGCCCTTTGCGCTCTCGAAATCCATCGATTTGGCTGGGAATCTTCCCCCGGAAGCAAAGGAGAAAATCGACGCCATGACTTCGGCCATGGGCGGTGGCGAAGACAACTTTATCGTCTCGGTAGTCACCTCCACCTACAAGACGGGCGTCACAGTGAGTCTGGATGGCGCTGTGAAAGGAATGGTCAACGGCATGGCCGGCAAAATCGGCGACACCAACCCCCAATTCATTAACAACACGATCAAAGTCTCCGGGCTGGACGCGCGGAAGGGGACGTATCAGAAAAGCCTTCCGGACGGACGCCTGCTGCGCCTCGAATTTCTGATGGTCGCTCGCGGACAAACGATCTGGAGCGTGCAAGTCTTTACCCTGAACGACAAGACGGCAGGGGACATGGCTCGCGTGTTAGGCAGCGTCGCCCTTCAGCCCGCCCCCTAGTTGGAGGTCAGGCTGAAATTCGCCCGTTGACATCCCCAGCCGGGGAGGCGACACTCCCTCACAGCTCCAACGAATCCCGGTACTGAATCCGGCAAAAATCGTTGGAGCTATTTTTTTGCTGCGGTGTGCGCAGGGGAGCGCGGACGGCATCTCGCTGGCAATGCGACGGCGGAGCCCCGGTAATACTACTGCGCCAGATTCGCCCCCGACGGCATTCTTGAAGGCCGCCTAGTGTCCTGTCAGGGAAGTTTCCTCCCTAATTCGGGGCGCTTATTTCGGGAAGTATTAGTAATTAACCACGAAGACGCGAAGGCACGAAGGTGGGCGCAATCTCAGCAGCTGCCCTCGCTCTTTGCCCCTTCGTGCCT
>JBGGMZ010000016.1:0-11351 GCA_041287745.1 Chthoniobacter sp. | reverse complement strand
GATCACCTTGCGGGCCACCCTGCGGCCCGCCTTTGCCGGGGCCTTCCGGCTTGGCCGGGGGAGCGCCATCCGGACCCGGTCCTTTGCGTTCGCCGCCGCCATCGCGCGGACCGCCTTTGTTGCCCGGGCCATCAGCGCCGGGGCCTTTCGGGCCATCGCCTTCGGGGCGGGGCGGACGCAGTTCGTCCATCGTCAATTTGCCGTCCCCATTCTTATCGAGCTTCTTCAGCGACTCGGGCGCTTTGTCGATCTCTTCGGCGGAAATGGTGCCGTCATGATCAATATCGAGCGCGGCGACCAGCGGCGGCGGTGGCCGATGTTCGCCCTGGCGTGGGCCTTGTCCGCCATCCTTGCCGGGAGGCGGTGGCGGGCCTTTGCCTTCGGGAGGTTCCGCGAGCGCGGCGCTGGCAGAGAGCGCGAGCGCGAAGGTGAGGAGATGTTTATTTCGGATCATAGGTCTGGTTCTAGTTTGAGGTGACTACCGCGCCGCGCGCCATTCGGTGAACAGAGCGATGCGGCAGTAAATGCCTTATCGCGAAGTCCGCGCCGGTGAGTGCGCGAACCGATCTGGGGTGCGGGGCGGAAGTCCATTTGTTGATTACAACGCCACCGTCGCACAGGTCCGTGCGGAAGAGATGTTAAGGAGTGTTAAGGCTGAGCAAACAGTCGGGGCGGTCCATGACCATCACTGTAGCGGCGGTCTATGACCGTCGGGCTGAATGCGTAACTGCCAATCGACGGTCATAGACCGCCGCTACAGGGAGAGATCCTCGTAACTACGCGAAGTCCTGCACTGGGCCGGCGTTTTGCGTGCGCAGCCTTTTGCGCACGTCGCGACCATCGATCTTCAGCGGGCTCGTGCCACCCTGCACGGCGAGTGCGGCGGCGACGGCGGCCGCTTCGCCGAGGGCCATGGCCGTGACCGTCACGCGCGTGGAGCTTTGTGCGAGGCGGGTGGTGGAGTGGCAGCGGCCAGCGACGAGCAGATTCTCGACGTTCTTCGGCAGGAGCGAACGGTAGGGGATATCGTAGGGCGCTGGCTGCTGCTTCGGCACTGCATTGGCGGCACCGGTGGTGATCTTGTTGGGATGGACGTCGAGGTACCAGCAGCCCGTGGCGATAGCGTCGTCGAAGGTTTTCGTCGCCATGATCTCATCCTCCGCGAGCACGTGCTGGCCGATGATCCGCCGCGTCTCGCGCACGCCGATGAAGGGTCCGCTGGTGATGAAATACGAATCCTCGAATCCCGGCACGTCGCGCTTCCATGCTTCGAACATCGCCCACGCATCCGAGCGGCCTTGCATCTCGGCGCGAGTCAACTCCACCGGGTCGCTCGCGTCGCCGGGCACCCGCACGCCGTGCACATAGATCTCATCCTCCGCGAACATGAACATCACGCCCGGCCCGTAATACATGGGCAGCTCGCCGTGCTCGTGCGCTTTCTCCAGCGCGATGCGGCAGTTCTTCGACATATCCGGCGCTTTCTTCACGTTGCCGATGCGGAAGTGCAGCGTGAGCGGTTGCAGCTCCGCGCCCTTGTCCGTGGGCGCGCCGGCCCAGGCGGCGATGTCGGCATCGCCGGTGCAATCGATCACTTGTTTCGCGCGGACGCGGGTGATGCCCGCCTTGTTCGCCACCAGCACAGCGGCGATTCGCTGGCCATCCATCTCCACGCCGCAGGCGGAGGAATGATAGAGCACGCGCAGATTCTCCTTTTCCGCGATGAGCAATTTGTCGGCGAGAATCTTGAACGCTTCCACGTTGCGGATTGTGGGATTGTGCACTTTCACGTGAGTCGCATTGGCCTCGCACACGCCGGATTTCGCCAATAGCTCCAGGCCGATGCCGCGTACGACGATCCGGTTGTCCTTGATATCCGCGATGCCATCGAAGTAGGGCAATCCGACCGCCGTGATGATGCCGCCGGAAAATCCTGCGCGCTCGATGAGCAGTGTCTTCGCGCCATTGCGTGCGGCGGAGAGCGCGGCGGCGAGACCGGCACAGCCGCCGCCACACACCAGTACATCACTCTCGAGCACTGGCCAGTCCGTCTTCGTCTCAGCGGCGGAAGAAGGGCGGGGGATGACAGCGGCGCCGGCGACGAGGCCGGCGGTTTGCAGGAAGGTGCGGCGCGAGGGAGTAGGCATGGCGGAGGGAACGGTATGGGGACTACCACCAATGTGCCGAAAACTTGGCCGGAAGAAAGCAGGCCCGCGCGTTACTCGCGATCCTTCGTGTCGAGCAGGATGGTCACCGGGCCATCGTTGACCAGCGCCACTTGCATCATGGCGCCGAAGCGGCCGGTGGCCACGGGACGGCCCAGCGCGGCGGTGAGTTTTGCGACCATCGCTTCGTAAAGTGGGATGGCCACGGGCGGTTTCGCCGCGCGGTGCCAGCTCGGCTTGGTGCCCTTTTTCGTGCTTTCGAAAAGCGTGAACTGGCTGATGACCAGGATGCCGCCGCCCAGTTCCAGCACGCTGCGATTCATCGCGCCTGTCTCGTCCGCAAAGAGCCGCAAGTTCACCATTTTCCCGGCCAGCCAGTCGATATCCTCCGCGGTGTCTGTCTCCTCGATTCCCAACAGCACGAGCAGACCGTGGTCGATCTGTCCGGCAATCTCATTTTCAATGGTCACGGAGGCGGAACTGACTCTCTGGATGACGGCGCGCATGGGCGGGCAGTTAAGCATTTCGAAGAGTGGCGTCACGCGGGGATTTGTCGCTTGACGAGAAACAGCACTTCTCGTAGCGCTTTTACTGGGAAGCGTGGCTAATTTCGGCTGCGTGGCCCACTCCAGTATTACACCAACCAACCCAACCCTCCGAGGTCACAAAATGAAGAAATTGCTCACCATCGTCGCGCTCAGCGCGCTCGTCATCGGCGCTCCCACGGCGTCGTTTGCTGCTGCGAAACCGAAGCCCGCTGCTCCCGCCGCCACGCCGGCACCCGCACCGGCCGCCACGCCAGCCGTCGCCAAGAACATCCCCATGCACTCGCAGGTCACGACCCTCGATGTGGCTGGAAAGTCTTTCACCCACAAGAACGCGGACGGCAAGGAAGTGAAGTTCGTCCTTACCGACAAGACCGAGATCAAGCAGGGCAAGGCCGATGCGAAGTTTGAAGACATCAAGGTCGGCGATTGGGTCAGCGGCCTGCGCCTGAAGAAGAGCGACACCGAGTGGGAAGTCGTGAAGATCACGAAGTTTGGTGCGCTGGAGAAGAGCGACAAGAAGGGTGCCGACAAGACCAAGCCGGCCGCCGACAAGAAGCCGAACTAAGCTACTCGCGGAAACGCATCCGCTTATTTCCACCGGCACCCGGGCAACTGGGTGCCGGTTTTGTTTTTTGGAGGGCACCGCGCGAGACGATGGGGCATTGGCTTTCATTCGTCCTATTGGCCCTCTCTGTCCTATTCCTATCGGCGGCTCGGAACCGCATGCTAAATTTTTAGCACATTTTCCTTGGCAGTGCGGAATCGCATGCTAAAAATTTAGCATGCCTGATCGATCCACCCAGCATCTCAGCCGTCGGGAGCGCCAAATCATGGACATCATCTACGCGCGGGGCGAGGCCGCCGCCGCCGAGGTTCACGAAGGTCTGCCTGACGCTCCCAGCTACTCCGCCGTCCGCGCCCTGCTGCGCATTCTCGAGGAGAAGGGCCACCTCAAGCACCGCGAGGATGGCGCCCGCTACATCTACCTGCCCACCGAGGCGCGGGGCAAAGCCAGCCGCTCCGCGCTGCAGCGCGTGGTCCAGACCTTCTTCGACGGCTCGCTCTCCAGCGCCGTCGCCGCACTGGTCGATGCCGAGGGCGGCAAGCTCTCTGCCGAGGAGCTGAGGCGCCTCGAAGAAATCATCAAGGCCGCCAAATCGAAAACGAAATGATCCGCCATGAACTCCGAATCCGTTCTCCCCATCGTCCTTGAATTGTTGGTCAAGAGTGCGCTGATCGCAGCTGCCGCGGCGACGCTCGCCCGCGGCTGGCGCGGCGCGACTTCCGCGCAGCGACATCTCGTCTGGCTCGTGGCGCTCGCGGCGATCCTGCTGCTGCCGTGCACACGCCTCGCGGCGCCGCGCTGGGCCATCGCCCTCCAGCCCGCAAAGCGGGTCTCGGTCACGCTTCCCGTCGCCGCCCTGGCGCCGTCGACCGGTCTGTTGGAAATGGTCCCCCTCGCGAAAGTCTCTCCTGCACCGGCGCGCGTCCGTGTGCCGATCGACTGGCGGAAGGTCGTGCTCGCCCTCTGGCTGGGTGGGGCCGCTGCCGTGCTCGGCTACCGCTTGTTTGGCAGCTGGCGTGTGCGCTGCCTGCATCGCCGGAGCGTTCCGGTTGAAGATGGCCGTGTCCGGCTCCTCATGGCCCGTACCGCCGCCGAACTCGGCCTGCGCCGGCGGGTGGAAGTCCGTCTCTCCGATGAGTGCCGCGTGCCGATCACCTGGGGCACCTGGCGCCCGGTGATGCTCCTGCCCCGCGAAGCGCTAGCGTGGAGCGACACCTGGCTCACCGCCGCGCTGCGTCACGAGGCCGCCCACATTCTGCGTCGCGACGATCTCACCCGATGGATCGCCTGGATCGCCTGCGCCCTCTATTGGCCCAATCCCGTCATCTGGATCGCTGCCCGTTCGCTCCGGGTCGCCCAGGAACAAGCGGCCGACGACCTCGTGCTGAGCTCGGGCACGCCGGCGGAGGAGTACGCCACGCAGCTCGTCGATGCTGCCCGCCTCGTCGCCACGCGCGGCTTCTTCGCACGTCATGCCGTGGCCATGGCCTGCCCGTCGACCTTGGAGGATCGCATCGTAGCAATTGTGGATGGTCGCCGCGATCGGCGCCCGCTCGGCAGGTTCGCCGCCGCCATCGGCTCGACGGCGATCCTTCTCACCCTTGCCCTCTGCACCGCGGCTCAATTGCAAGGGGCCGACGAAAAACCCGCAACCCCCACGGAACCCAAAGCGGCACGTCCATTCGGCCCGGAGATTGAGATCGAAGCCAAGTTCGTTGAGATTCCCGTGAAGGATGGCACCGCGTCTGACCTCAACAAACTGACGATCTTCTCCGACCCGCAGTTCCAGGTGATTTATCGAGCGTTGAATCAAAGGAAGGGCGTGACGATCGCCGCATCACCGCGCGTGACGACCCGCATCAACCTGCGCGCGATGATCGAGATCATCAAAGAATTGCGTTATCCGACGGCGTGGGAAAAGCAGGACGGCAAATGGATGCCCACCCAATACGAAACGAAAAATGTTGGCACCACCATGGACGTGGAGCCGCGGCTGAAGGAAGACGGCTCGCTGGAGCTCCGCACGACCGTCAGCCAGGTGCAGTTTCTCGGCTTCGTCGACACGGATGATGCGAAGACCTACCCCGCCCCTCGGAATGCCCTCGGTGATGAGAAAGGAGCCATGCCCCAAGTGCCTCTCGGGCATCGCTACTCCACTGTCTTCTCCGAGCGCAAAAAAGAGGAGACCATTCAGTTGAAATCCGCAGAGACGGCGATGATTCCGTCGCTCCCGGAAAGCGCCGACGTCAAACCCTTCGAGCAGACGGCTCCGCACGACCAATTGGCGGTCTTCATCTCGCCCCGCCTGCTCGTCGCCGCGGCGCCAGCGAGGGCTTTACCCACCGCGGATGAAACGAAGGAGGCCGCCGCTCAAATCGTCATTCCGAAGCTGGAATTCCGCGACGCCACGCTGCAAGAAGCCGTCGCCACTTTGCAGCAGAAGGTCACGGAAGCTTCTGGTGACAAGCCCGCCATCTCCATTGTCGCTGCGCCTTCGGTCGAAGCCAACCCGGCGAAAATCACCGTCTCGCTCACGCAGATTCCGCTGGCTGAAGCGGTGAAGTATCTCGCCGGTCTGGCGAACCAGACTTTGGACTTCCGCCCAGGTGCCATCGTGATCGGCACTCTCCCGCCCGATGCGTTTGCAGCCGGATTTCCCCCACCTCTTCCAGGCCCGCAGCTGGATGGCCCTGTCCGCAAAAAAGCCATCGAGATCGTCATTCCGAAATTCGAAATCCGCGACGCCACTCTCGCCGAAGCGATCGACGCCCTCACCAAGCAAGCCGTGGCTTTCGATCCTGAAAAGAAGGGGATTAAAATCCAATTTGTGCCCGGTCCTGTTCCGGCGGGTGGGATCAATCCGGAAGAGGCGAGGATCACCATCGACTTGACCAACATCCCACTGATCGAAGCCATAAAATACGTCGCTGGGCTGGCCGGTCTCGACGAGATCTACACCCCGACCGCAGTGGAGCTCAGGCCCGCCAAACCAGCCGCTCCCGCGCCGCCGGAGGAAGCCGCTGTCAGGAATCTTCTTCCGCCCCCCGGGGCCGCCACCACTGGCCTCATCACCAAGGAGTGGAAGGTTGAGCCAGACCTGATTCCGCCGAAACCGGGTGGTGATGGCAAGGAGCGTATCTCAGCCAAGGATTGGCTCGTCTCCCGTGGCCTCGTCTTCGAGGGTGCAGCAACGGCGGTCTTCATTCCCGCGACCAACCGGCTCCTCGTCCGCAATACGCCGGAGCAGATCGCTCTGGTCGATCAGATCATCGCGGCGACCCTGAATCTGACCGGCTCTGGCACAATCAACCTCAGCGGCGGCACCCTCAACATTGCGGGGGTAAGCGGCTCGGAAAAGACCGGCACGGGGACGCTCGATCTCAAGGGCACGCTCGCTGCGCCGGGGAATGCGGTGAAACCGACGGACAAGCCAATCGATATCCAGGCTGATTCCACGCGAATGGAGAATGGGATCGCGATTGCCGAAGGGCACGTGCGCGTGACTTGGGGGCGATACAGTATGACCGCCGATACCGTTCGCTACGACCCGAATACCAAGACTGCTCATTTGCTCGGAAAGGTCGAAGTGGCGAACGATATCAATGTCATCCAGGCCGAAGATGTGGAGATCACCCTGGAGGGTGATGGCCAGGTCCGCGTGAAAGGTCCGCACAAGACCATCATCCGATCTGCAACCCCGCCCTCGGCGGCGGAGAAGCAGGTGAATGATCTAACGCTCAAGAGTTTTGCCGCCATGCTGGAGGGTCAACAGCTGCAGGCGGCCGGCAAATCCTCCGAGGCGCAAACCAAACTCCGCGAGGCGAAGGAAGCGCTCGCGCAGATCAAAATGGCCGATGCGGAATTGCAATTGCGCCTCGATCAGTTGCGCCAGCGTCTCGCAGAAATGGAAGCGGCCCCTCCTGCGACGAGTAAAGCCCCACCGGCCACCAGCGACACAGCAAAGCCGGCCCTTCAGGGCCGCGTCCTCGCCGTCAATGCCGCCTGGCATTTCGCCGTTCTCAGCATGGGCGAAAAGCAGGGGGTGATGCCTCGCACCGTCTTTAAGGTGATGCGTGGCAACGAGACCATCGCCCGCCTGCGCGTGACCAACGTCGAGCCGGCTACGTCCATTGCCAATATCCTGCCAGAATCCGTCCGCGCAGGCGTCAACGTTCAGCCCGGCGACACTGTCATCCTCGAAGGCCTCGAGATCGCGCCTCCCGCGCCCGGCACGCCCTCTCCTGAGCTCGCGGCTCCGCAGCCGGGAAATCCGATTGGGTTCGTCCCGCAGCATGGCCCCGAAGATGCCTTTGTGAGCGCCTATCTGCATGTGCAGAAGGGCGAGCGACTGAAGGCCCAGAGCGATATTCAGGGCGCACTGCAGGAAATGGAAGCCGCCGCCCGATTGCTCGACGAACTCTCCAAATCCGCCCCCCAGTGGCAGCCCGAGATCATGACCTATCGGAAGAAGCGGACTGCAGACGCCATCGAGAGCCTGCGCAAAACGCTCAACCCTTAAGAGACCCGTAGCGCGAAGGCCGGGGCATTATTGTCACCGTCGCTTCCGTAAGGTACGCTAATAAACTTCCCCGTTGCGGATTGGCGGGGGGAGAAAGATACTCCCGCCCGATGTCCCACGTGCCCGCTGCTCCCCCTATCGCTTTCACGCTTCCGCGCGCGGTCCCGCAGCAGAAGATCCGTCCTCCGAAGAAGAACATCCCGCAGACGCCCATCCAGCGGCAGTACATCCTGGAGCAGGTGCGTGCTTATGTGGCTGAGCACAAGCCGGTTCCGCCGCTCCCGGCGGATGACCTCAAGGTGCATGCGGACGTGCTTATCGCGAAATTCCAGTGCGACCCGATCTATCGCGATTACATCGGCGTGCTGCTGAACAACGAGATGTGGCGCGAGCAACTGGCCGCTGTTCCATTCGAGCGCCGCCTCCTGCTTTTGCCGAAATGCCTGCGCGTGGAGGATCGCTGCCCGGCGCCGTTCGATGAATTTGGCCTGCTCTGCAAGCAGTGCGGCCTCTGCACCATCCAGGATTTGCAGGCTGAGGCCGAGCGTCTCGGCTACGCCGTGCTCGTGGCGGAAGGCAGCGCCATAGTTATGTCGCTCATCCAGACCGGGAAGATCGAGGCCATCGTGGGTGTGAGCTGCATCAGCGTGCTGGAGCGCGCCTTTCCTTATATGGAAGCGGCCGCCATTCCCGGCGTCGCGGTGCCGTTGCTGCAGGACGATTGCATCGATACCAATGTCGACCTCGATTGGGTGTGGGATTACATCCACCTCACCAGCGACGACCAGACGCGCCGCCTCGACCTCAGCCAGCTCCGCGACGACATCGACTTCTGGTTCACCCCGCTGAACCTGGACTCGATCATGGGTCCCGCCGAGGGCGAGACGGAAAAGATCGCCCGCCAGTGGCTGGGTCGTGCCGGCAAGCGCTGGCGGCCCTTCCTCACCGTGGCGTCGTATCAGGCTCTCCGCGTCACGCCCGGCGCCCCGATTCCCGACGACCTGCGCAAGGTCGCTGTGGCGATCGAGTGCTTCCACAAAGCCTCGCTCATTCACGACGACATCGAGGACAACGACGCCAAGCGTTACGGTGAACCCACGCTGCACGAAGAGCACGGCATCGCCGTCGCGCTCAATGTCGGCGACCTGCTCATCGGCGAAGGTTACCGCCTCCTCGCCGCCTGCAATGCCAGCGCGGAGCAAAAGGCCGTCATGCTGCGCATCGCTGCCGAGGGTCAGCGTGAACTCTGCCGCGGCCAGGGCGCCGAGCTCGTCTGGGCTCGCCATCCGAAGCCGCTCTCTTCGCCAGAGGTGCTCGATATTTTCCGCAAAAAGACAGCGCCTGCCTTTGGCGTCGCTCTGCAGCTCGGCGCCGTCTACGCCGGCCAGCACGAGGAGAATGAAGAAGTGCTCGCCGCCTATAGCGACGCGCTCGGTATCGCCTACCAGATCCGCGACGACCTGAGCGATCTCGGTGCCAGCGGCGAGACGAATGACATCGCCGGCCTCCGCCCGAGCCTCCTCCTCGCCATCGCCTACGAGCGGGCGAATCTCGAAGCCAGCGGCGCCGACAAAGCGCTCGCCGAAAAACGCGCCGCCCACAAAGTCGCACTGGAAGCCCACTGGCGCCGCCTTTCCACCGCCACGCCGGCCGAAATCGAAGCGCTCTATCTCGAACTCCGCGCCGACGAACGTTGCCGCACGCTCCTCGAGAGCTACAAGGAAGAAGCCATCCGCAGCCTGCGCGACGTCGAGAACGCCAATCTCAAGGGCCTCCTCCGCCGCGTCATCGGCAAGATCTTCAACGACGCGGAAATCAAAGGCTGGTGCAAGGAATTCGAGCAAAAGAACCTTGCCGGCGTGGCTCTGGCCACGGCGTAAGGCGCCGCGCAAGCTTGCCGCAAACAGGTTTCGGAAGTAGGCTTTCTGCAGATGTCTGCCGCTGAAATTATCGAACAGATCAAAGCCTTGCCGCTGGAAGAGCAGCGGGAGGTTTTCTCGTTCGTTCGGGAAGCAGAGAAAGAGAGCGCTTCCGTGAATGGCCAAGGCGTGCGTTACGTCGATGACCGGACGTTCGATGTAGCCGTAGAGCGCGTCTTCGAGCAGCACTCAGAGCTGTTTAAAAAGCTCGCGGAGTGAGTGAGCCGGTCTTCATTTCGGTTGCGCAAGTTGAAATCATTCACGCGCGACAGATCGCTCGTTTCGGTGGCACGCCTGGGATTCGCGACCGAGGTGGGATGGAATCTGCAGTCTTTCAGCCGCAGAACATTTATTTCTACGCCAACGGCGATTTATATGAGGTTGCCGCTGGCTACGCCTACCACATCGCCGAGGCGCAGGCGTTTCTGGATGGGAACAAACGCACGGCCATGGGCGCAGCGTTGGCTTTCCTCCAGAGCAATCGGATTGAGACGCACACAGCCACGGCAGAGCTCTACGAGGCGATGATTGCGATCGCGGAAAAGCGGATGTCGCGCGCCGACCTGGCGGCTCTTCTTCGCGAGCTATTTGCCGCATGAGCCTCCGCCTGCAAATGCTGCAAATTGCCCGCGTCGCGCCGAAGCTGCTCGGCGATTCGGCGGACTTGGTGCGCGCGTTTTTTGAGCGGCAATTTTCCCCCGAGGGTGGTGCCGTGGACCGCGATGGCCGTCCCGATCTCTACTACACGATCTTCGCTCTCGCCGGCCTGCAAGCGATGCAGGCCGAAGACCGCGTCAGCCATCTGCAATCTGCCATTTGCCATTGGCTCCGCACCCACGGCGACGGCGCGAATCTCGACTTCGTCCACCTCAGCGCCCTGGCGCGCTGCTGGGCTGCAGTCGGCCTGGACCACGCACCCGCCGGACTCGCGGAATCGGTGCTCGCCCGCATCGAGCAGTATCGTTCCCGCGACGGCGGCTACGACGCCGACATCGACGACGCCCACGGCAACGCCTACGGCTGCTTCGTCGCCCTCGGCGCGTATCAAGATCTCGGTCGCGAGGTGCCCGACGCGCTGCACATGGTGCAGTGCCTCAAGTTCCTTGAAACCCCCGATGGCGCCTGGGCCAATGCACGCGGACTTAAGATCGGCTCCACCAACGCGACCGCCGCCGCGGTCACTCTGCTTCATCAACTGCGGGTGCCGGTGAATCAAAGCGTCGGCGACTGGCTCCTCGCGCAAGTGCATCCCGAGGGCGGCTTCCTCGCCATGCCCAACGCACCCATGCCCGACCTGCTCTCCACTGCCACCGCATTGCACGCCCTCTCCTGTCTCGATCGCGAAGTACCGCAGGCTGTCCGCGAGCGCTGCCTCGATTTCATCGACACCCTCTGGAACGCCGATGGCGGCTTCCACGGCCACTGGGCCGACGACCATCTCGACGCCGAGTACACCTTCTACGGCCTGCTGGCGCTCGGGCACCTCTCGATTACTTAGAGAGTCTGCCAAAAGAAGTTTCCGAATCCGGCGGGGTAGAATTTTGAATCAGGAAAGCAGGAACACAGGAACGAAAAACAAATCCTTCCTGCTTTCCTGCGTTCCTAATTCACCTCGTTTATCCGGAAGTTACTTTC
>JBGGMZ010000015.1:0-6314 GCA_041287745.1 Chthoniobacter sp. | reverse complement strand
CCGTCCCTCACGTTACGAGGACGCAGGTCATCGCATCGAGTGGAACCGCCGCACCCACCGCACGCTGCCCCGCTCGCGCTACGAGCAGATCATTCATCGCATCCTCACGCATCGCCCCATCCGCATCGGTTCCGCGGTCTACGAACCGGAACGCATGATCGGCTGGCACGCTGTGGCCTTCCGCCATCGCCGCACGGGCCGCCGGCGCACCTTCACGCTCGATGAGCTGGCGCTGCAAGGCGTGATCGAGACCTAGGGCGACTCAGGGCCGTTCGTATTTGATCGCCGCGATGCGCTCCATCACGCGCTCACTCAGCCGCTGATAAAGCTCGCGCCCTTCACCGACCAGATCGTCCTTGGTGAAATAGATCGGTTCCCCGACGACGATCGTGACCGGCGTGAATGGACGCGGCTTGCCGCCCATGGGGAAGGCTTTGTGAGCTCCAAAGATGCGCATCGGCACCACGGGCGCGAGCGTCTTGGCGATGACCAGGCCCAATCCCGGCTGCGCCGGCTGCAAGTTGCCATCGGTGGTCCGGCCGCCCTCGGGAAAAATGACCGTCGCGTGACCGGCACGCACTCGCTTGATGACCGTCTTCAGCGCGCTCATGTCCGCGCGTTCCTGGTCCACCGGGATCACATTCATGTGCGGCAGGATGGGTCCCAGGATCGGCCATTTCAGCAGAGTCTTGCGCGCGAGATAAAAGAGCTCGCGGTGACACGCGACACCCGCCAGGGGCGGATCGATATAACTCTCGTGGTTCATCGCGAGAATGCAGCCACCCTCCTCGATGATGCGCTCACGATGCACCACCTTGAACGAGAAGAGCGTCTTCCCGATGACCTGTGCTGTGAGAAAACCGAAGCGGTACCAGAATCCCATCGCTACAGATCCCCGAGCGGCAGCCCCTTTTGCTTCAACCTTCCAAAGATTTCACCGACCACGCCGTCGACCGTGAGGTTGGAGCTATCGATGACATGCGCATCTTCCGCGATGACCAGCGGCGAAGTCCGGCGCGACGAATCGATCTTGTCCCGTGCGGCGATGGAATCCTGCAGACCCTGCTTCGCACGACGCTGCGCGCGCACTTCCGGCGAGGCGTCGATGTAGAACTTGTAAGGGGTCTCGGGAAAAACGGTGGAGCCGATATCACGCCCTTCCATGACGATGTCGTGATCGAAGGCAAATGCCCGCTGCTTCTTCGTGAGCAGGCGACGCACATCGGGAAGACTCGCGATGGCCGAGACGTTGGAATTGACCGCTTCGTCCACGAGATGTTCCGAAGGGTCCACATCATCCAGCAAGATCGTCGACTGCCCATCCTGCACGCCACATTCCACCTTCGTGAAATGGAGCAACTGCTGCACCCGGCCGGCATCCGCCACTGGCACGCCCTTCTCCACGGCCAGCCAGGTCACCGCGCGATACATCGCGCCGGTGTTGACGTAAACGTAGCGGAGTTTGCGAGCGAGCACGCGGGCGACGCTGCTCTTGCCGGAGGCAGCGGGGCCATCGATGGCTACGACAATGTGCGGATATTCTTCGGCCACGGCGTCAGGCGTTGGGGAGTGAGGTGATGACCGGTGTCTGCTGGCCCGGCGGCTCCTTCAAGATCCGCTCCAGCGCCTGGTAAAAGCCCGGGTAGGACGTATTCACGCACTCGGTATTCGTGATCACGGTTTCGCCTTCGGCAAACAAACCGGCAATGGCGAAAGCCATGGCGATGCGGTGATCGCCGAAGCTATCGAGCCGCGCACCGTGCAAGGGCACGCCACCGGTAATGACCATGCCATCTTCCGTCTCCTGGACCTGCGCGCCCATGGCGCGAAGATTCGTCGCGACAGCGGCCAGACGGTCGGTCTCCTTCACGCGCAATTCACCGGCGTCGCGGATGGTCGTCGTGCCATTGGCCAGCGCGGCAGCCACGGCCAGGATCGGCAATTCGTCGATGACATTCGGGATCTCCTTGCCGCCGATTTCAGTGCCCTTCAGGCGCGCACCGCGCACCTCGATGACGCCGAGCGGTTCCGCCTCTTCCGTCTCCACGATCTCGCGCACCTGCGCGCCCATGCGGACGAGCACGGCGAGCACCCCGGTGCGAGTTTCATTGAGGCCGATGTTTTTAATGAGCAGATGCGAGCGTGGTTGCGCCGCCGCCGCGACCAGCCAGAAGGCGGCGCTGGAGATATCGCCCGGCACCTGGAAGTCACGCGACTCCGGCGTGAAGCCACCGTGAACCGAGACAGTCAGATCGGTCTTCTTGGGACGAACGAGGAAATACTCGAGCATGCGCTCGGTGTGATTGCGGCTCTGGACGGGCTCAGTCACGCTTGTGCGGCCCTTGGCAAACATGCCGGCAAACAGGACCGCGCTCTTCACCTGCGCGCTGGCCACCGGGCTCACGTAATCGATCGGCTGCAGATTGCCGCCTTCGATGACGAGCGGAGGACGCCCGTCCTTGCCTTCGGCCGTGATCTTCGCGCCCATCTGCATGAGCGGTTCCATCACGCGGCGCATCGGCCGCTTCGAGAGCGAGGCGTCGCCGATGAGACGGCTGCGGAAAGGCTGCCCGGCAAGAAGGCCGGCCATGAGGCGCATGGTCGTTCCGGAGTTGCCGCAGTCGATATCCTGCTTCGGCGCGGTAAAGACGCGGCGCTTGCCTTGCACGATGAGTGTCGTCTCATCCGCACTCTCGATCGGGATGCCCAGCGCACGCATCGCAGCCACCGTGCAGAGGCAATCCTCACTCGGTAGAAAGCCACGGATCACACACGTGCCGTTGCTGATCGACGCCAGCATCACCGCACGGTGCGAGATGCTCTTGTCGCCAGGGACCTCGAGTTCAGTTTGGATGGTGGGGGCGCGGCGTATTTTCCAGTCAGACATGCGAAGATTTTGGGAATCGCAGCTGGTCTCGCTGCGTTTTGGCTTGGGTGAGGATGTCGGTCATCGAGGCGTCGTGGTCGAGCAGTGTTGCGATTTCGCGCAGCTTTTCAATCATCGCTTCCACAGACGCCCGGACCGCTGTGTGATTGCTACGCAAAATCTCGGTCCACATTTCCGGCGGGCCGCTGGCTACGCGGGTCGTATCGCGGAATCCCGGACCGGCAAAAGCGAAGGCGGACGCGTTTTTTTCTGTCACGAGATTCACCAGCACGGCGGCGAGTAGATGGGGAAAATGGCTGACCAGCGCGACGATCTCATCGTGCACCTCGGGCGAGAGCTCCAGCACGCGGCCGCCGAGAGTTTCCCAAAAACGGTGAATCGTCGCCACGGCTGCACTGTCCGAGTCCGCATCCGGCGTCACGATACAAGGTGCGTCATCGAAAAGCCCGACCCGGGCGGCCTCCAGCCCGGTCTGCTCCGAGCCCGCCATGGGATGGCTGCCGACGAACCGTGCTCCCTGCGTAAAGATCGCGTTCAACTCCTCCACCACGGGCGCCTTCACGCTGCCCACGTCGGTAACCACCGCCCCAGTATTCAACAGCGGAACGATCTGCCGGGCGAGCGACGCCATCACGCCGATCGGCACCGCCAGCACCACGATATCTGCATCCTTCACCACCACCGCGAGATCCGTCGACGCACTGTCCGCCACCGCCCGCTTTTCCAATTCCGCGACTGCCTCCGGCCGTCGAGCCCACACCGCCACGTGAAAGCTCTCGGCCCGGCGCGCTGCGAGCGCGATGGAGCCGCCGAGCAATCCGGGTCCGATGATGGCCAGTCGTGTCATGGAAGATGGGCAAAAAAGCCCGGCCTGCGGCGCGGAGCCGGCGGGCCGGGCTGAAAACTCTGGTTGAGTGTCGCGCTAGGGAACGAGGAAGCTCTTGCCCGAATACGGGTCCTTCACTTCCGTGCCCGGAGGGAAGCCGCGCACGTCGATATAACCCTTGTATTGATCGTAAGGGCTGAAGACGAAGCCCGGCTTGCCGGGCACCGGCTTGGCATAGGGAATCTCGCCCGTCTTCACCGGCGCTTCCGGCACGGGAGACGGAGGCTTGGTGTTCTCCGGCGGTTTCGTGCTCTCGGGCGGCTTGGTGCTCTCGGGAGGCGCATTCTCATCCGGCGGCACACTTGCCAGCTCGGTCGTGCTCGGCGGCGGCGGATGGAAGCCGGATTTTTTGGGCTTCCTCGGTGGCTCATCCACGCAGGCGCTGAAGATGGCGATGGTCAGCGCGAGGGCTGCCGGAACAGTGATTCGCTTCATAAAGGTGTGCTGGCTATTAACGAACCGCGGCGAGCGTGACAATCGAAATTTCCCATGCGTGACAGGGTGCGCCGCCGCGGTTTACGAAGCTTTCAAGACGCGCAAGTCGCTGCGCAACTGCTCATCGAGCGCTTCGATCATCGTCTTCGGCGCCTCCAGGGCCGCCATGATGCCGCCGTGGGCGAGGACTGAAAGCGGGCAGCCCGTCACCCGCTTTTGCATCAGTAGCGCCTGCCCTTTCGCCTCCGGCACCCGCTCCTCGCTCCAGAGGAGCGCCATCGGCCGTATGAGCATGCGCAGGCGGGCCTCCAGGTCAAAGCTGAGACTGCCCCCGAGCCAGGCCAGCGCCGCGTGCTCGGCCGAGGGCTGCTGGGCGCAGGTGGTCATCACGTCGATCATCTCCTCCGTCACTGCCGCGGGATCGATGAAGACCCCTTTGCGCAGCCAGCCAGCCACCGAGGATTTGGTCGAGAGATGGTTGCGATAAAGGAAACGCGCCAGGAGCGGCGTGCGATAGAGCCAGCGGGAAAACAACGACAGCGCATGGCTGCCGATGTCGCCCGAGCCATTGGGCATATGCAGAATAAGCCGGGAGACGAGCTCCGGGTGTTGCGTGGCCAGGTAGACGCAGAGCCCTGCCGACCAACCGCTGGCCACGAGGACCGCCGGCTGGTCCCATTCGAAGCTGCGCAAAAATTCCGCCAAGGTCCGCACGCAATCCGTCGAGGCCAGTCGCACCGCCGGCCGGGCCGATTCCCCGAAGCCGATGAGGTCGACCGCGATAACCCGGTGGCGCGCCGCAAATTCCGGATAGACCTTCGACCATTCATACGACGAAGCGCCGAAGCCCACATTGTGGACGAACACCAGCGGGACACCGCTCCCCGCCTCATGATAAACCATCGGCCCGAGACTGGTGTGCCGCACTTTCGTGGCAAATACCGCCGGCGAAATCGCATCCGGCACCCGCCGCTTTGTCGGCGGTCGCAGTGCGTATTTCAACGCAACCAGAATCGCGCCGAGGATACCCGCGCCGATGCCTACGCCCCAGGCACGCTTCGATTTCAGTTGGAGTTTTTCGGATTCCACGAGTCGTCAGCCGGTTTCAATTTGATAATCCCGCAGCAACGCCGGTCTTGGTCCCCCGGTCGAGCGTATTCACAGCAGGTTTCGTGAAAGGCGGCGGGCGGCTCTCCCGGTCAGAGTTTCCACCCCATCCCCTGCCCCCCACCCTGCAACCGCGACCTTCGCCCCGGAGAATGTTTTCCCAAGTGCATTTCAAGAAGTCCCCGGGCCAAGTCGTTCCTCCTGAATTTTCGAAATGGTTCCTTCGCCGACTTCCCCGCACACGATTTGCCGACGCTCCAGCCAACAATCCGCACCCGGGAAGCCACTAAGGCAAAATCAGTCGGCATATGAAGGCGATCTTAAGAAGCGCCCCATACTCCGACCGCTGCCCAAAACCAACCACCCAAATCGCTCCTTTTTCTCTTGCGCAATGTCAGCCCCCATTCTTCCATCCTCACCGGCGGTGCATAAATCCAAGAATATGCCGATGAAACACCTCTCCCCCCGGTCGGTCTAATAACATGTTAGGCGCATTCACACGCTCGTGAGAATCGTAGCCGCTATTATTCTTCTTTTCGTTGCATGCGCTTGCTCGACGCCGCAAACCGCGCGCAATGACAGCTACACGAAGACCCAGCAGGAGGCGGCGCGAGTTATCGCCACCGATGGCATTGACCGCAATGAAGCCCAGGTTTTGGCGACAGCTTACTTTCACCGCTTCATTTCTGGCTGCGGTTATGTCGGCACACCTGAGCGTCACGGCAGCTATTGGGTAGCGCAGGTGTTTTTCGGCTTCGCAGGCACGCCGCACGGTTATATTCGTGTCGATGCCCGCACTGGAGCTATTTCTCGGCAGGATTCGCCGACCGCTTTCCCGAAGGACTTTAGCTCGTGAGTTCTACTCGGAATCCACGCAATGCGCCTCCTCAGGAACTGGAAATTCGAAGCCCTGATAATGAACGATTTACAAAAGTCGTGAAAGACATCCGATCGACCGAAAGTAAGCACCAGTTCCTTCTTTCATTGCCCCGCGCGCAG
>JBGGMZ010000014.1:0-3692 GCA_041287745.1 Chthoniobacter sp. | reverse complement strand
GCCTTCTTCCGCAAGACGCAAAAGGTCTCGCGCCTGGACCGGCGCTGGCTGCGCTTCCACCTTTTCTCGCGGCAGACTCCCCATGCTTACGCCGACGCCAACCTGCGCGGCCGCTATCTCGAGACCAACGAGCTCGCCGAGCAATATACGCTCTTCCTCGACGCACTGAACGGTGCCCGCCGCGTCGATGAGATCCGCCTTTTTCACTCGCTGGACTACCAGGCGAAGAGGCAGCACATCCTCGCCCTGATGGACACGCCGAAGGCGACGTGAACGGGGTAATTTAACCACGAAGGCGCGAAGACACGAAGGGGGGAGAAAGGTGGGAAGCTCCTCACTTCGTCTGCCTTTTCTTCGTGCCTTCGTGTCTTCGTGGTGAAAAAAACGCGTGGCCGCTTCCGCAATCGCGTAGCTTATCTCGCTACCATTCGTCATTGCAGGTCCAGCAGCCGCGCTGCTAGCGTCGCCGCCTCCAATGAAAAAGTCCCTCCTGTTTGCGGCACTCGCCGGTTTCGCTCTTTCCGCTTTCGCTGCCGATTCGAATGACGGCTGGATCTCTCTCTTTGATGGCAAGTCGCTCGACGGCTGGAAGGCCAGCGACAAGCCCGGCACCTTCTCGGTGGAGAATGGCGAGATTGTCATCCACGGCGAACGTTCGCACCTCTTCTACCTCGGTGATGTGAAGGGGCACGATTTCAAGAACTTCGAGGTGAAGGCCGACGTCATGGCCCGCCACGGGTCGAATTCGGGTTTCTACTTCCACACCGCGTGGCAGGAGGCCGGCTGGCCGGACAAGGGCTTCGAGGTGCAGGTGAACAATACCCATAAAGATCCGAAGAAAACCGCCGGTCTTTACGACATCGTCGATAACTTCGAGGCGCCGGCCAAGGACGACGAATGGTTCACCCTCACCATCAAGGTCGAGGGCAAGCACGTCATCACCAAGGTGAACGACAAGGTGATCGTCGATTACACCGAGCCGGACGATTTCCAGCCGAAGCCGAATCATATCGGCCGCAAGATCGACCACGGCACCTTCGCCCTGCAGGGCCACGACCCGGGCAGCGAAGTGCACTTCAAGAATATCTTCGTCAAGCCGCTGCCGTAAGGCCGAGGGGCCGGTCGATTTCCACGGATCCGAATTCCGTCGGCCCTTGCGGTGACGAAATCATCGCAACGAAAGATATGGCTTCCAAACTGCGTCGATTTACCGACGCCATCGCAGAGATGTTGGCGCCCGATGGTTTTTCCATTGGAAAAGTATTCCGTGATTATATCCCGTTTCGGAAAGAGCAGAACGGGCTATTGCTGGAATACAATTTCGACGTTCTAGCCAAATATGGATTGCAGGTAGAGGCACGCATCAGAGTCCGTCATCACCAAACAGAGGAAATATTTAACCGAATCCTGCCGCCCGAAAGTACGGAACCTGATGCAGCACTCCGCACCTCTACAGTGTATGCTTCCGTCGGGAGGGTCGTGGTCTGGAAACAGCCGTTCTGGCACATATTCAAGGATCCGCTGATAGCTCGTGTTCGATTGTACGAGGAGAACGACGTGGCCAAGGCTGTAGAAAAACAACGGAAGTTGTATGACAGGTATGTTCGGGATGCTTTTGCCGAGGTCGGTTCACTCAGTGCAATCGAACAACATTTGAACCGAGATATATCCAAAGATGCGCTTTATGCCGAGAATCGATACATTCGCGCCACGCGAGGTATTGTTACGGCCAAGCTATGCGGCCGCCAGGATTTGCCGCAACTGATTGCCAGCCACCGCGCGGCCTTGGTTAAGCACAAATACGCCGACAAGATGGATGCGTATGACAAACTCGCCACGCGGCTACAGTCAGAATCCTGACCCCGCGAAGAGGTGATTTCGAATCGAGAAGGTCTCCGCTATGCCATGATGTCCTTCACCACGCTGCCGCCGACGTTCGTCAGGCGGAAGTCGCGGCCGGCGTAGTTGAAGCTGAGCTTCTCGTGGTCGAGGCCGAGGAGAGCGAGGAACGTGGCGTGCAGGTCGTTGATCTGCACTTTGTTTTCCACCGCTTCGTAGCCGTACTCGTCGGTCTGGCCGTAGCTCAGGCCGCCTTTCACGCCGCCGCCGGCCATCCAGATGGTGAAGGCCTTGTTGTTGTGGTCGCGGCCGTCGCCGCCCTGGGCGTGCGGGGTGCGGCCAAATTCACCGGCCCACACGACGAGCGTGTCCTTGAGCAAGCCGCGCTGGTGCAAATCTGTGAGCAGACCGGCGATCGGCGCGTCGACGGATTTCGCATTTGCGGCGAGCGCGTTGGAGAGATTGAAATGCTGATCCCAGTTGCCGTGAGTGATCTCCACAAACCGCACACCCGCCTCCACGCAGCGACGCGCGAGCAGGCACTTGCGGCCAAAGTCATCCGTGGCCTGATCGCCGATGCCGTAGAGCTTCATCGTCGCGGGCGTTTCCTTTGAGAGATCCATCACCTGCGGCATCTGGCTCTGCATCTTGAAGGCCAGTTCGTAGGACTGGATCACCCCTTCCACCTCGGGGTTGAATTGATCGCGGGCCAGCTTCTCCTGGTTCAGAGCCTGCACGAGCGCGAGCTCATTGCGCTGGGCCTGCGTGCTGAGTGAAGTATCGAGATTGCGTACTTCCGCGCCGGCGATGGGCCGGGCTTCCTGGCCGATCCGCTGGGCCTGATAAATCGCGGGCAAAAACGCGCTACCATAATTCTGCGCGCCGCCAAAGGCACTCGGCGGGGTGAGCGTGATGAAGCCGGGGAGATTTTGGTTTTCTGTGCCGAGACCGTAGAGCGTCCACGCGCCGAGCGACGGGCGCACGAACTGGAAGCTGCCCGTGTGCATCTTCAGGAAGGCCTGCGGATGGCTGGGCAAATCGGTCTGCATGCTGCGCACGAGGCAGAGTTCATCGGCATGCTTGGCGACATTCGGAAACGCCTCGGAGATCCACAGCCCGCTGTGCCCGCTTTGGTTGAACTTCCACTTCGAGCCGAGGAGCTGCGTGCCGGGACGTTTGCCGGGCTTGCCGGTGTCGGCCACGAGTTGCGGCTTGTAGTCGAACGTGTCCACGTGCGACGGCCCGCCGCGCATGGTGAGGAAGATCACGCGCTTGGCTCGCGCGGGAAAATGCGGCTTCTTCGGCGCGAGCGGATTCTCCAGCGCTGTGCCCGCTGCCGTGGTGGCCGCGGCGCGATTGGCCATACCGAGGAAAGCCAGCCAGCCAAAGCCGCAGGAGACATTGCGGAGAATATCGCGCCGGGTGAAGAGGGGCGTGATGTGGTTGCAGGAGTGGTCGAAGCTATTCATGGCGGTATCGGAGGAAGAGCATCAGTTGATGTAACGGAACTCGGCGCTGGCGAAGAGCGCGCGGCAGAAGCTGGTCCACGCCGCCTTGGCGGCATCGGCATCGCGCACGCCGGCGGCGCCGCTCTGGCCCTTGGCCCAGCTGGCAGGGAAGCGGGTGAAGAAGTTCGTCGCCGCGGTGCGCTCGTTGGCATCCGGCGGGCGGGAGAAGACCAGCCAGTAGGCATACGTGATGCGCTCCTGCAGGTTCGCGCCGAGGCCGCCATTCGGTCCCGCGGGATACCCAGCCACCACGCGTTCGCCGAGGCGCTCGGCCCGCTTGGCGGCAAAGCCGCTGTTCAGCATGAAGAGCGCTTGCGACGGGACGTTGGTCGTCTCGCGCTCGCC
>JBGGMZ010000013.1:0-3103 GCA_041287745.1 Chthoniobacter sp. | reverse complement strand
CCCGACCAGCGCCCATCACCGAACCCCAGGCTCCAGTCATCCCGGATAGCCGCAGCCCGATTCGTCGACTACGTCGCTGCATCCGGGGCCCCGGCGCTCTTACAATAGGGCTCATCGCATTAGAGGGGCTCCCATGGCTCGCGGAATCAACAAGGTCATTCTCATCGGCAACCTGGGCAAAGATCCCGAAGCCAAAACTTTCGCCAATGGCGGCAGCGTCACCAACATCACGCTGGCGACTTCCGATTCCTGGAAGGACAAGGAAGGCAACCAGCAGGAACGCACCGAGTGGCATAACGTGGTGTTCCACAATCGCCTCGGCGAAATCGTCGCGCAGTATTGCCGCAAGGGCTCCAAGGTCTACATCGAGGGCGCGATCCGCACCCGCAAGTACCAGGACAAGACCAGCGGCCAGGATCGCTACATCACCGAAATCCACGCCAACGAGATGCAGATGCTCGACGGCAAGACCGCCGGCAGCGGCGGCGCCAGCGAGTTCGGCGGTGGCAGTTCTGCCGGCTCCGGCGGCGGTTATTCCGGCGGCCGCTCGGCGTCTTCGTCCGCACCAGAACGCAGCGCCCCGCGCAGCGCACCGGCTCCGGCACAGGATGCAGGGTTCGAGGACGACGATATTCCGTTCTAGGGCCTACCTCCCTAATATCTGTTCCATTTCTGCATATAAACTTCTTATTTACAGATAGTTAAAGAAAAATCTACTGGTGCATTTGTAGTGCGGAAAACTGCTACTTAACCTACCTCCATCATTTGTTGCATGGGTGGGGTTGGGGATGGGCAGGACGGTCCGTGAAGTCAGATTTGAGTCTGGGGAGCGGTATCCGATTCTTCTTGGAGAAGATCGGATGCCGCTCTGGTATCCCACGCTTTATTGCACGACCCAGAGGCGCAACGCCTCCAAGGCAGCCAGCACTCTGCTGGCGGATGTGCAGCATATTCGGGATGTGCTGGACTGGTTTGATGAGCAGGGTTTGGACCTCTGCGCTCGAATAAGGAGCGGGTGCCTTGATGTTCTGACGCCGCCCGAGATTGAATCGTTGGTCGATGCGCTGGGTCGCCGACGCACGCCGCAAGTTTGCCGATCGAAGGTCGTGCCGCTGAGGCGAAGAAAGCCTGCCAGGGGCACGGGTAAGCAGGTTGAGCCGGGCGTGAAGTACAACCGGATCTCGGTCGCGGCCAGTTACCTCCAGTGGTACATCAATCGGTATGCCTACGACCATGGCTTTGGGAGTCAGGAACTCCAGGCATCGGTCCATAGCATAGCGGCCCACCTTCGGCTGCTGCGGCCTACACGATCGAGCTTTCATCGGCTTGGGCTTCGGCAAGGCCTATCCGAGGAGGCCCAGGCGTGCCTGCTGGCATTGATCGAACCCGGGTCACAGAAGAACCCTTTCGAGCCTGATCTCCAGCGCCGTAACGCTCTCGTGGTGAAGTTGTTGCTCGATTTGGGCATCCGCCTTGGTGAACTGCTGACGTTGAAGGTCACCGACTTCGATTTCAGGAATAACGAAGTCGTGATCCCCCGGCGAGCGGATGACCCTACCGACCCGCGTCGGCGACAGCCGGTCACCAAGACCTTCGACCGTCGCCTTCCGATGTCCGAGGCATTGGCCGCAGAGGTTTTTGAGTACACCAAAGTGAGAAGGAGCTTTGTGAGGACACGAAAGCACGCCTTCCTCATCGTCGTCCATGCAGAGGGGGAGTTTCAGGGGCAGCCGATCACTCAAAAGGGGATCGATAAAGTTTTCGCTGCCCTACGTGCCGCGGAACCGAAGCGGTTGCATGACTTATCAGCTCACATTCTGCGGCACACATCGAATGACCGGTTCTCAGAGTACATGGACGAGGCGGGCATTAAGCCTGGCGACGAAGAGCGCCGGCGCGAATACAAATACGGCTGGAAATACGGTTCTGGGACTGCCGCGACGTATACCAAGCGGCACATTGAGCGCGAGGCGCAGAAAGCGTCACTGAAGTTGCAGAAGCAGTTTAGAAAAGAAGGGCAGAAGGAAAAGGGGAACTAATGGAAAACAATAAAACCAACGTCGCCGTGACTGATCGGCGATCCCGGCTTTCTCGTGAGGGGTACGAATTCGATCCTGACGCTCCAAGGTGGAAGTTGTCGCGAGACACCGAAATCGAGTTGGAGAGCATCCTCGACGTCGCGTCCCCGACGCTTTACAAAGGTTTTTCCGCCGCGTTAGCGGAATGCGCTCAGTCCCACTCTGCGTGGCACACGAGCAATATGAACTCAGCCATGAAGCTTCTGCTACGCACTATAACTAGCGTCGGCAATAAGATTGAGATCCTTGACACAACAAGCATCATCAACTTCAAAGCAAAGCTTGATAAGCGGACTGAGTACCATCTTGGGCGACTAGTCGGTTTCTTCAACGATTGGTCGACTGCCCAGCATCCTGGGCTGGATGCCGCGGTAGTTCCTCTCCTATATGGATGGACGCTAGCCGGTAATCCGAAGGGAGAGGCAGTGACCCTCCGGTGCCCGCTGCGCGGACCCCTTACGACGATGGAGTTTGCTCTGCTTCAGGAGCGGATCATTGACGCATTGGAGGACGGGAAAATTGATCTTGAAGATTTCACACTAATAAGCCTGTTCATCGCGAGTGGAAGGCGTCCCACTCAGTTGGCGGACGCAAAATGGTGTGACTTCACCCCGTCACCAAAACCCGAAACGCCTGGAATGCTGGAGATCGCTAGGCGCAAGGGGAAAGGCTCAGAATTCCGCGCTCAATTCAAAACCTTTGCAATGTCCCCTGAATTGAACTTGTCATTTTTGGCACTCCGCGATGTGTCTCACTCGCGAGCAAGGTCAATGTTGCCTGCCTTCGTCGAAGAGCATCTGAGTCAGTTGCCAATTTTTCCTGACTGGAGGAGGCTCAAAAGCTACGCAGACTCCAGTCCAATGGTAGTGGGTTCGGCGGTTCGCGGCGAAACCTTGCATTCGAAAAGTCTTAGTCTCGGTGGACGACTTACGAAGGTAGTCGACAATCTTTCGATCACGTCAGATCGGATGCCAGGATCGATTCACGTTACGCCGATTCGCCTGCGGCGGACCCTCGCGACGCGT
>JBGGMZ010000012.1:0-2615 GCA_041287745.1 Chthoniobacter sp. | reverse complement strand
TCGACGGTGGCCACGCCATCGATCTGCGCGAGGCGCGCCCGCAGTGCATTCGGCGCGCGCTTCACATCGCAGAAGACATCGGCGAAACGATGGTCCGCGTAATAGACATCGCGCGTCGACTCGAGCGAGAGGATGAGGCTGCGCGCCATGATCATCATGGCCAGCCCGCACGCCATCACGACACTCACAGCGATCATCTGGCCTTTCATCTTGCCGATGTCGCGGAGGAGCTTGAGGTCGAGGGGTGAGAGCATTTATTGGGGAAGTTCTTGGTTCTTAGTGCTCAGTGGATCTGCGGGCGTGTGGATTGACTAAGAACTAGGAACTGAGTACTAAGTACTTTTCACCACGCGAGCGACCGCACAGGCCGGCGCGACTTGTTCTCCTGGATGTCCACGATGTGGCCGTCCGAAAGATGAATGACGCGGTCGGCCATGTCGGCGATCACCGCATTGTGCGTGATGACCACGGTGAGTGTGCCGAGCGTTTTATTTACATGCTCGATCGCCTCCAGCACGGTGATGCCGGTCTTCACATCCAGCGCGCCGGTAGGCTCGTCGCAGAGGAGCACCTCGGGGCGCTTGGCGATGGCGCGGGCGATGGCCACGCGCTGCTGCTGACCGCCGGACATCTGCGAAGGGAAATGGTCCATGCGATCGCTGAGTTCCACGAGACCGAGTGCCTCCTGCGGGGTCATGGGGTCGCGCGAGATCTCGGTAATGAGCGCGACGTTTTCCTTCGCCGTGAGGCTCGGGATGAGATTGTAAAACTGGAAGATGAAGCCCACGGAATCGCGACGGAAAAGCGTGAGGTCGTTTTCCGTGGCGTGCGTCAGATCCAGGTCGCGGTAGCTGAGCGTGCCGCCGCTCGGCACATCGAGGCCGCCGAGGATATTGAGGAGTGTGGATTTGCCGCTGCCCGAGGCGCCGAGGAGCACGATCAATTCGCCTTCATAGAGATCGACGTCCACGCCATCGAGGGCGCGAATCTCCGTCTCGCCGCTCGGGTAGACTTTCGTCAACTCGCGGGCGCGGAAAAGGGGATCACGGGCCGGCTCGGAGCCGGACACGGGAGCGTTCAGCGGTGGGATGTCGGGCGTGGCAGTTTCCATTTGTCGATAAACCAATCGATCACTCGCAGCATCGTCTTCTCCTCCGGCGGGCCCATGATCGGATCGTCGACCGTGGGGAAAAAGCCGCGGAGGGCATGAAAAAGAATCTCGGTATCGGTCTCCGGCTCGACGGAGGGCAGGCTGCCCGTATCCAGCCCCTCTTGCAGGATCGTCCGCAGATAGCCGAACACCGAGGCGATCGTCTCCTGCACCATCTCCGGCATGAGCCGGCGTACCGCCTTGGCCACCTCGTGCATGGCCGGCTCTTCGCGCACGGCGCGCTCGGCACGAAAGCGCAGGGTGAGGAAATGCTTCAGCTTATCCTCCGCGCTCTCCGGAGTGCGGAGCACCGCAGCCTGCTCGTCGAACATCTGCTGGCAATGATCGGTGACCCAGGCGCGGATGAGCGCGTCCTTATCCGGGAAGAATTGGTAGATCGTCCCGACGGCGATATCCGTGTCGCGGGCGATCTCCTGCATGGTCGTGGCCCGGATGCCAAACCGCACAAAACGGCGCTTGGCCGCGTCGAGAATCAGGGCGCGTTTGGAGTCTTTGCGAGTATCAACCAGCTGGCTCATGAAGAAATGAACATTTGAATCAGATATTCATTTCGCACGAATTTAGCCGCTGTAAAGGGGTTTGTCAGACGTGGCAATGCCGCTTCTCTCCCTGAAGCGGCTACCTTCCGCGAATCGGTCTACAACGGCGCCGATTCGACGCAGTCCAGGACACTCCTGTAGCGGCGCCGTCTCGGCGTCGATCGCATACCGGAACGATTTCCGACGCCGAGGACGGTGCCGCCGCAGATTGGAGGCTGGACGCAAGCGCTCAAGCGTATGCTATCCCGGCGCCTGCTCGAAGCGGCAACTTGGCACCGTTTGGGCGCGATGGAATGTGCGACACGCCGGCACTCCGCCGACGGCATCGGAAGATAAGCAGCGGTCTACGAAACCGCGGAAGCGTGGCGACGCCATCGCATCCCGCGAGGGACAATCCGGCTAGATGGCATCCGCGAGCTTCTGGAACTCGCCATGGGTCGCGTCGTAGTCGCCCTGGAACTTCTTTTTGTAGTTCACCATCTGGATGACCATCATGTTCAGCTTGTCGATCTGCTGCTTGAGCGGCCTCTGGTACTCGACCGGCACGCGCTTCGTGGCCTTCTTCACTCCATCGATCAGTTCCTGAATCTTATCATTCACGTTGTTGAAGGTCGAATCGAGAAAGGTCTGCCCCTGCTCGACGGCCTTTTCCGCCATCGTGCGGGTCGGCAAATCCTGCGGCTTTTCCTTTAGCGCGTTCAGGAGGCGCGTGAACAACTCACCCTTGTCCGAGATGTAACCGCCCCACTTGGAGCCCGTCGCAAGCTTGATCCCTTCGATCTTTTTGACACCCGCAAGCGTCGCCTTGTCGAGAATGGACTTATACAGGTCGATCCCTACGGCGGTGGCATTGGCAAAGTCGGCCGCCTCGGCCGCAGCGTCCTCCGCATTCTTCACATAGGTGG
>JBGGMZ010000011.1:0-17405 GCA_041287745.1 Chthoniobacter sp. | reverse complement strand
ACCGCTTCGGAGTTGGCCGTCGCGTGAGGTCGTATCCGGCGCTCGCGGGGCTGCGCATCGGGTGTGTGCAGTATCTCAATTCCAAGCCGCTCATCCATGGGTTCGACGGACCGGTGATTTTCGATCATCCGTCGGGCCTCGCGCGGGATCTCATCGCGGGGAAACTCGACGTGGCCCTGGTGCCGACCTTCGAGGCTCTGCGCACGCCGCACTACACGCTGGCCGAGGATGTGGGCATCGCCTGCGATGGGCCGGTCTACAGCGTCTTTCTCGCGCATCGCGGACCGCTCACCGGCCTGCGCCGAGTGGCGCTCGATCCGGCGTCCCTCACCTCGGTGCATCTGCTGCAGGTGCTCCTGCGGGAGTATCATGGCGTGCGTCCGGAACTGTGCGCGTTATCGGAATTTCCCGCGAAGGCGGATGCCGCGCTGATCATCGGGAATCAGGCCATCGAATTTCGCCAGCAGGATCAGGAGGGATACGAAATCCTGGACCTCGGTGAGGAGTGGAAGCGTTGCACGGGATTGCCGTTTGTCTTCGCCCCGTGGTTGCTGCGGCCCGATCTCCCGAATGCGAAAGAAGTGGCCGACGACCTGCGCGCACTCAAGGCTCACGGGCTCGCCCATCTCGACGACATCATCCGCGCGGAGCTCCGCGACCCGGCCTTCACCCGCTGCTATCTCACCGAGCACATCCGCTTCGTCCTCGGCGACCGGGAGAAAGCGGGCATCGCGAAATACCGCGAGCTGCTGGCGAAGCATGGGTTCATCGCCGACGCCGTCACTCCGTTGCGCTACGCGTGATAACCGGGACGGCTTGCTTCGGCCATCCACGCGGCCCGAATTGGAGCAGTGTAAATAAAACTCTGGTTGCAACCAAGGCGCTGTAGCCATGGCGCTCTGCCGCCGTGTGGAGGACGGTGGCCAGTGAATGCCCCTGACAACTACAGTGTGACTCGCGCCCCAGCCCCGACAGAGCGGGGCGGTTACAGCGACCTACGAGCGACCATAGGTTAATTTAGACCTAGAAGCGGGCAGGCCTCTCCGAAAAGTCTGCATAGAGGAAAGGGCGATTCAAATCGCGTAGGTGAGTGTCGTTGCGATCGTATTCCGCAACGACAATGAGATCGCGGTAGTCCGTCTTTGCCTGGGCGATCCATTGCTCCAGCGTGCTGCGCGGATACCGCCAGGCGCAGAAAATCATGCAGCGCAGCATTCGATCGCTGAAGAGTTGGGGATCTTCATGCTGAAGTTGCGTCAACTGTTGCCTGACGGTTTCAAATGTGCCCGGAAAGACCTGCTGGATACTCTCAAGAATATCCGGCGAAAGAGGCACGGGATGCAGGTTCACTATCGGAGCAGCCGAATCGGGATCCATATCCCAGAATATGCCTCGTTCTTTTCCTCGGTCGACCCCTCATTTCCCGCGAAGAACCGCCGATAGAGGTACGACGACCCTCCTCTGCGCGTCGCGTAGAGCAGTTTAAATAAAACTGTGATTGGAACCAAGGCGCTGTAGCCACGGCGCTCTGCCGCCGTGTGGAGGACGGTGAATGACGAAAACCTGAATGATCAAGGCGTGCTTGCTCCCGCGCCCCGACAGAGCGGGGCGACTACAGAAACTGCGAGTGACCACAGTTTAATTTAAACCGCCCTAGTGTCCTGTCAGCCGAGTGATTTGCATAATTCGGGGCGCCATTTTGGGAAGCATTGGTAATTAACCACAAAGACGCGAAGGCACGAAGGTGGGAGTAATCTCAGCAACAGCCATCACACTTTGCCCCTTCGTGCCTTCGCGTCTTCGTGGTGATCTTTCTTCTCCATGCCCGATTTATGCAGAGGACTTCCATGACAAGACACTAGCTGAATGCCAAAGGGAGGTTCGAGAACAGCCCCTTGGTCTCACGGCAATTCCAGCCGCAGATAGTCATACATGATGTGAGACTGCTCGCTCCGGATCTTTGTTTGGAGTAACTGGAGCGTGTTGGCTCCCGGTTTGAGATTCGACACGGGGATGGAAAATCTCATGGTGCAGTATTTGCCGTGTATTCCTTCACGGAGAAGGGAATTGCCGCCCTCGACCGGAGGGACCTGACTGCCCAGCTTGTTGCCGTTGATGGTGACCTGGAGGCTGGCGCCGACCGAGCTGGCGATGGCCACTACGAGCGTGGCGTCGCCGCTGGCGGGAACGCCGGGAAGATTGAAGTGGATATTCCATGGCCAGGCGACCGTCTTGCCTTCCTCTTGCCAGAGCGCACTTTGCACATAGGGGAAATCACGCGAGGCCACGTTGTTGCCGACGGTGTATTCCACAGGATTCGGAAACTTCTGGTGCAGCGTACGGTAGTTATATGGCACCCAATAGTTCGCAGCGTCGGCGAAGTCCTCTGCCGACCGGTCGGGAATGCCGATTTCCCAGGCAATCGACTTGCCGGGATGGACGATGGCCCAGGCGATGTCGCCCAGTGCATTGGTATCGCCGGCAGTCACTTTCACGTTCGTCTGCGTGTACTCGCCGACTTCACCTGTTACGTAGGCGGAAAGCGTGTACGTTCCGGGACGCACATTCGGAATGGTGAAATGCCCGCTGGCGTCTGCTTGCACCCAATATTCGTAACCGTTGCTCCACGACTGCCAGTGGGTGTCGGCGGGAGTATTTGCGAGACCGACCCAAGCTTCGGCACTGGTTTGGGCTGGCTTGAGAGCATCGGAGACAATCAACTTGCCGGCAACAGCACCGCGCGCATGGGAGGGCGGATATTGGCTGTTCGTCGTCAGCCAGGCGTAAGGCCATGCGGAATGCTCGGCCGCGACTTGCGCTTGTGCATCGGCCCAGCAGGCGTCTGCACCGGCGGCGTTGTTGTTGAAGTAAACGAGAAAGGGGCCGTAGATTTTCGACCAGGCTTGGTTGGCCGGGACGGATGTGATGGAACCGCCGTAATGATTGCGTCCGAAATGCAGCACCATTCCGCCACCGTTCGAGTTCGCTCCGAGGTCAATCTGAGGCGGGCCGTCGTTGAAGTATTCGTAGTTGCCCAAAACAAACCATTCGCCGATGTGGCGGGCATTGCTCGCCCATCCGTATGTGCCGACCTTGTAGTATTCGCAGGCGTATTCGTATTTGCATTCGTACTGGCCCTTTCGCACGCCGCTGTTCAGTAACACGATTTCCTTGATTCCCTGCGTAGTCGCCTGCCGCAGATCGGCGGGCGAGGGGGCCTGCCAGTGCCGGGCGCGATCGACATAGATATTTTCCAGCAACCAGTTGTCGGGGTTGCTGGGGTCCGGCGCCGGTGGGCAAACCATGCGCCATTCGCCCATCGTAAGCGCCGGATAGGTCGACGGGTGTTCCAGCACGGCATAGGCATACAAGCCCGTATTGCCGCGCCGCAGAACGTAGTGGACGTCGATATCCACCGGGTGGGCATCGCCCTTGGCGCAAACGTGCTTGCAGGAGACATCGACCATCTCCGGCGTTTGGGTGACGACGCGGAAAACGCAACGCACGGGGTTTTGATAAGCCTTGCCACCGTCCATGCTCCAATACAGCCCCTTGCGATCCACCATCTCGTTCCCTTGGTAAACGAGCGAGGTGATTCGTGCTTCGGCTTTGCTGATCGTCGCGGAGACGATGCCATTTGCCAGGACGACGGTACTGCCATTGTCCGTGATAGTGACATCGGCGCCTTGGTTGCCGCCTCCAGGTACGGCGGCCCGAAGGCCGGACAGAAAGCAGAGAAAAACGATAAGTCCCGCAAAGCGCCGGAGAGCGACACGAGAGGTAGGATGAGGCATATGGGGAGGTCGGGCGCTTGTTTTCCCGGGCATCGTTGAAACGCGCTGGCAAAACAATCACACCCTCGAAAATTCCCCTACGCTTGCGTGACTTGGATGTCGACGGCCAAATCGTTCTCTTCGCCACGAGCCCTCGACTGGCAGGACGTTTTGCTTTTGCTATTTCACCGGGGGCTTTTCATCTTCGACTGCAAGGAAACGCTGGTAAAGGTATGACGACCCGATGAGCACGATGGCCACCACGATGAGCGCGCCGATGCGGTAGAGCTGATCGAGGCTCGCAAGGTCATGCAGGAAGAGCTTGGCCAGCGTGAGGGCGAGCAGGCCGATGCCTGCGTAACGAATGCCCGGTACCTGCCGATGCATGCCCACGAGCAGCAGCGCGAGGCCGAAGAATGACCATGCGATGGAGTAGGTCATGTCGCGGGCGAGGTTGCCTTGGAAGTCGAAGGTAATCGTCGGACCGATGGAGAAGTAGTCGGCGATCTCGATGTTGAGCAGGAGGAAGAGCAGGATAGTGCCGAGTGAGAAAAGGGTGGCGGGCAGACGAATCTCGCCGATGCGATCGCGCGGCGGCGCGGTGAGTCGTCCGGCGAGGAAGAAAGCGGCCGCGGCGCTGGCGTAGGTGTAAAGGTGCCAGTTGAGAATGGGGAAGCCGCTGCGGGGATGATAGTCGAGCACCGCGGGATTGAGCGTGAGGCGGGTGAAAGCCACGCAGAGCAGGATGAAGCCGATGACGTGCAGGCCACGGTGCGGAATCTTGTGATAAAGCCAGAGCAGCGCCGCGCCTTCCAATGCCCACGAGATCGTGAGCCATTCGCGATGAAACTGAATCGGGAAGATGAGGGTGATGAAGAGCAGCGCGATACCACCGAACCACGCGAGCACGGAAAGGCGTGCGGAATTCCCTGCCGGAATTGCGCGGCGTAGATAGTCGCAAGCGGCCAGTGGCGGAATGGCCAGCGCGGCCGGGACGATTCCGCCGGCGCTGTGCCAGAAATCCGGCCACGCGTGTTGCACGATGCCGTGGATGAGCGGATAGTGCAGCACTGGCGCGAGCGCAGCAGTCGCCCACGGCGCGGATAGCGCGGTTGTGCGCGATTGGAAGAGGAAAGGAAAGAGGTAGATGACCGCGGTGAAGGCAAGGCTCCAACCCAGCGGGACCCAGCCGCCGTGTTGCCACTGCGTCTGCACGTGCCAGGAATACTGGAGCAAGACGGTGCAGATGAGCGCGACTGGCGGCAGCGCCACCGTCTGGCTCCAGCGAGCCAGGCCGAGGATGATGAGGACGAGCAGCAGTCCGGCGCCGAAAATCGAGGAGGGATTCTCCGGGCTGAGCCGCAGCACGGCAGTGATGAGCAACAGGAAGGGCACGGCGGCGGAGATCGCGGGCAGGTGCTCGAGCGCATCCTGTTCCAGCGGATCCCTAGAGCCGGTCTGGACTTGTGAGCGAAGGCGGCTTTGCAGGAAGAGGCTCGCGCCGCAGAAGAGCGCGGCAAAGCCGAGGATCACGGTCAGCAGGCCGCCGAGTTGCGGGTGATCGGTGGGCGTCTGCGCCAGCCAGAGTCCCGTGGCGATGAGCGTGAAGATGAGCGCGCCGACGAGTCCGAGCAGGGAGGCGGTAAGCGCGGCCAGAAAGATCGCGGCGAGGTCGGCGAGGAGCACGGCGATCCAAAGCGGGACCGAGGCGCCGATCTGGAGGGCAGGCCAGAGCATGATCGCGAGGCCGAGCACCGGGAAGACCTGGACCCATTTCGGCGTCGCCTGGTCGGGCCGCATCCGCTTCAGCACAAAGGGCAGGACGGTGTGAAAGGCGGCGAAGAGCAGGATGTAGCCAAGCGCCCAGTTGAGCAGCGCGTTGTCCAAGTAACGCACGCTCCATGCGCTGAGGATGAAGAACGCGGCGGCTCCGCCAAAGATCGAGCCGGCGAGGCGTGACCGGTGGCGCAGCGGCCAGACTGCGAGCCCGACATCCGCGGCGAAGAGGATGGAAAGGCAGATCCACGGTCGCGCACCGAGCGTGGGAAAGGAGAGCAACTGGCCGGCAAAAATGAGCGCCGCGCCCGCGCTGATCGCGGACCCGGCAGTGGTCCACGGATCGCTCTCCTCGTTGCGGTGGCAGAGCCAGAAAGGCAGGAGGAAGAGCGCTTCGAAACCGAGGAAGATGAGGGCACCCGGGCCGATGTTGCTCGCCGAGAAGTAACTGCTGGCCCACGTAAATTGGATCACCATGGTGGCAAAGGCGGCGAGGGGCACCAACCACTGCCAGCGCTGACGCAAGGCGACGGTGATCAGCCCGAGATCTGCCGCAAGCAGGATGGAGAAGCAGATCCACGGCGTTGGTCCAAAGGCGGGGAGTGTCAGCAAGTGGGCGGCGAAGATCGTGACCGCACCCATGCTCACGATGGCCGCTCCGGCGATCCAGGAGGTACCCTTTTCTTCGCGGCCGCAGAGCCATAGAGGCAGGAGAAAGAGCGTCTCGAAGCCAAGAAAGACGAGAGTGCCGGTGCCGACTTTTTCCGCGGTGAAGTAAACGCCCAGCCAGGCAAACTGCATGATCGCCGTGGCCACGGCGCCGAGCGTGACGAGGTAGTGCCAGCGCTGGCGGAGGGCGACGGCGATGAGGCCGATATTGAGAGCGGCGAGGTAACTGAAGAGACCGAGCGGGTTATCTTCGCCAGACGACAGCAGGAAAGGCGTGAGAAAGCCGCCGAGCACGCCGAGCACCGCCACGACCTGTGCATTCAGCCGTACCGCGAGGAGGAAGGCGGCGGCGGTAATGCCCGCCATGATGGCGAAGGCGGGAATGTTTCCGATGAAGTGGTAGATGGCAAACGCGCCGTAGGTGACCCCGTAAAGCGAGACGACACCGGTGGCGCAGAGCGACTGGGCGGTGACGGCAAACTGGGGCCGCGGCATGCGCAGCCCGCCTACGATGAGACCCAGCCCGGTGAGTGCGCCGATGGTGATGCGCATCTGCGGCGTGACGAGATTGTGCTCAAAGGAATAGCGGACGAAAAAGACGATACCGAGAAACAGCGCCAGCCCACCGACCCAGGCAAAGAGCTTCACGCCCATGAACGCCTCGAGAGTCAAGCCGGGGAGCAGGGGTTTTTCCTCCTTCTTCGGTTGCTCCTCGGCGACTCTTTCGCGCATCGAGGCCCATGCGGGAGGCGGCTCCATGAGCGGTTTCGCTGGCGGCATTGGCTCGGGCGTCTTAGGCGAGGGAGCGGCGGCGGAGGGTAGTGGCGGTGGTGTTCCAGCCCGGGCATCCTCGCGATGAGCGGTGTCGACGAAATGTTCGATGGGCGATACTTTGGGCGCCTGCGGCAGGACGGATGGCTCCTTCGGAGGGGGCGCTGGTGCAGGATTGAAAGCCGCGGTCGAAGTCGACGCCTTGGGCGCATCGGACGCGGGGGCGGCGCTGGAGCGGAGGTCCGCTTCGATCTTGCGCAGCCGTTCGAGAGTTTCCTTGATGCGCGACTCTGCCTCCGCAAGACGGGCGTACAATCCGCTGACAAGGATGATCAGGACGATGAAAACGATAAGGGCTAATGCAATCACAGGAAAGCGTCCGTTAGGAAATTCGACCGCCGCCTCGGAAAACTGACACCGGGGCAATCCAAACAAGTAGAGGCGTGGTCATCTTCGCGCCATTGATAGCGCGAAGATGACCGATAGCGGTAATTGAAAAACTCAATGCCGCCGTTGGATGTATCGATGGCCGGCGGCTTTTCCCTCATTACGTGTCATGGTCATCGCTGAGGAGAGCGATGCAGTGGAGCCACGGATTGACACGGATGGGGAAACGAAGCGGAAGGTGGTCGAAATCCGCTTATTAAAAGGTAAACGCCACGGCTATCCCAATCCCCTCTTGGATTTCTAAATCCGTGTTTCATCCGTGTTCATCCGTGGCTAATTTAAATTGATTATGATGGCCGTGCGAGGGCGCGCCCTCTGGTCTCTACGTCATTCTCCGCAGTCTGGATTGCGCTTTTCTTGCGAGGCCTGTTCACGCATCCTCGCCCGCCCAATGCCCGACATCGTGACCTTTGGCGAGATCATGCTTCGCCTTACGCCCCCCGGCCACCTGCGCTTCACGCAGGCGCCTCATTTTGAGATCACCTTTGGCGGCGCCGAGGCGAATGTCGCCGTGACGCTTGCGCAACTCGGAAGCAACGCGGGATATGTCACGCGTCTGCCGGCCAATGACCTCGCGCAACGCGCGATCAATGAACTGCGTGGTCTCGGCGTTGATACCAACTCGATCGTCCGCGGCGGGGATCGACTGGGTGTTTATTTCCTCGAGCAAGGCGCCAGCCAGCGCGCGGGTAAGATCATCTACGATCGCGCGCATAGCGCCATCGCCGATGCGCAACCCGAAGAGTTTGACTGGAGCAAGATTTTCGCCGGTGCGAAGTGGTTTCACTGGTCGGGCATCACGCCGGCACTTTCGCCTTCGGCTGCAAAGGTGACCGAGCAAGCTATCGCCGCCGCGCGACGGCTGGGCATGGCCGTGAGCTTCGATCTCAACTACCGGGCAAAGCTCTGGACGAATCCCCTCCAGGCGGGTGAGGTGCTGTCGCCGCTCATGTCCGGCGTGCATCTCTGCGTGACCAGCATCGAGGAAGCGCAGACCGTCTTCGGCATCGAGGTGCCCGAGGATGCCGGCCCGCGGGCCACGAGCACGGCGTTGCAGCTTTGCGCGAAGTTTGGCTTTGAGACCGTGGCACTCACGCAGCGTCAGGGCACGACTGCCTGCGAGACCAGTTGGGGAGCGATGCTTTTTCACGAGGGCGAATCGTATTTTTCCAAGCGCCATGAAATCGCCATCGTCGATCGTGTCGGCGCGGGCGATAGCTTCACCGGCGCGCTGATCTTCGCGCTGTTGCGGGGCGATGGGCCGCAGAAGGCGATCGATTTCGCCGTCGCCGCCAGCACGCTCAAGCACACCATCGCGGGCGACTACAATCTCGTGAACCTGGCCGAGGTGGAAGCGCTGGCGGGCGGGGCAGGGGGCGGGCGCGTGCAGCGGTAACATGCGGGGGAATCACTTCTCGAGATACCCCATCGCCTTCATCCAGTCAGCACAGCGTTCGGGCCATTCGTTGATCGGGTGCCCGTCCTTCCGCATGCCGAAGCCGTGGCCCCCGTGCGTGAAGATGTGCAACTCGGCCGCGAGATTTTGCTGCTTGTAAGCGAGGTAGAGCATCGTGGCCTCGATGGGGTTCGTCTTGTCATCATGGGCGACGAGGAAGAAGGCGGGCGGGGCATCCGCCGGCACGCTGAAGCCGGGGCGAAACTTCGTCTTGTCGTCTTTATCGAGAAAGCCGCCGCCGTAGATCATCACGATGAAATCCGGCTTTGCGTTGCCGTCCAATTCCGGCTTCTGGGGATAGGTGCGCTCCGTGCGGTCGAAGGCCTCGTGGCCGGTGAGATTGCCGCCGGCGGAAAAGCCGAGCAGACCCACACGCGTCACGCCCCATTCGCTGGCATGGTGGCGGATCATGCCGATGGCGCGCTGCGCATCCTGCACCGGTTTCTCGTAGGGTGAGGCCTCTTCATTGGTCGGCGTGCGATAGGTGAGCAACACGGCGGTGACGCCGATGGAGTTCAGCCACTCGCAAACCAGCGTGCCCTCGTGCTTGATGGAGAGGAAACGGAAGCCGCCGCCGGGCGCCACGACGACCGCTGTGCCATTCGGCTTTTCCGGTCGATAGACGGTGAGCGTCGGCTCGGTGATATTGGTGATGACGTTGGGGTTCGGCTTTTGACTTGGGTCCGCCGGTTTGATCGTCATTTGCCCCGGCGCGCCTTCCGGCCAGAGCTTCAGGGTGATGGGGTCGGCGGCGAGACACGTTGTGGCGAAGAGAGCGAGGACGAGGGCAGGGGAGAGCAGTTTCACGGGCAAGATGATTGGATGTGCCGCGTCTACCGTTGCGAGGCTGGATTCTTTGCCGAAAAGCAAATGGCCGGGCTCCGAGGAGCCCGGCCTTGAATGGGGATATGTTTCGAAATCCGCCGTGAGGCTGGCTTACGAGTCGGTATTCAGTATGCCGTCAATCTGCGCCGTCTGGATTTGCTTGGTGCGCTTCTCCATACGGGTGTAGGCGCCGATGAAAGGCATATTGCTCGGCTGGCGGTGATAGAAGTCGCTGACGAAGCCGTGAGCGGTGCGCAATTCCACATGACCGGCGCCAGCCCCGCCGTAGACGATGACGGAACCGACCGGCGCCTGGGCGGCGCAGCGGACCGACAGGCGCACAAAGCCGTAATTCCGAACCAGTTCATCGCCGGCCTGCTTGGCATAAGGTGTCTGCGGATAGCTGCTCACGCTGCCCGCGGCCACGAGCGCTTCCTTGACAAAGCGCCAGCAGCGCATGGTGGAACGGGGCAGAGCGCGCTGCTCGGCGATGCTGCCGGCCTTGAGCATCACGGGATCGATCGAAGCGTCGCGGCGGGCCATGGGGGCGGGAGCCGGAACGCGGAAGGTTTCAGTCTGGGGAGACGGGCGGGAAAACGAGGGGCTGTCGAAGCTGCCGCCGCGCGTCGTCTCCCACGAGGACCAGTGGGAGGGGCCGGTGGACCAGCCCATGGACGAGGACATCCAAGGGTTTTCAGCGCGGCTGACCGCAGCCCCGAGGAGGAGCAACAGGCTGGCGGCGCCGAGGCGGAGGGCAGTGCGGACACGGTGTCGGAAGGAGGAGGTATTGGAATAGGTAGGCATGGGGCAGAATTGAGAAATTTCGCAACCCTGCCTAAGCAGCCCATGTGCACGGGCCCTTGGGGAAAACTATGTAGAACGGCCGAGGGTTGTCCCCCAACGATGATCGATCGCAGGCGCGCTGCCAGCGCCTGGCGTAAAGTCCTGCGTCAGCCCGAAAAGAGCCGTCGAGTAACGGAGACGATCAGCGCATTTGGTGAAGCTCGAACTTTTCCCCTGCCAATGCGCGCTTGGCGAAGGCGCCCCAGTATGGCGTCGGCTTATAGCTCCAGTCTTCGATCATCACGGGCGAGGCCTTGGGATGGAAGGAGAAGCCGGTCCAGTGCAGCTTGTATTTCTGAATGAGGCCAAGCATATCCGGCACCCATGTGGCGGGATCTTCCTGGGCCTCTTTCGGGATGAAATCCATCTTGTGAATGTCAGCACCGACTTCGCCGAGAATGATCGGATACTTGTCTACGACAACGAGGGCCTTGTCCTTCCAATCCCGCTTCCACGGGTAGATGTGGGAGGCATAGATGATGCCGTGCCCGCTTTTGTCCTCGAGCGCGAAGCCATTGGCGATGCCCGACAAATCGTAGGCCCAGTCGAGCCCGCCGACGATCACCACATTCTTCGCGCCGGCCTCGCGCACGGTAGTGAGCAGGGCTTGCATGCCGACACCCTGGTAACCTTTGGCCGCCTTCGCCTTTTCTTCGGGTGAGAGGAATGAATCCTCATCGGCGGTTTTCTTTTTGTCGGCAATGAAACCGCCATTGCGCCAGATCTCCCACGTGGTGCCGTGCGGCTCGTTGAAGAGATCGAAAAGGACTGCCGGGTGGTCCTTGTATTTGGCTGCCGCGTCTTTCCAAAAATCGATGTCATCCTGCTTCGGCGAACCGAAGCGATGGAGATCGAGCAACACATAGGCGCCACGATTGGCTGCGAAGGTGATGGCGCTATCGACGAGGGCGCGATACGCGGTGCCGCCGTCTGTTTGTTCCGGCGAACGGCCGAGCCAATAGTCGCCTTTCACGGGAAGGCGGATGATGTTGGCCTTCCATTCGTCGATGCCCACTTCGATCGACTTGAGCACGTGATCGCCGCGAAGCAGAAACTCCAGGCTCACCACGTTCATCCCCTGCAGCCACACCGGCTTGCCATCCTTGTTCAGCACTTGATTTCCCTCGACGTGCAGCTGCTCCGGCCACTTTGCCGTGTTCGGGGTTTCCGGAGCCACATAAGCCTTCTTCTCCGCTTCCGCGGCTGCCGCAGCGGCGGCGATCAATGGAGCCGCGTTGGCGGGCTTCAGCGAAATATCATCCAGATCAAAAGTGCCCGCCGCGACTTCAAAAAGCGACGGCATGAGGACCAGCGTGACCGCCTCTTTCGGCACGAGGAAGCTGGTGCTCTTGTCTTCCCAACCCTTGGTATCCTTGCCGCTGTACGGAGGGCTCGGCTTATGCGTGAGTTTGTGCCCGGCGCCATCCAGGAAATCCATCATGATGCGGGCGTCGTTCCATGGGAGCTTGCCTTTCTTCAATCCAGTGATGCGCTGACGCCACGCGAGTGTCATCGCCTCGATACCGGTGGGGATGTCGATGGTCCGGTACAGCATCGTTCCCTTGCCGGGTTCGCTGGTCTGCAAGCGGAGGAAATGGTTTTCGCCCTCCTTTTCCCAAGCGATCGTTCGGTCCTTGGCGGCGCCCCAGCCGTCGGGCCAGCCTTTCCCTTTCGCATCCGCTTCGAAGTTACCATTCGCAATGAGCGATCCGTCGGGCTGCACGCCCGCCTGCGCCTTGGCGCGCCGGGTCTCGGCCAGCTTGGCGACTTTCGCCGCAGTCGCAGCGGCGGCATCCGCGGCGGCCTTCTGGAGCGGCGCGGCGTCAACCGGCGCTAGGATGATGTCGTCGAGATCCATCGTTCCGCTCTCCACCTGGAAGAGCGACGGCATAAATTGCAACGTGCGTGCGCCATCCGGCACGAGGAAGCGCAGTGAGCCTTCCACCCAGCCGTCGGTACTCTTGCGCAGATACGGAGCAGGCGGTCCCGGCTTCACCTTCTGGCCGGCTTCGTTCTTGAAATCCATCATGATACGCGCGTCGAACCACGACTGCTTGCCGGGCTTCAGATCCGTCACTCGCCATCGCCATTTGAATTCGAGCGCCTTCGCTCCATCCGGCACCGCGATCTCGCGATATGCCATCACGGTCTGCCCCGGTTGCTCGGAGTGCAGCCGTAGAAAGTGATTTCCGGATTCTTGTTCCCAAGTGGTCGTCTTGTCCTTGGCGCGGCCCCAGTCGTCGGGCCAGTCCGTGCTCTTCTGCGCGGACTCGAAACTCCCGTTGGTTACCAGGTTGACGCTGTCCGCGCCGAACGCGCTGTGCGGTCCGGTTGCGGCAAACAAGAGCAACGCGCCGAGAGCGGGGAGGATGCGGCGGGAGAGAGGTGAGGAGGGGTTCATAAAGTCAAGTAGGTTACTCGGGCGGCGTGAGTGGCGCCTGGCGTGGGGTGCGGAAACTAAGTTACGCTTGCGTTGGTTGATCGTCATGTCGAGCGGAAGGAAGGCCGCCGGCGGCGGAAGCCGATCAATCCCAGGATACCGATGGAAAGCTCGAGCGCCACCGGGGTCGGTTCCGGGATTGCGACGATCTCAAAGTGATTGGCATCGACCTGGAACGCCACGTAACCCCCGACGCCGTTAAACGAAACGTCCGATTGGGTGTAGGAATTCGTGAAAGCACTCGGGTCGCTGCCGACAAAGAGCAGCCGGTCACTCGAGGCGCCACCCGCCTGCGAAGCAGTCCCGCTCCAGTCGACAATTGAGAGTGCCGCCCCCGGTGTATGATCGCCGACGCCGGCGAAGATTAGCGAATTGCCATTGAGTGCGCCGAAGTCGATCGTTGAATTGAACTTCAGATTCAACTCCCCGAAGGTCTCCGAGATGCCGCTCAAGCTATCGTTCAGCTGCAGTGTGCCGTGGGTGAGGTTCGTGCTATTGCCCAGCGTGAGATCGGAGGCCGGGCTGCTGACGACATTCCCCGCGGAAAGGAGAAGCGTGCCATTCTCGACGTTCATTGGCGCGGTCGTCGATCCATTCAGGCTGCCGCTCACCTCGAGAGTGCCACCGCGGATCGTCGTCGAGCCGGTGTAAGTATTGGCCGCCGCCAGCTTCAGTGTGCCGCTGCCTGTCTTGATGACGCTGCCGACCGTGGCGCCGTTGTCCGTCAGCGGAGCGGTGATCGCGAGGTCGACCGCCGCGGCTCCGTCGCCGATATTGAAAGTCCGCGTCCCGTCGAGCGCAAAGACACCGAGCGTCGTGCCTGCCGCACTCGCGATTGTAGTCGTGTTGGTATTCGTCGCATTGCCGGCGAATGTGAGATCGCCGGAAAGGAGGAGCTTGCCGCCGAGATTCGCGCTCCCCGCATTGATCGTGATCGGCGTGTAGGGATCGCTGGCGGTATTCACGATCGCGATGCCGCTGCTGAAGGTGGCGACGTTGGCGAAAGTCGAAGGGGAGTTGGAAATTCCCAGAGTTAGTTTGCCTCCGGCGAAAGTCGCCAGGCCGCCGACGTTCAGCTTCGCCGCAGTGCTCGTCGTAAAGCTCGAGGCGTTGAGTGTCATCGTCCCGAGGATCGTCAGCGTATTGCCGCTGCCCTGGCCAGGGCTGATCGTGCCGCCGTTTAGGGTGAGACTGCCGATCGTTTCCGAGGTGGAGGAGCCGGAATTGTTTACGCCGTTTTGGTAGAAAGTACCGCCGTTGATCGTCACATTCGAAGTATCCGCGATCTGGTTGCCGCCGTCGTAGATCGCGCCGGCGTTGAGCACGAGATCGCCCGGGATGGCGTTGACGCCGGTCTTGGCCAGTTTGAGCACGATGCCGTTTACCGTAGTCGTTCCCGTGTAGGTGTTCGCCGTCGAACCGGAGAATTGCACCTCACCGCCGTTGACGCCCTGCGTTCCGTTACCGGAGATCGTCACACCATTGCCGCCGTCGTTGGTGATCGCGCTGGAGATATTCAGCAGAGCCGAGGTGGCGATCGAGCCGGTGCTGGGCATGATCGTGAAGGCGATGATGTTTCCTTCATGCCCATTCAGGCTCAGCGTGGGGACGCTGATGGTCTGCGCATTCCCGACTGCGGATGGAACCGAGGCACTGGAATAGATGACGCCGCTGGCCACGGTAAGCGTCACGCCCGCCGCGCCGTCGACTGTGATACCCGCATCGGTGCCTGTGCCGGTGACATTGAAGGACAGCGAGTTGATCGTTGTATCAGTGGACAACGTCGTCGAAAACACGCCGGAGCCCGAAGTGTGTGCCAGGCGGATGTTATCGAGCTGCGTCTGGCCATTGGTGATGGAAGCTTGGTATTCGGTCAGCGGATCCAGCACGCGGATGCCTTTGGCGGGATCATAAGTCACAAGGCCGCCGGTGCTGGTGCCATTGCCCACGCCGGTCGCGCTAGTATCGCCGATCGCGCCGGGCAGAATGCTCACTGTGGAGGTGCCGGCCGCACCGCCGCCGCCCGAGAGCGCGGGTGCGGTGCTGAAGACAATGTTGGAGGAATTAGGCGTCGCGGAGGCGATCGAATTCACGCCGAGATTGGTGCCGCGAAAGAGGATCGCCGCGCCGGGGTTCCGGACAAAGCTGGCCGCCTGGAGTTGCGCGTTCTGTACCGGATCGGGCTGGAGCGTCACCGTGGACATGCCGGCCGCCGCGGTGAGTGCATTGGAAATGCGATCGATCGAGCTTGCGCCGGAATTGCCCGTGACCAGGAGCGACGGCACTCCGCCGGCGTTTCCAACAAGCGAGACGCTCTGCACGCGTGTCGTTCCGGTCACACCCGCTGCGCTGCTGTCGAGATTGAGCACCGAGCCGGCCTTGATCGTCACATCCGAGAATGCCACTGAGCCGTTTGGTCCGCTCAGGTTCAATTGGCCGCCGCCGTTTACCACAGTATTGCCGGTGTAAGTATTCGCCGCCGTCAGCGTAATCAATCCGCTGGAGTTGGCCGTGGTGAGGCCGAAGCCTCCGGAAATGACACCGCTAAATTGCAGCGTGCCGCTTGTCACCGTGGCGGTCTCGTTACCCGTGAGGGCCACGTTCGCGGTGTAATTCAATGTGCCCGCTCCGGCCTTGATCACGCCGAAGATTCCGTGGCCGCCCGTAACCGCGCCGTCCAGTTGCAAAGTACCACTGCTGACCGTGACCGTTGGAGTGAGGGTGGTCAGCGTGGTGAGATCGATGTTAGGCGTATACTCCAGCGTGCCGGTCCCAGCCTTGGTAATGTCGAAGACGCCATTGCCGTCGCCGATCGTGGAATTGATCGTAAGATCACTCGCCGCGTTGAGCGAATCGCCAATCGTGAAGGTGCGCGGCACCCCGAGCTTGAGCGTGCCGCCGGAGATCGTGGCGCCGTTGGGATTGTTCGTGGAAGAGAAAGTGAAATTTCCGCCGAGAGTGAGCACGCCTCCGGCACCGATAGTGAGGGCGGCTGTGCTTCCCGCGGCCCCGCCTCCCATCGTGAGTGTGCTAGTCAGGGAACGAGTGAGTCCGTTGATGTCCAGCGTGCCGCCGAAAATGCTGACAGCACCGGAACCGAGTGTGCCCGCGCCGGTCAACCGCAACGTCCCGGCATTGCTTGCATTGGCGATACCGATGGATGTCCCACCCGTGTAGGTGCCCGTGCCGCTCAGCGTGGTCGTGCCGGTGCTGGTGATCGTCAGGCTATTTGCCCGGGTGGCGTTGCCGTTGGCGATGGTGCCCGTGAGGGATGTGTCGCCGGTACCGGCGATGGTGAGCGAGCGCGCGGCGCTGGTATCGGTGTTGATATCGATATCCGAAAAAATGAGTGTGCTTCCGCTTGCGATGTTATTCGTGATCGTTCGAGAGGCACCGGTCAATCCGGTCACCTTGCCATTGAAAGTAAGGCTGTGGCTGCCCTGCACAGTGACAGCTTGCAGTGTGACTGCGTTCGAAAGAGCCCGATCTGCGCCGAGTGCTTCCAGCTTGCCTGCGGTGAGTGTGAGGAGTCCGCTGGCCAGGCCGCCGTTGTTGGTGCTATTGAGGTGCAGCGTAGCCGTGGCGTTGTTCAGCGTGATGGCGCCGACGGAGGTGTTGCTGCCAGCCATCACGACAGTGCTATTTGCGCCGGTGATGGATGTCGTGCCGCCATAGCTGTTCGCCCCGCTCAAAGTCCACGTGCCGTTCGTAGCCGAAATGGTGACACTCTGCACGCCGCCGCCATTGCTAATGCTGCCGCTGATCAAGTTGCCCGTGCCGGTACCAGCGCCGCTCAGTGTGAGCGTGGAGGTGGCGGTATTCGTGATATTGCCGTTGAAGATCAGCGCCGAGCCCGCGTCCGCGGACGAATCGGTGAAGGTGTAGCTTCCCGCCAGAATGAGCGGCGCGTTGAAAGTCTCGATGACGTTCGTGCCCGTCACGGTCGAGGCGAGGGTGATCGCGCCGCCGCTCGTAAGGGTTAGCGGATTGCCGCTGTTCACGCCTGCGCCGCCGATGATGTAGTTCGCGGTGGCGGTATCGAATAGGAGCGATTTGATGTTGCGACCGGCATCGATGGTGATGGTCGTGTTGCCATTCCCGGCGCTGTTGAATGTGGCGGTGTCGCCGTTGGTGGTGCCGGAGGTGGCGCCCGGCGGAGTGGCGATGCTCCAGTTCGTCCCATTGCCAGAGGACCATAAACCATCCGTCGCGCCACTCCACGTTCCACTCGCGGCTTTCGCCAGTCCGCCCAGCGATAACATCGTGAGGGTCACGACCGCAAAATCGACAGCGATTCGCGTGCGGAGGGTGCGGGCCGGTGGCAGACTTCGCTGGCGGATTTGCTTTGGGGAAAGGGGAGAATGCATCACATGCTGGGCAGGCAAAGGTGAAGAGGAAAAGGGGG
>JBGGMZ010000010.1:0-24709 GCA_041287745.1 Chthoniobacter sp. | reverse complement strand
CGGATGGAGAGAAGACGCCCGCTGTTTTTATCCGTGTTTCATCCGTGCTTATCCGTGGCTCAACTTCTCGTTTCCTGTAGAGGAGTTTCCACATTCAACCTGTGAGCTTGGCCCGGCCATGGCGAGATGCAGCCTTCTCCGGCTTCATGCGCACGCGTGCGACTTCGGTCCCTTCCTTGCCGGGCCTGCGCTCCAGTCTTGAAGTTCCCTTCGTAACCGACTACCCCATCCGTTCCGCATTCCGCACTCCACCTTTCGCCTTCCCTCACCATGTCTGTCCTCGTCGTTGGTTCCATCGCACTCGATAACGTCAAAACTCCCGTAGAGGAGCATTCCGATCTGCTCGGCGGCTCCACCAGCTACGCCTCCGTGGCCGCCAGCTTCTTTGCCCCGGTGAATCTCGTGGGCATCGTGGGCGACGACTTTCCGAAGGAGCACATCGACTTCCTCAAGAAGCACAACATCGACCTCACCGGCCTGCAGATCGTCCCGGGCAAGACCTTCCGCTGGTCGGGCGAATACATGTGGGACCTCAATACTCGCGAGACCCGCAGCATCGCGCTGAATGTCTTCGAGAGCTTTGAGCCGAAGCTACCGGCCGGTTACGAGAAAACGCCCTACGTGCTGCTCGGCAACATTCACCCCAGTCTCCAGCACCACGTGCTCGACCAGATCCACGGCCCGCGCTTCGTCATCGCCGACACCATGGACCTCTGGATCGCCAACACGCCCGAGGAACTCAATCGCCTGCTCACGCGCATCGACATGCTCATCCTCAATGACAGCGAGGCCCGCATGCTCACCAAGCAGACCAGCCTCATCAAAGCCGCCCGGCAGATCCGCGACGCCGGCCCGGCCTATCTCTGCATCAAGAAAGGCGAGCACGGCGCGCTGCTCTTCGGCCCCGAGGGCAAGTTCTTCAGCTGCGGCGCGTATCCGCTGGAAGACATCCACGATCCCACCGGCGCGGGCGATACCTTCGCCGGCGGCCTCGCCGGCTACCTCGCTTCGCTGAGTGAGCCCGAGGTCACCTTCGACGCCCTGCGCAAGGCCGTCGTCCTCGGCAGCGTGCTGGCCAGCTACAACGTGGAAGCCTTCTCCCTCGAGCGCCTGCGCACCCTCACCCAGGCCGACATCGATGCGCGCTACCAGGTCTTCAAGGGCATGAGCCAGTTTGAGTTCATCGGGTAGGGGGCAATAGGCCCAAGGCGGTTTTCCACCACGAAGGCGCGAAGACACGAAGGGTTGCGGATGAGGCGCTGACGCGTGTTTTGAGTTTTTTTCATCCTTCGTGCCTTGGTGTCTTCGTGGTTCATTTTCACCTGCTCGGGAAACTCGTGACGTATTAACACGGCTGGGGTGGGTGGGAGCGACGAACTGTTAGACTATGTCCGATCCAAGAAACGTCGCCCACGACAAGAAAGTCATCCAGGAGAAGAAGCATCATCACCAGGAGCCGGCTGTGGGAGCGGTCAAGAAGGTGCAGCCGGGCAAGAAGCCGGAACTGCAACATCATCACGAGCATGAAGATCCCGCCACCGAGCGTGCGGAGGCCATTGCGCAGGAAGCCGAAGAGGTAAAAGAAGCCGTCGCGGCGCACGACGAAAAGACTGCCGCACACAAAGATTCCTCCGGCGCGTAACGCTGGTCCGGGCGCTCCCGGGTTGGCAGAAAGAAGCCCCCTACTACGGGGATGCTGGCCCTGACGCTGGCGCATCCGTGCGCTGGCTCGGGCACAGGGTGGAGTGGTGGACAAGCCAGTAAACCACCGCCACGAAGACTCCGCCGAGGAGCGTCGCCAGCGCCCAGATCACACCGCCGACGAGAATCGGCTCGCGGCGAAGTTTATGCGGCATCATCCCGGCATCTGCCAGCACGGCCGCGGCGAAACCGACGTGAACGATAGCAGTGATGATCCAGACACCGATGATCCAAAAAGACATCATGCCGGGGGTGAGAAAGAAGTTCATAGGGAGTGAATGCCAGCCAACGGGGAGTGTTGGTTTGACCTAAGTGATCAGGTGTCTCCAGTGACGTCGAGTTCGTCGTCGAGCATTCGGGACTTGAACGCGGGAAGGTCTGAAATGGAACGTTCTACGGCAGAGGCCCATTCCGCGCTGCCCACGGTGATGGCGACGTAAGAGGTCGTATCGATCTTATGATCGAGAGGAAAGGCGCACTCGAGGAAAAACCAAATCGCCTCCTCCAGTGGTTCGTCGTCGTGCCAGGTGCTCATCATCATGTCAGAACTGGGCGTGGTAGTGTCATCGCCGACGTAAACCTCATCGAAAATATCGTGCACTCGTTCGCAGTCCGGCCCCCAGACGCACACGTAAATTAATCCCGACGCGAGGAATCGTTCGGCGATACGAGCGATCGTCTCCGTCGAGACCTCGTGAGCATCCGCCACAATGAGCAAAACCGTGTGCGCCGACGGAAAAGAAACCTGCTCCAGCTCCGCGAAGCTGGAAACGAATTCCGAATACAGCGGACGTTCAGGAGTAGGATTGATGCCGTGCGGTTTCATCGCATGCCGTGCGGAATGACTTGGTCATTGCGTGCCGCGTGTTCGAAGCAGGGGTAAACTTCGCTCACGAACCCAAGGTCAAAAAGCCAGAATCATCGAGTGGGTTGTGCGGGTTCCACGCCACCTCCCAATGGTAACCATCCGGATCGCAGAAATAGCCGCTATGCCCGCCCCAGAAGACATCCTGCGCGGGCTTTACGATGCGGGCGCCAGCCCGTTCAGCGAGCGCGAGCACTTCAGCCACTTCCGGTTTCGTGCGCACATTGTGCGCGATGGTGATGCCGTTAAACCCCGCGCGCGAAGGCTCCACATCGGGACCGATATCGGCGGCGAGATGCGCGAGTGGGTAGAGCGCAAGACGAGTCCCCGCCGTCTCGAAGAAGGCGATGTCCGCGCCCCCGTCCTCGCGATACGTCGTCGGCCATCCAAGGCCATCGCGGTAAAAGCGTACGGAGCGCGCAAAGTCGGAAACTCCGAGGGTGATGAGGGTGAGGCGTGGTTCCATAGCGGTTTATTATCGAGGGGAAATATGGCTGTGGCGCAAACTCATCGGTATTTCTCGACGGCGATGAGTAGTGACTGTTTTTTCTCCGCGATCACGCGATCGAAGGAGGTGGCATCCTTTTGAGCGCGGAGCACCGCGAGACCTTCTTCCATCGCCGTGGCGTAATCCGCGAGTGCTTGTTTCACTTCGGTGGGCGCATGAGCGGTGTCGATTTTCTTGAGGCGGCGGACGAACTCGTCGGCTCGTTCGATTCCGGGAGGGCTGTGCTCGAGTGAGTTTTCAGCCGCGTTCATCTGCTCCACGATATAACGCGTATCGCGGTGACGAACCATCCCGGCAAAGTCATAAATACACCACGCCAGGAGCAGCGGAGATCCAATGGCCAGGAGAATCTGAAGCTGTCGTTGGGTCATGGAATGTCCGGGTAGCCTGCGCACCTACGCCTAGGGATGGCTCGAATGTTTCGCTGCCTCGCCCGGTCAGGCATTACGCGCATCGGCGAGGCGCGATTTCACGATATAGTTCCGCGTCGTGCGATAGACGACGACGAGGGCGCACGCGCTTGCCACGTTCCATGCGATCAGTTCCAGAATGTTGGCCGAGGAATGGTTGACCACAATGCACGGTCCGACGAGAGCAAATGGCGCGAATAGCATCCACATGCCAACGAGAACGATGCGACTCGGTGGTCCATCGACCGCCGCACGGTAGGCGAAGCCCTCCGCGCGAATATGCTGAATCGGGTCGATCGTCGCGATCATCCCGATGGGGGCGCCGCACTCCACGCAAAACGCCGCGGTGGTGGAGTTGCTGAGCAGGCACTTGGGGCAAATGACGCCTTCTTCAGGATGCGAGTGGGTGTCCGATTCGGTGCTCATGATTTTCTCCGTGCGGTGTAAGGAAACGGTGGATGCTTATCTACTCGTTCTCGTTTCCAAGCTCCAGCTTGGAAACGCACTTGTCTTGGAAGCTCCCGCTTCCCTCATTAGCTCGCCGTCGAAGCAGGAGCTTCGCAGACAGGAGCATTCTCAAGCTGGAGCTTGGGAACGAGAGGGCGAATGGAACAGTACGGCGGTCGTTTGGGGAACTCAGTAAGGTGAGGAGTGATAAACGAAATGGACGTTGTTTTCCTCAGAGAATGGCGTGCTTCGCTCCAGACTACGGATGCCTGAGGTGCCGATCTCGGCGATCTTCACGCCGTTCATCACACACGTCCAAGTATGGCCCACGCCCGCGATCGATGGAAGATATCCGGATGACGTTTCTTGAGCGAACGCTACTGGATCCAGGAACGAATACGCTTCCACTGTCTTATCATGCGCGTCGCAATCATCTCCTGCGCAGACAGAATCCCTGGTCAGATTTACCATGATTCTCTGTCTCCCTTTCAATACCTCGAATGCGGCTTTCATAGTGTTTAATCAAACAGGAGCGGCAGCTCTTGATTCTACGGTTCGGCGGACGGGGGAGCCTTTTTTTGACGCCCGGTTTATAGGGTGCTTGGGCCGCGGCTATTCTTTCACTCGCTTGAGGAGGAAATAAGTGTGGTCGGTAAACTTCTCAGTCGTGAAGGCGGTGGGGCGGTCGCCTGCCTGGCCGCTGCACATCTTGAGCGTGTCGCCATCGAGGAGGTAGATGCCCACCTGGCGATGGCTGTTGAGGAAATCGATGTGAGCGGGAGTGAAGCTGGAGTCCGCTTTAAAATGGATGGGCGCGGCGCCCATGATCGACACGCTGTCGCGCACGAAGAGCAACGTGATCTTTTCCAGCATGCCGGCGGGCGGCGGTTCCCCATTCGAACTCGCCTCGACCGCGACCCACTTGCCACGCAGCGCGGCGATGTCCTGGTCGGAGGCGATAGACGGCAGCGCCAGGCCCACGAGCAGCAACAAGATTAGATGAGCAATTTTTAGCAGGGACGTTTTGTATTCGATGGAACGCATGGCGGTGGTGCGCAATAGAGCGCCTCGGGTGACATTCTATCCGCCGAGCCGCTTTACGTAAACGATATCGGAGTGCCCCTTCGGCCAATCGGCAATGACCGCGCGCTTTTCGTAACCGAGCCGCTCGTAAAATTCCGACGCCTGGAAGCTGTGCGTGGAAAGTACCACTTGCTCGCAACCGCGCCGTACCGCTTCCGCCTCGGCTGACTGTAGCAACTCCTGCCCGAGGCCACGCCCTCGGTGCGTCTCGTGCACCCACAGGTGCGCGATGACACAACAGCCGCCCCACGTGTGCCCATTGAACGCCGCGATCACTTCGCCTGCCTCATTTCGCAAGCGCCCGCCTAGCAGCCGTGCATCGGAGTAGCCTGTGGCTTGCGCATTGAACTCGTAGAGGCGCTCGACGAGGAACGCTTCGAGCGCCGGGCATTCGTCTTCACTGCAGAGCTCGATGGAGGACGTGTTCATTTCACTTCCCAATATAGCCAGTCAGCTCTTTGCCGTGACGCACGAGTTACGTGTCAGTGGTAATATCATCCCATTCCTGTCCGAGATAACCGATCAACCAGTTGAGTGCGTGATGACGCTCCTGAACGACGCCCGAATTGTAGGACTCGGCCGGCGGGTCGCAATCCTCATGCGGCATTCGTGGAAGCTTGCCTGGCAGGATTGGCTGGCTCCGCAGTTGTGCATCCCTCACTCGCCAGTGGATCTGATATATACCCTCGCTGGCCGCCAAAATCTCGGAAGCGCTGCGAAGCTGCGCGGTGGAAATAAACTCTTCTGCTGAACCGAACAGCGGAGGCAGCACGCGGCGAATGAGCTGCACGTCGCAAAGTTGCTGAGGAGCGGGCAATTCAGCAATCAATCCAAGCGACCAGAGCAGAGTAAACAATGCTTCCGCGCGCCATGTTGCATTGACGTGTTGCTGTCGTGTCGGAGACGCCGAGAGAAGAAACTCCGATTCTCGCGGGCTAGCGGTGTTCCAAAGTCCCTCGTGGTGCAACCATGCCACCAACTGTTCTCGCGGTTCGCCGTGTCCGCCGGCCAGAGCCACATACAAAACGATGCACCGCCGCGCGACTTCACCGGCACTGCGGATTTGATCAATGTGTTCGTGGTGGGAGCCTGCTGACATACGAATGTGCTGATACCTGAAGCCTCTAGCTACGCGCTAACGATGGAAACGGGATAGCGGAGTCATTTGCCGGGGGTGGGGGAAGGGGCCAGCCGGGTGGCTCCATACGCGATGGCCACGGCGATCGCGAGCAGCACCCCCCAGAGCAAGAAGGCACCACTATTGTCCGTGCCGATGGTACGCATGGTCATGAGCGCGAACACGGTGAATGGAAGTGTCGTGAGAATAATGGCGACACGCGGTGAAAAACGACCGAAGCGAACACAAACCCACGCGAGCCCGCCGACGAAGGCGAGGGAGACACAGAGCAGGCCGATGAAGGGCTCCGCGCCGGCAAGGCTGTAGACGGCGGCAGCGCCCAACACGGCGCTCGGCACCACGACCGCAGCGATGCCGATGAGCCCTCCGCGAATGACGGAAAGCGCGCTCATGCGTGTGACGTTTCCGATTCCGGGGATGCGGGGTCTGGTAAATTGGCGGCCATGATGAGGTCGCGCCAATCTTCGTTCGCAAGTTCAACCGCTTGGTGCTGTCGCCGGATGGCCTGCGAAAACTCGGCATCTGTGCGCCGGAGTCGCACCGCTCGGGGAAGGCTCTGAAATGCCTCCGGGATATCAAACATACGAGCGGGTCGGACATGCGCTGGTTTCATAGAAGAGGGGCGAGGGTCCTTTTTCTAATAGGGTTTCAGCAAGCGGGTGATCGTGATCCGATCGCCCGGCGCGAAGGTTTGCTTTTGGATCTTCGGGTTCTGGATCAATTGATTCTTGCTCAAGAACTGATCGGGGGCCGGGTGGGATGCCAGATGCTGGATCTCGATGTAGTCGTTGTGCTTCTGGAATCCTCCGGCTGCGTCGATGGCTTGGGCGAGGGTCAGCTTTGGCGTCCAGAGAATGAATCCGGTAGCGCCCAGCCATTGGCGCACTTCGACGGACGGCGCAACGGGACGGGCTTTCAAAAACGTCGTGGCGGACGGTTCTTCTCCGTGGACGAGTGACGCGCCGAACAAAAGCAGGAATAGGAAGAGTCGTTTCATCGGATGAAGGTGCCGCCACCCGCGCGGAGGTGTCCGCTGCGTGCGTGGTTAAACGCTTTCGGGTTCATTGGGCGTCGATTGGGCGGGACGGAACGCGGTGATGAGCGCGTAAGTAAGGAGAAGCAAAACGGGGAGCTTGATGAGGAGGAAGCCGGAGAGCAGCAGGTGCCCGCTCAGGAGTGTCTGGTAGCCGAGGTAAACAGCATAGAGAGCGTAGGCGATGAACGCGGCGGGGAGCCTCCGGAATCGCGCGAAAACGGCGAGGGCAAAGAAAAAGAGGCCGCTAAAGGTGACGAACCAATCGAGGATGCCGAAGGGATTTGCCACGCTATAAAGAGTCCAGCCAGCAAGGCCGATCAAGCCTTGGAAAAAGGCGACGCCCATCAGCGCGCTTGAAGTTGGGTTCTTGCTCTTGCGGATCATGGCGATGCGAATTGGTTGAGATAGTGAGGCGGAGACACGCAGTGGAGCAACTTCGACGCCGCAAAGGCGGGACGGGCTAGGGTGGACGGGAAGTCCGTCGGGGCGTCGTGATCGGAAGGGAGGCAACGGCTGAATGGGAGTCGCCGAAAATATGTTCACAAGAACATGTTATCGCTTGCGGTTTTTGTTGTCTGCTGATACGATATCCAAATGTCCGTCAGCGTTCCCAGACTCCTGCTCCGCGGGCCGGGAAGCGGGAGCTTCCAAGACAAGTGCGCGACCAAGCTGGAGCTTGGGCGCGAGGCGCGAGTCCCTAGAGTAAATCCAGCCCGGTCGTAGTGGATCGTGGTCAATCGTATCTAATCGTGCGTGCAATTCTTCTTCACGATGAACTCCGATAGCTGGGGCCCGCTGATTGTTTCCCTGTGTGGCGTGCTGGTGGCGGTGGTTTCGTTTGCCATCCTTGGGACGGCTGGCTGGCGCGAGTTTGCCCGCGCTTTTCCGGATCGGCCTTTCCGTGCTGAGAGCATCCACCGTGGCCTCGGTGGGTTCGTGGGAAAATCGCCTTTTGTAAGTGGAGGGCGGGCGATGATAGGGATGGGGGAGGTCGGGCTGCGATTCGTACCTCTTTTTCCCCTGCGGCGACTGCTGCCCGTCGTGGTTGTCCCGTGGAGTGCCATCACGACTTTTCAACGGGTCCGGCGTCTTTTTGGCCCCGATATCGTTCGGCTCGGGATCGCAGGTTCTGCCTTTCCGCTCTACATCACCGGCTTCCTTTGGCGTGAAAATGGGATCATTTCCCAGCTTCAGGAGTATTGGGAGGGGCATCGCTCGGGCTCGATCCGAGCCTCCGATCTCCAGAGTAAATCCAGCCCGATCGTGCCTAATCGTGCTGAATCGTAGTCAATCGTGCTTCGATGTTTCCCGACTGAAAATGCACCTTGGACTCCCGTGGCCTCATTGGATGTTGGACGTTGGGTGTTCGATGTTGGATGTTCCCGGCCGAAGGCTCGGATGTTCTTTTTCGAAAGATACCCCTTGCAATCCCTTCCCTTCCCGCTTAAACAGCACGCCCATTTTCTTTTTGCCAGAATCCTGCACGCTATAAAATATGTCCACTGAACTGATGACCGAACTTCTCGAGGCGGGTGTCCATTTTGGTCACCAGACCAAGCGCTGGAACCCCAAGATGAAGCCCTTCATTTTCGAGAAGCGCAATGCCATCTACATCATCAACCTCGGCAAGACCGTCGAGCAGTTGAGCGAGGCGACCGATTTCCTCAGCACCGTCGCCCAGCGTAATGGCAAGGTCCTCTTCGTCGGCTGCAAGAAGCAGGCGCAGGAAGCGATCAAGGAAGCCGCCATCGCCAGCGGTCAATTTTACGTCAACCAGCGCTGGCTGGGCGGCACGCTCACGAACATCGCGACGATCCGTAAGAGCATCGGCCGGATGAAATACATCGAGAATCTCGAGAAGCAGCCCGAATACAGCAAGATGGGCAAGCAGGAGATCGCCGCCGTCAAGCGCGAGGGTGAGAAGCTCAAGCGTAACCTCGATGGTATCCGCGACATGGAGAAGCTTCCGGACGCGATCGTCGTGATCGACACGACCCGCGAAGCCATCGCCGTCGCTGAAGCCAAACGCCTGAAGATCCCGACCGTGGCCATCGTTGATACCAATGCTGATCCGGAGCTCATCAGCTATCCGATCGCCGGTAACGATGACGCCATCCGCGCCATCCGCATCGTCCTGCAGAAGCTCGTGGACGCCATGGTCTCCACGCAGACCGGCCGCACTCGCAAGGACCAGGATGCCCTGGCCGGCGTCAGCGAGTAATCGCCCTCATCAAACCCCTTTGGAGAGACGAGGGCCGCAAGCTCTCGTCTCTTCGTATTTTAACCACTAGATCCATCATCCCTATGAGTACTGCCACTGTTATCGATGCCCAACTCGTCAAGACCCTGCGCGAAAAGACCAACGCGGGCTTGATGGAATGCAAGAAAGCCCTCGCCGAAACCAATGGCGACGTGGAAGCGGCCGTCGACGTGCTCCGCAAGAAGGGCACCATCAAGGCGGGCGAAAAGTCCGACCGTGAAGCCAAGGAAGGCGTCATCGCGCAGGCCATCCTGCCGGGCGCCAAGGTCGGCGTGCTGGTCGAGGTCAATTGCGAGACGGACTTCGTTGCCAAAAACGAGAGCTTCAAGACCTTCACCGATGAAGTCGCGAAGAAGATCGCCCTCGACCCCAATGCGGATGTCGAAGCCGATCGCATCGAAGCCTTCCAAAAGCTGAAGGAAAACCTCGTTGTTCGCCGCCATTCGCGGGTCGAAGTGACCGGCCACGGCGCCGTCGCCGCCTACATTCACACCGGCGGCAAAGTCGGCGTGCTCGTGGAAGTCGGCGCGAAGAAAGACGAGACGACCACGACCGAATCCTTTAAGCAACTCGTGCGCGACATTACGCTGCAGATCGCAGCGGCCCACCCCATCAGCGTCGACCGCACCTCGGTGCCGGCCGCCACGGTGGAGCGCGAGCGCGCCATTTACGTCGAGCAGGTGCCGCCCGGCAAACCCGCGAACATCGTCGAGAACATCGTCAAAGGGAAGCTCGACAAGTTCTTCAGCACGGTCTGCCTCGTTGACCAGGCGTTCATCAAGAACCCCGACCAGACGATTAGTCAGCTCGTGGCCGAGAAGAGCAAGGAACTCGGTGACGAACTCGTGATCCGCAGCTTCCTGCGTTTCTCGGTGGGCGAACATATCGCCTAAGCGAGAGCTCGAGCGACAACGCTTCAAATTCATTTCGGGCGCAGGTCTTCATCGGCCTGCGCCCGTTTTCGTGATGCGGAAAGGGACCCACAAATCTGCGCGTATCGGCATTTCTGCGTACGTTGGTGCGCCCGCTGGCTCGGTGGGAGGCGATTCCCTAGCGAGATGAAACCCCGTCGTGTCACCATCCTGCGCAAAGGACTCCTGGTGCTCGCGTTACCGCTGGTCTATCAGGCGCTTTTTATCGGTTTGTTGATGAAGCGGCAGAGCGATGTCGGCGAGGCGCAGCATTGGGCGATGCACACCAAGGATGTGATCGAGAAGACGGAGAATATCTTTGGTCTCCTGATTGCGACGCAGAGCAGTCTGCGCGGATACCTGCTCACAGGAAACGATTCCTTCGTCGAGGATATGAATCGGGATGATCGCGCAGCCGAGCAGGTCTTCGCGGAACTGAAAAAGATGATTCAGGATAGCCCGGGCCAACAGGTTCGCTTTGCGAAGGTGCTGGCCAATGCGGAGGCGCGGCGTAACTACCAGCATATCGTCATGGACATGGTGCACAGGGACGGCATTGAGAAGACGCAGGCAGAGATCAAGAATTTGAAGGGCAGGGAACTCATGGACGCCTTGCGGGTTTCGTTGGAAAGCTTCCGCGCGGTCGAGGAGAAGCTCGACGCGGAGCGGATCGAAAATTTGCAACGTTCCACGACCACCCAGAACTGGCTCCTGCTCGCGGGCCTGGCCCTCAATGTCGGCATCGGTGCGCTCGCCGCCACGATGTTCAGCCGGGAGATCAGCAGCCGTATCCAGGTGGTCACTGCGAATACCCGTCGCATTACCGATGGCGAGACGCTGCCTCCCCTCGTGGCTGGCTCAGACGAGATCCGCGAACTGGACGAGCAATTTCATCTGTTGGCCGATCACCTCAAAAGCGCGGGCGTGCGGGAGCGCGTCTACCAGGAAGCGCTCGAGCGTAGGGCCAGTGAACTGACGCGGGCCAACCGCGACCTCGAGCAGAAGAACCAGGAGATCGAGATGTTCGTCTACAGCGTGTCGCACGATCTGCGCTCGCCGTTGGTCAATTTGCAAGGGTTCAGCCGGGAACTGGCCTTGACGCGGAAAGACTTGCAGGACCTCCTGCAAAAAGAGCTCACCGCGGAGGACCGCCAGCGCGCTACGGCTCTGGCGGATCGCGACATGGCGGAGTCGATCCATTTCATCCAGACCGCAGTCACGCGTCTCTCGAGCATCATCGATGCACTGCTGCGGCTCTCGCGCGCCGGGCGGGTGGAGTATCACCCCAAGATGGTGGAGATGAAACCGGTGATGCAGCGCATCGTCGAGGCCATGCGTGGGACGATCGTGAAGCGCAATGCGGAGGTGATCGTTGCCGACCTCCCGCCCGTGTGGGCGGATCCCACAGCCGTCGAACAAATCTTCGCCAACCTGATCGGCAATGCGGTGAATTACCTCGATCCCGCCCGGCCCGGGAGAGTGGAGATCGGGAGCATGGCACGCGAGGTGGAAGGGGTGGACAAGCCGCAGACCTACTTCGTGAAAGATAACGGCCTCGGAATCGCGGAGAGTTATCTACCCAAGGTCTTCGCCATTTTTCAGCGCCTGCACGGCGATGTGGCGACCGGCGAAGGTGTGGGCCTGGCTCTCGTGAAGCGCGTGGTAGAGCGGCACGGGGGCAAGGTGTGGGTGGAGTCGGAGGATGGAGTGGGTTCCACCTTCTTCGTCGCCTTTCCCTCGGAAATAAAGGATTCCCCGTTGGCCGGAGTTGCTCCGCGCAAGGAACGGCTTAACGTCACAGTTTCGCACTCATGACCACGCAATCTGTCACCATCATTCTGGCTGAAGACGACGATGGCCACGCCCAACTCGTCCAGCGCAATCTTGAGCGTGCCGGCCTGCTCAATGGTTTTCTGCGCGTTCGCGATGGACAGGAACTGCTCGACTGCCTGGCCAGTCGCGGCGATTCCCACCAGCAGACGCTCGACGATGCCCTGGTCGTCCTGCTGGATATCAATATGCCGCGTATCGATGGGGTGGAGGCTCTCCGCCAGATCAAGGCCAACCCGGTGACGCATCGCATCCCGGTGATCATGCTCACCACCACGGATGACCCGCGCGAGATCGATCGCTGTTACGAACTTGGATGCAATGTCTACATCACCAAACCGGTCGAGTATGAAGGCTTTATCGATGCCATCCGGCGTCTTGGCTTGTTCCTGCAGATCGTTCAGCGGCCGCGCAACGGCGGCTCTTAAGGCATGAATGAGACGCGGCAGCGAGGGACCATTCTCGTTCTGGAGGATGATCCCGGCATCGGCCGGCTTCAGCGCTTGCAGCTGGAGCGGGCGGGTTACCGCGTGGAGTTGACCACCAATACCACGGATGCCCGTGCGCGGCTCTCGGCGCATCGCATCGATCTGCTGCTGCTGGACTACCAGCTTTCCGAGCCAACGAACGGCCTGGAGTTTTACCGTTCGCTACAGCAGGAAAGCCGGGAGATCGCGGCCATCCTCGTGACAGGGTATGGCGATGAGACGCGCGTGATCGAGGCGATGCGCGCCGGGGTGCGCGATTTCATCCCGAAGACGCCGAACTTCATCGAGCTCGTCGAGCCGACCGTGGAGCGTGTGATGAAGCAGGTGCAATCCGAGCGACAACTACTCGAGGCCGAGGCTGCGAGCCGGGCGAAAGATCATTTCATCGCGACGCTCAGCCACGAGTTGCGCACGCCGCTCACGCCGGTGCTGGCCCTGGTCTCCGCGCTGCAACGCGACGAGCGGCTGCCGCAGGATGTGCAGGAGGACATGGGAACGATCTTTCGCAACATTGAGCTCGAGGCCCGGCTCATCGACGACATGCTGGACATCACCCGCATTGCCAAGGGCAAGCTCGAGCTGCAATTCGAGACGATGGACATCCGGCCCATCATCGAGCATGCGGTCAAGACGTGCTGCGCGCACGAGGCGGCGGAAAAGATGATCACCTGCCACGAAACGTTGGTGGCGGGCGAGCACCTGGCGCGGGTGGATGCGGCGCGGCTCACCCAGGTCCTGTGGAACGTGCTGAAGAATGCGATCAAATTCACTCCGGTCGGCGGGCAGATCTTTCTGAGCACGCGCCACGAGGAAGCGGATGGCGGCCGCTGGCTGGTGGTGGAGGTGGAGGATACCGGCATAGGCATCGCGCCGCACATTCTGCCGCGGGTCTTCGGAGCATTTCAGCAGGGCGACCGATCCATCACACAGCAGTTCGGCGGTCTTGGTCTCGGCCTGGCCATCAGCAAGGCGATCATGGAAGCCCATGGCGGAACGATCACGGCGGCAAGCCCCGGCACCAATCTGGGTTCCACGTTTACGGTGCGCCTGCCACTGAGCCAGATGGCCACTGCGGCGGTGGAGATCGAGCCGAAGAATCGCAGTCGGCAGGAATCCGTGCATGCACCGGAAACGGGGCACACGCATCTGCTCCTCGTGGAGGATCATCCGGATACCGCGCACGTGATGGCGCGTATGCTGCGCCGTGCGGGGTTTCAGGTGACCGTCGCGAGCAACATTGCCCAAGCGATCGCAGAGACGGAAGTCGCGCGCAAGGCGGTGAATGATAGCGGCCGCGCACGGCCCGTCCGGCTGGTCATCAGTGATCTCGGCCTCCCCGACGGTTCGGGCTGCGACCTCATGCGTAGACTGCGCGCCGAGCATCGCCTGCGCGGCATCGCGCTCAGCGGCTTCGGGATGGAGGACGATGTGAAGCAGGCCGAGGAAGCTGGCTTTTCACGGCATCTTACGAAGCCAGTGGATTTCGAACTGCTTCTCTCGGCGATCCGTGAGTTGCTGACTACGGAGCAGGGGTAGGCCGCGTAAGGAACACACTCCCCACACCACTCAAGCGAAGAAGCGTTCCGGTGCGAGAAGCTTTTGCGGATTGCAGATGCGCTCGACGAGGCTGTCCCAGCTCTCGTGTCCGCTGAGGATCTCGATCTCTACGCGGAGGTAATAGACGGGCGTCTCGAGCCCGGCAAACTTCGCCGGAAAGCGTACGCTGTCTTTTTCCGTGGTGATGATCATGTCGAGATCGCGCCGCGAGCAGCGCGTGGCGAACTCCTGCAGCTCCCGATCGGTAAAGCGGTGATGATCGGCAAAGCTCTTGGCGATTTCGAGATTGGCCCCCAAGGCAACGAGGCTTTGTTCGAAACTCTCCGGGCGGGCGATGCCGGAAAGAGCCGCGATGTAGCGACCCTGCAAATACTCCAGTGGCTTGCGATCCTCGGGGTCGTAGAGATTGCGCAGATAGAGCGGCTGGTGACGGCACTCGACGATCTCTGCTGTGCGGTTGTATTCGCGGATGCGCTCGATGAGGTGGTCGTTACCCTTCGCCGGCGTCTTTGTGATGAAGATGTAGTTGGCGCGGCGCAGATTGGCTGGTGGCTCGCGCAAGGTCCCCCGTGGGAGCAGGTATTCGTTGCCGAAAGGCGCCTGCGCATCGATGAGGCAGATTTCCAGGCGATGTTTGAGGTGCAGAAACTGCATGCCGTCATCGAGGATGAGCGTGTCGCATTTCATCTCGCGAATGGCATGGATGGCGGAACGCACGCGGTCCTTGTCCACCAGCACGATGACGTCGCCGAGGCTCTTCGCGAGCATGAAGGGTTCGTCGCCGGCGAAGCGGCTGTCGAGCAACAGGCGCTGGCCGTCGTGGACGATGCGCGGCTTGCGACGCTCCATGCCGAGCCACTTGCGCTGCAGCCGGCGAAAGAGCGGCGGCTTCTTGCTCTTGTAACCACGGCTCAGGATGGCCACGCGCCGACCATGGTCCTGCAAGGTGCGGGCGAACTTCTCCACCACCGGTGTCTTGCCTGTGCCCCCGACGGTGAGATTGCCGATGGAAATGACGAAGCACGCTGGGTGATGCGTCCGAAAGATGCGATGCCGGAAAAGCCACAGCCGTGTCTGCACACCTGCGGTGAAGAGCCAGCTCAGCCAATACAGAAACCACCGCAGCACCATCGCGCGTTTGCCGTAGCGACGCTCGAGAATGACGTCGATCGCAAACTCTTCGAAGGCTTCCAGCCAGCGGCGCATGGGCTAGAGGTGGAAAGAGCGGCTCATGAGTTCCGGATGGTTCCCTGGTTGTCCGCGCTTGTGATGACGATACGGGCGCCGGGGTTTCCGCTCGCCGCCAGCATCGCGGCGCCGATCTCTTCCGCCTTTTCCTGTGCCACACAGCAAATCGTCGAGCCGCTGCCGCTCAGAAATCCCCCCAGTGCACCGGCGTTTTCGCCTGCGGCAATCACCTTGCTGAGGAAGGGGATGAGCTCTCTCTCCCGGAAGGGCTGGTGCAATTGATCGACAAACGCGCCGCGCAAGAGGTGGTATTTTTGCGCCGCAAAGGCGGCGGTGATGCGGCAGGCATTCGCGCAGCTTTGTGCGGCGGCGAGACGGTCCAACTGCGCAGGCAGGACCTTGCGTGCGGCGGGCGTGGAGATTTCGAAATCCGGAATGAGGAGGATGAAGCGCAGCTCCGGCGCAACTTCGAAGCGGGCGATCTCCGCGCCTCCCGCGACGGTGAAGCCACCGAAAGCGGCCGGAGCGGCGTTGTCCGGATGGCCTTCGAGTTGGGCGCAGATTTGGAAAAGAGCGTCTGCTGAGAGCGGTTGGCCGGCCAGTTCATTCAACCCATGCAGGAGGCCCAGGCGGACTGTGACGCTGCTGCCCATGCCGCGTGACCGAGGCACGTCGCCCGTGATCCTCCAGGTGAAAGGAAATGGAGCCAGGTCCACATCCGTGAAGAATTTCGCGGAAACCGCTGCCACCATCTCATGGGCGGGTGCCTGCCCGCCGCGCTCGACTGTGACTTGATTGTAGATCTGCAGCGCGATGCCCAGGCAGTCGTAGCCTGGGCCCAGATTGGCGGTCGTGGCGGGAACGCGGATGGTGACTTCGTTCATCGTGAATGCGCAGTTTCGCGGCGCAAAGGGTTGCGGGTCAACTGCGATTGAAGGTCGGTGCGGAATTGCCGAAAAAAAGGGGCGCTGCCGAAGCAGCGCCCCAAAAATTCAAATGCCGCGAGATCGAGATATCCGTCTACTCCACGATCTCGAGTTGCGCTTTTTCCCCATGCCGCGCGGCGCTGGCTGACAGCAAATTACGAAGAGCCACGATCGTCTGGCCGTGTTTGCCGATGACCTTGCCTACGTCAGACTGCCGTACCTTGAGATGAAACGTCGTGCGCTTCCCTGAGGTCTGCTTGGTTAGCACCAAATCCTCCGGGTAATCGATGAGCAGTGGTAACACATGCTCAAGGAATTCCTGCATGGCTTGCAGGCTGTCCACGACGTTATAAAAAACCGCGAGGCCTTACTTGGCCGCGGCGGTTTCCTTCTTGCGCGCCTTCTTGATGATGCTGCGGACAGTATCGGAGGGCTGGGCGCCGTTCTGGATCCAGTAGTCGATGCGGGAGAGGTCGACGTTGGCGTTGTCGCCAGCCTTCTTCGGATCGTAGTTGCCTACGAGTTCGATGAACTTGCCATCACGCGGGCTGCGCTGATCGGCGACGACGACTTTGTAGTAAGGGTTGTTGAGGTTGCCTTCGCGGCGAAGGCGGATGCTGACGGCCATGGCGGTGTAGTTTCTAGTTGGTGAGTGTTAAGTTAAATCTAGCGTTTCAAGCCAAAGCGGGAAGCCGCGCCGGGGCGCGACATCATCTGCTTCATCTTGCCGAAATTCTTCATCATCTTCCGCATCTGGCCGAAGCGTTGAAGGAGATCGTTTACTTCGGTGACAGAAACTCCGCTTCCACGGGCGATTCGCTGGCGGCGGCGGGCATTCAAAATGTCCGGGTTACTGCGCTCTGCCAGCGTCATCGAAAGCACTATCGCTTCGACCCGCTTCATCTGGTTTTCGTCAACCGAAAAGTCCTTAAGATTGCCCATCCCGGGCAACATGCCAAGTAGATTTTCCAATGGGCCCAATTTCTTGAGCATCTTGAACTGGGCAAGGAAGTCATTCAGATCGAAGGATGCCGTGCGCATTTTCTCCTCCATGCGCTTGGCTTCCTCTTCGTCGATCGCCGCAGCCGCCTTCTCCACGAGGCCGATAATGTCGCCCATCCCGAGGATCCGGCCCGCTAGGCGGTCGGGGTAAAACGGCTCGAATTGGTCCAGCTTTTCGCCGATGCCGGCGAACTTGATCGGGCGCTGGGTGACCTCGCGCATGGAGAGCGCCGCGCCACCGCGGGCGTCGCCGTCGAGCTTGGTCAGCACGAGACCGGTGATGCTGAGGGCCTGGTGAAAATGAGTGGCGACGCTCACGGCCTGCTGGCCGGTCGCTGAGTCGGCCACGAGAAGCACCTCCTGTGGTTGCAGGAATTCACGGAGGGCCCTGATTTCATTGATCAACGGCTCGTCGATCTCCTGACGGCCGGCGGTATCGTAAATCTGGACGTTGCCCGGCTGTTCCTTCGCCCATTCTGCAGCGAGCTTGCCGACCTTAAGCACGTCCTTTTCGCCAGCAGGTGGGATGAAACAGGGCACGCCCACCTGCTTCGCGAGGGTGGCGAGCTGCTCGATGGCTGCCGGGCGGTGTAAGTCGCAAGCGATGAGCAGCGGTGCCCGGCCCTGCTTTTTCAGCCACATGGCAAGCTTGGCGGAGGAGGTCGTTTTGCCTGCGCCGTTTAAGCCAACCATCATGATGCGGGCCGGCTTGTCGAGATTCAGTGGCTCATTGTCACCACCGAGCAGGGCGGTGAGCTCGTCATGGAAAATCTTAACGATCTGCTGGCCGGGATGCACCCCGCGCAGCACTTCTTCGCCGAGCGCCTTGTCCTTGACCCGGGCAATGAACCCCTTGGCCACATTGAAATCGACATCCGCCTCGAGCAGCGCCATCCGCACCGCGCGCATGGCGTCGGTGATATTCGTCTCCGTGATCTTCCCGTGACCACGCAGGTCTTTGAAGACGTCCTGGAGTTTATCGGCGAGAAGTGAAAACATGAAATGCGGGCGGGGAGACTAGCGCGGATTTGGAGAAGGGCAAGCGAACGGATAGTGGGGGGTGGATCGCGGATAGTCCACCACGCAGCCGCATTTTTCCGCGCGCCGTGCCGAAACGGTTCAAGATACCCGACGCGAGCGGTCCAGATCGAGTGAAGTGGCGAACCCACCACTTTCCATCATCCACTGGCTCGTCGCCTACTTCTTCTTGGGCGGAACGGCAGCGGGCACCGGGGTCGCGCGCGGGGGCAGGGCCGAGGCATCTGTAGGAGCGCCAGTGGAAGGAGCCGCCGTAGAGTCGTATTTGAAGTTCCACTTCGTCTCGATGCGCTTCCCTTTGGACTTGGCGGAAATGAATACCGTGTATTCCGGCTCACGCAGCTTCTGCGTCATCTGGAATTGCGCTGTCTTCGTGGCGGGATCGTATTTCACCGCCACCGGGCCGAAGCCGCTGATGCGCATCTCGACTGTACCCGGGTCGATGTCTCCGAGCGTGGCCAGGTTCGCCTTGATGAGCGGTTTTGGATCGCCAATCGTTTCGCCATCCATGGGCTTCGTGACCATGGAGACTGCCGCGAGCTGCTGGTAGGCAGGTTCTGAGGGACCGGAGGACGAGGAGGAGGCGCTCTGGCCGCCGCCGATCATCTTCATAGCGTCATCAAAGATCTTGGGCTTGCTCTGCTCCAGTGCATAACGCCCGAGCAATTCGGCCTGCGAACTCGGATGCAAGAGCTGACCATACACGGTGAAAGCCGCCTCGTAGCCGCCTTCCTTGACAATTTCCACGGCCTTGGGGGTCCAGACACCGAACGGATAAGCAAAGACGTTGCACTTGATGCCGAGTTGCTTCTCCAGCACCTGCTTCGAATCGATGATCTCCTTGCGCATCCAGCCATCCACGCCCAGTTCCGCGACATCCTTCTTGATGGATGCCTTGGCCTTTGCATCCACGTTGCCGCCTGGCACCTTCAAGCTGGAGTGCGAGTAGGTGTGCGATTGAATGTCCACTCCCGCGTCGCGCATCTCCGCGAGCTGATCCCACGAGAGGGATTTGCCGCCGGTGCCGACGTAATTGACGTAGATGAAGAGGGTGAAGGGGTAGTTGTATTTCTTCAGGATCGGCCACGCGTTGGTGTAGGCGGAGACCCAGCCGTCATCGATGGTGATGAGGCAGCTTTTGTTTGGGATGCTCTTTTCACCACGGCGCCAGGCGAGGAAATCCTGCATGGGGATCACGGTGAAGCCATTGGCCTTGATGGCCTCCATTTCCTTCTCGAACTCGGCGATTGGAAGCGTCAGCGCCTTGGAGCCGCGCTCGTCGATGTTGTGGTAGCACAGACAGATGACGTTCGCATTCTTGTTCGCCGCGGAAGAGGTTGCCTCCGGCTTCTTTTTCGGCTCGCTGGATGCGCCGTGCGCTGCGGGTGCAGTAGGTGCATTGGGCGAGCTGGAAGCGGTGGGCGAATCCTCAGGAGCGGGTGTCGCAGGCGCGGCCGCAATGGGCGCCGGAGCGGGCGTGACTGCGGCTTCCTTCTTTTTCAGGAAGGGCACTTTTTCACTGAGCTTTTTGCAGCCAGCGAAAGGCAGGGCGGCGAGGAGAATGAGCAGAGCGAGTTTCCGAGTCATAGGCTTATCCGATCAAAGGCGCGTTACGATACACGTTGGTTAACACGAGAAAAGGGCGAAGCACAGCCCGGGGCTGAATCACTTCTCCAGGCCGAGCTTGCGGAAGGTATCGTCCACGTGAGCAAAATGGATGTCCAGTGAGCAGAGTTTGTCGATCTCCGCACGGGTGAGGACCTTCGACACTTCGGGCTCGGCGGCCAGATTTTCCTGCAGGCTTACGCTACCCTGCCAGGTTTTCATGGCCGCGCGCTGCACAGCCTCGTAGGCCGCCTTGCGCTCGAGGCCACGCTCGGTGAGCTTCAGCAAAATCGTCTGCGAAAAATAAAGGCCCTTCGTGATATGGAGGTTGCGCTCCATATTTTCGGGATAAACGAGCAGGCGATCCACTAATTTGCGCAGCGTCACCACCATGTAGTCGATGAGGATGCACGAATCGGGCATGATGATGCGCTCGACCGACGAGTGGCTGATATCCCGCTCGTGCCAAAGTGGCACATTTTCCAGTGCAGCAAGGGCATTTCCGCGCACCACCCGCGCCAAACCGCTCAGCTTTTCGCCGGTAATCGGGTTGCGCTTGTGCGGCATCGCCGAGCTGCCCTTCTGGCCGGCGGAGAAGTATTCCTCGACCTCCAGCACTTCCGTGCGCTGCAAATGGCGGAACTCCGTCGCCCAGCGATCAATCGACGAAGCGATGATGGCCAGCACCGCCTGAAATTCCGCATGCCGGTCGCGCTGAAGGACTTGGGTGCTGAGTGCGGCGGCCTTCAGGCCCAGGCGTTGGCAGACGCTTTCCTCTACGCGTGGATCTAGGTGGGCGTGGGTACCTACGGCGCCACTGAGCTTGCCCACGCGTATGCGTGGCTGGGTTTCTTACAAGCGCTCCAGGGCGCGGCCAAATTCATCCCACATGAGGGCGAGCTTCAGGCCGAAAGTAATGGGTTCGGCATGGATGCCGTGGCTCCGGCCGATCATCGGCACTTTCTTGAACTCGATGGCGCGCCTGGCGATGACCTCGCGCAATTCGCGCAAGTCCTTCAAGATCATGTCCGAAGCTTCCTTCATCTGCACCGCGAGAGTGGTGTCCAGCACGTCGCTGGAGGTCATGCCCTGGTGCATCCAGCGGCAGGCCGGTCCGACGTAGCTGGCGACGTTTTCCAAAAAGGCGATGACGTCGTGATTCGTCCGTTCCTCGATCACGGCGATCTCTTTGAGGTCGAATTTACCCTTGGCGCGGATGGTTTCAGCGTCCTCTTTCGGAATTACGCCGATTTCTGCCTGCGCCTCGCAGGCCAGGGTTTCGATTTCGAGCCAGATTTCGTACTTGCGCTGATCCGCCCAGATGGCGGCCATTTCGGGTCGGGTGTAACGTTCGATCACCGGATGGAGGCTAGGGAGATGAGAGGGGATTGCAAAAGGAAAACTTTTTGGAGGGGTGAAACGACGTTCAGAAGGGCTCGGGGACTTGAATGAAGGTGCGATCAAGCACGATTAGCCACGATTGGGCTGGATTCACTCTGGCAATTCCTTCTCCTCCGCCTCTCCCTTCCTTCGAAGCCCCCAAAAAAGACTTACCCCGCCACCGACTTGTAAGTCAGAGACGGGGTCTTGGAAAATCTCTACAGTGGCGGGATCGCGAAGCGTCCCCGCAGTGGGCGGTAGGCCCGCCCAGAGTGGCGCTGACGCGCTGCTTAGTAGACGCGAGCGCGAATCTTGCGGCCTTGGCTGCTGAAGCGCACGCGGCCAGTCTCGAGCAGGTCAGCCACGGCAGCGACAGTCTCACGATTATTCTTCGTGTAGGTGCTCACCGCCATGATCAGATCGCCCAAGCTGTAGTTGGAGCGATGGGACTTTTTCAGGTGCTTTTTCATAGGTCGTGTTGGGAAGTTTTGTTGGGCGAATTACTACTTAGCATTGGGTGTGCCACGCCCTCTTTCTTACGTAGTCTTCTGCATAGATAGACGCTGCCCGCTCCAAAAAGTTCAAAAAAACTGTCTGCCAGAAGAGCACGTGTGTCGTGATTCTGACACGACACTGTTAACACCGACGGCTTCGCAGGACTCCACCCACTCTTTTCACCCTCGTGCCGAACTAGGCGTTGCCAACTCCGCTCTCCACAGTATTCCATCCCCTTCGAATGTCCCTCTACCGCCGCGTGCTCGTCTACTTTCGGCCCGAACTCAGGCCGACGGTCTTCGCCATGGTCCTCACCCTCGCGGTCAATGCCTTCAACCTGCTGCGGCCGTGGCCGCTGAAATACATCGTCGATGAAGTGCTGCCTGCCGCTTCGCGTACGCCGCATGGGCTGAAATTGGTCGGCGTCGACTTGGGGGCATGGAGCATCCCCGGGATTATTGCCATCGTCTGCTCGCTCATGGTCGTCTTCCATCTGCTCGCCGGGGGAATCGGATATGTGATCAATTTGATCACCATGCGCGTGGGGCTGCACGGGCTCATGCGCCTGCGCACCGAGCTCTACGCCTATCTGCACTCGCTGCCGCTTAAGTTTCACGATCAGCGCCGCAGCGCCGACAGCAGCTTCCGCGTCGCCTACGATTCGCAGAGCATCCAGGCCTTCTACAGCAAGGGCTTTTTCATCTTCCAAAGCGCCATCTCGCTCGTCTCCACCTTTGCCATGATGTGGCTCTTCGATTGGGCGGTCGCCTTGCTATCCCTGCTCGTAATCCCATTCATGGTCCTGGCGATCTACCTTTATGCGAAACGCATCCGGGTGGAATCCACCACCGTCGCCGAGCGGGAGAGCGAAGTGCTGACCGTGGCGCAGGAGGGCCTTAGCTCCGTGAAGATGGTCCAGGCCTTCGGTCGCGAGGAAGATGAAGTGCAGGAATTTCAAACGAGCGCGCGAGAAAGTCTCGACGCCAATCTCAGGCTCAACTCCACTTCCATGTGGAGTTCGTTCGTCGTTGGCACCCTCATCGCCGTCAGTTCGGCGGCGATCTACTACGTCGCCGCGCGGCACGTCATCGAGGGCAAGCTGACCATCGGCGCTATCTGGTATCTCTCCACACTGCTCCTCATGCTCTACCAGCCGCTCGAGGCGCTCACGCACATCGCCTGGGCCTTCCAGTCCGCCGCCGCCGGAGCGCAGCGCTGCTTCGAGATTCTCGACAAGGAAAACGATGTTGCCGACGCCCCCGATGCCAAGCCGATCAACACAGCGCTTGGTGAATTCGTCTTCGAGCAGGTCGCCTTCGGTTACTCGAGCACGCGCGAGATTTTGCACGACGTCAACCTGCGCATTTTTCCCGGTGAAACCGTGGCTTTCGTGGGCGGCACCGGCGCGGGAAAATCGACGCTGCTCTCGCTCGTTCCCCGTTTCTACGACCCCACCGCGGGGCGCGTGTTGCTCGATGGGAAGGACCTGCGTTCCATCCAGAAGAAATCGCTGCGCGACCAGATCAGCATCGTGCTGCAGGACACGCTGCTCTTCTCCACCACCATTCGGGAGAATATCGCCTACGGCCGGCCCGACGCGACCGAGGAGGAAATCATCGAGGCGGCAAAGCGCGCCCAGGCGCACGAGTTCATCATGGCCACGCAGGATGGCTACCGCTCCCAAGTCGGCGAGCGGGGCGGACACCTCAGCGTCGGACAGCGCCAGCGCATCGGCATCGCGCGGGCGTTCTTGAAAAATGCGCCCATCCTCATCCTCGACGAGCCGACCAGCGCGCTCGACCCCACCACCGAGTCGGCGATCATGCACACGATCGAGGAACTCATGCGCGGTCGTACCACGCTCATCATCACCCACCGCATCGCCACCATCCATGGCATGGACAAAATCGTCGTCCTCGCCAAGGGAACCATCGCCGAGGAAGGCAAGGGACCTGAATTAGTTCAACGCGGTGGCGTCTATGCTTCGTTGTATCGCTCCGCCAATTTAACGTGATTCTCCGCACAAGGCTCGCCCGCTTTCGCTCTACATGACCAACGTCCTCCCCGATCGCCGTATCGAACACGACTGGACCACCCGCCAGATCCCCGCAAACGTCACGTGGGGCGACGGCTTCTACTGCGAAAGTGCGCAGAGTTTTATGCATTTCAAAGGCAAGCGCGAACCGGCCGTGGAGATCGGCAATCACGTCTCCGTTTACGCCGCTTCGCAATTCGCCGTGGGCCCCCAGGGCCATATCAAGATCGGCGATTTCACCTTACTCGTCGGTGCGCTGCTCACCTGTGAATCCGAGATCGAGATTGGCTCGCACTGCCTCATCTCTTGGGGCACCGGTATCGCTGACTCCGATTTTCACCCAGTGGCTGCCGCCCAGCGCCGCATCGATGCCGAGGCCCTCGCGCCCTACTACGAAGGCAAGCCCGAGCGCCCCATCGAAGCAGTAAAATCGCGTCCGATTAAAATCGGTGACAACGTCTGGATCGGCATGAACGCCATTATTCTTAAGGGCGTGACCATCGGGGAAAACTCGGTCATCGCCGCTGGTGCCGTGGTGACGAAGGACGTGCCGCCCAATACCGTTGTAGCCGGTAACCCGGCACGGTTTGCCAAACGCCTGTCATGAGCCGCAAGCGTCTCATCGTCACCGGCTACATGGCGCGGTGCCCCATCGCGGGGGTCATCTGGCAGCACATCCACTACATCGTCGGGCTCCAGCGGCTCGGGCATGAGGTTTATTACATCGAGGATTCCACGGCGCATCCGTATCACCCGATCACTTACGATTACGTTCCTGACTGGAGTTACACGGCGGAGATCATGCC
>JBGGMZ010000009.1:0-2545 GCA_041287745.1 Chthoniobacter sp. | reverse complement strand
CTCCACTTCCAGCGTGATGCCGGCGTTACGCGTTTCGAAAGCGGTGGGAATTCCGTCCAGCGTCGTCACGTCAACCTTCGGCTCGACCTTGATCGTCTTGTCGGCGGGGACATCGGTGCTGACGCCTACGGTGGGCGGAGTGTACTCGGTGGCGTAGCGGATTTCACGGATTCCCTCGATCACCGCTCGCTGCCCGCTACGTGTCGTGACAATGGGCCAGCCAATGAGCTTTGCCGTGCCCTTGGCCAGCATGTCCTGGATCTTGGTATTGGCCGCCTCGATCTGATCCTTGTTTTTCATCTCGGCAATGAGAGCCGGGGCGAGTTGCTCGGGTATGGCGACCACCTGAATCTCAATGCGGATATTGGGCGATGGTGCGTCGGCAGCGGCGACTGGCGCTGCATTCGCGTTCTGTGCAACGGGAGCCTCGAGAGGGGCAGTATCAGCATGAAGGGCTCGTGCACCGGCCAATGTGAAGGCGAGTAGGAAAGGGAGGCAGCGATTCATTTGGCGGGAGGTGGAAGAAAAGTGCTGGCGGGGAGCAGGGTGGCTTTCGCATGGAGGATGAAGAGTTCCACGTGTGGCTTGGGCTCCGGAACAACGAAGACGCCTATCAACTCGGGTTGCATTGATCGGGCATCCAGTGATGTCGTAATTTTCAAGGTCTGGAAATCCGGCTGTTCCTGGACGCCGGATACGCCGGCGGGGCTTGCCTGCGTGTGCCACTTCCGGATTTCCAGAAGACGCACCATTTGGGCGACCAGGTTGAGGGAGATCACTTTGCTATCCTGTTCGATCGTGGCTTCTGCTTCGAGAGTGCAGCCTGTGTTTCTGGTCTCAAATGCCGAAGGCGTCTTGGGTCCCCAAGTGCTGGCAACGATGCGGGGAGCAGGAGGGAAAGGCATTCCCGGACCTTGCGGGGGATTGAACTCCGTCTGGTAGCGAAATTCCGCGATGCTTTCGATGGCGCCGCGCTGTCTGTTCTGCAGTTGCAGCACTGGCCACGCTGTGAGCGAGGCTTCGCCGCTGGCGATCATTGCTTGCAGCCGGGTCCATGCGTCGTTGGCCTTCTTGCGATCCTGAAGCGCTGGCACCAGCCGGCCTGCCTCGGAGACGGGGATGCTCACCATCTGCACATCGACGCGAATCTGCGCGGGCGGAATGGGCGGGTCGGCATCCTGGCTTCGCGCCGGTGGGGCGGTGATAACGGCGAAGGCGGCCACGTAGAGCGCTGTGAGCCAGCGTTTCATTTGGCATTCCCTGTCTGCTGCGTGCGCACCCGGAAGAAGAATAGTTCCATCTTGGTTTCGTCGTCAGGAAGCTTGTGCATGCCGAGCATCACGCGCTGGCCGGTCCGAGTGTGCATGCTGATCGTGCTTTTCATGGAGGAAAAGTAGGGTTGCTCGATACTGAGGTGCTCGCCGGAAGCCAGCACGCCAGCATCCGTCTTGGTGTAGCGCAAGAACCGCACATGTTGTGGCACGACGGCAACGGCTACCCATTGCCCATCCTTGGAAGGTGTCGCCTCCATTTCCATCGTCGCGCCGATATTGCGGGTCTCAAATGCGGTGGGGACGATACCCACGTGAGGCCAGTTTTTCAGGGCTTCGCCTGGCTTCACATCCTTCGGCACGCTCTCGGGTAACTGCGGCGGCGTGTATTCGGTAGCGTAGCGCAACTCTTCGATCGATTCCGCAACCGCTCTCACGCCCGGTTCAGCGCGCACGGAGAGATTTGCGACCAGCGTAGCTTCGCCGTGTTCGATCAGCTGCTGGATCTTCGTCCACGTGCCTTCGATTTTGTCGTCATCGCTCAAGTCGGGCATCATGGCCAAGGCGACTTTCTGTGGGAGCACCACCATCTGGCACTCGGCGATGAGATTCCAACGTGGCTCACCTGCGGCGGGTTGCGCGACGCTTGGTGGGTTCGGGTTACCCTGCCCGCGCGCCGGCGCCAAGGCGACGAGGATCAAGGCAGCAGCAGCGAACAAGATGGGAAGACGGCAGGCTGGGTGGGGGAGGAACGACATGATTCAGAAGTTCGGAAGGCAGCGGTCGATCGTAGCGGAAGTCGAGCGTGAACGGTTGGGGAATTACTACACAATGATGACCGATACGATGTGACCGTCCGACGAGAGGCTGGTAACGGTTATTCGAGATTTGTTCGGAGCAAGAGGAGCATTTGCGTCGCTTTCCTCATCTACCCGTGAGGGCAAAAAAATAACCCGGTGTTTTCACACCGGGTTATTTTGAAAAAAGAGGTAAGCGGCTTGCGACTTACGCTCCCGCTTGGGCGGGAACATTCTCGTGGTGGCGCAGAGTGGCCACCGCGGCGCGGACTTCCTCGCGCAGCTCCGCGAGCATCTCGCGGGTGATTTCCATCTGCGCATCCTTGAACTGTGCCCACTCGTTGGCGGTCGCTTGGAGGCGGGCATACGCATTCGCGATATATTCGCGAGCGGCCACCGGAAGATGTGGGCATTCCAGCTTCGTTTCCATGTGGCGCTGGGCTTCGCCGAGCTCGGCGAGAAGGATCTTCTCGGCGG
>JBGGMZ010000008.1:0-17380 GCA_041287745.1 Chthoniobacter sp. | reverse complement strand
GCGGATGCGCTCGCGCCATATCCGGCAGGCGTGATCGTCACAACCAAGGGCGGCGTGGAGAAGACTGCACCAGACAAAGTTTTTCCGGATGGTCATCCCACCAGTCTGCGTCGCTTCTGCGAGGGCAGCTTGCGACGGCTGAAACTCGATTGTATTCCGCTCTATCAGTTCCATCGCCCGGATCCAAACGTGCCGTTCTTGGAAAGCGTCGCTGCCTTCGCGGCGCTTCGGGCGGAAGGGAAAATCCGTCATGTCGGGCTTTCCAATGTCACACTCGATCAAGTGAAGGAAGCGCAAGGAATCGTTCCCATCGCCTCAGTGCAAAACCGCTATAATCTATTGGAGCGCGGTGACGATCCGATACTCGACTATTGCACGGAGCAAAGCATCGCCTACCTGCCGTGGGGGCCGCTGGCCGCGAAGCCTTTCAGCCCCGAAGCTCCGCTGGCTCAAGGTTCCGGCTCCTTGGGTCAGGTGGCAAGTGAGCTCGGCGTCACTACCGGTCAAGTTGCGCTCGCGTGGCTGTTGCGCCGCAGTCCAAATATCATTCCCATTCCCGGCACCACGAGCATCGCACACCTGGAAGAAAACGTGGCGGCGACGAAGCTACACTTGTCCGACGCGCAATTCGCCGCTCTCTCCTGACTTCCAGGGGGAACGTGTTTTCTCCCTCGCCTGCCGCATCTGTCTCGCGCACATTTTCCTCCATGAAAATCGCCATCGGTTCCGATCACGCGGGTTTTGAGTACAAGGGCAAAATCATCGAACTGCTGAACACGCTCGGTCACGAGGTGCGCGACTTCGGCACGCACTCGACAGCAGCGGTTGACTACCCGGTCTTCATCGCCCCCACCGCACAGGCCGTGGCCAGTGGAGAATGCGAGCGTGGCATCGTGCTGGGCGGCTCCGGTAACGGCGAGCAGATCGTGGCCAACAAAGTCCGCGGCATCCGCTGCGCGCTGTGCTTCAGCCTCGATACCGCACGTTGGGCCAAGATGCACAACGACGCAAACGTGATCGCCATCGGCGAGCGGACCATCCCGCTGGAGCTGGCGCTGGAAATCGTGAAGACGTGGCTGACGACCGAGTTTGAGGGCGGCCGGCATGTGGCGCGTTTGAATGGCATCGCCGCCGTGGAAAACTCCCAGTCGCAAAGCCAGCCTGGCGCATTTTCCGTCTACGAGCGCACGATGCTCATCCGTCCGGAATATCTCAACCAGCGCGGCTCGCTCTACGGCGGCTATATGCTCGAGTGGGCCGACGACCTGGCTTACAACGCGGCGTCGCTGACTTTCCCCAAGGCTTCTTTCGTCACCCGCCGCGTGGAAGCGTTCGACTTCACGGCACCGGTGCATAATGGAGACATCGTGCGCATTTACAGCCGCGTGGAAAAGCTCGGCACTAGTTCCTGCACCGTGGCGGTGTGGTGCATCGATGCCCGCACCAATACGACCGTCTTCAGCACCAGCGCGATCATGGTCCATATCTCGCCCGACGGGACCAAGGCGCCCATCCCGCGCTAATTGATCTTCCTATGCGGCTCGACCAGCTCGATCATCTCGTCCTCACCGTGCGCAACATCCGCGACACGGTCGCCTTTTACACGCGCGTGCTCGGCATGGATGAAGTGACCTTTGGCGAAGGCCGCAAGGCGCTGGCCTTCGGCACGCAGAAGATCAATTTGCACGAAGCCGGTCGCGAATTTGAGCCGAAGGCGCTGCACCCGAAACCCGGTTCAGCCGATCTTTGTTTTCTCACCGCCGAGCCGCTCGCGCGCGTGATCAAGCACATGGGAAATTGCGGGGTGGATATTCTCGAGGGCCCCATCGAGCGCACCGGGGCTCAAGGCCCGATCGAGTCGATTTACATCCGCGATCCCGATGGCAATCTCCTCGAGATCGCCAATCAAATACCGCTCTAGTGTCCTGTCAGCCGAGTGATTTGCATAATTCGGGGCGCCATTTTGGGAAGCATTGGTAATTAACCACGAAGACGCGAAGGCACGAAGGTCGGAGTAATCTCAGCAACAGCCATCACACTTTGCCCCTTCGTGCCTTCGCGTCTTCGTGGTGATCTTTCTTCTCCATGCCCGATTTATGCAGCGGACTTCCATGACAAGACACTAGATATCTCAGTTACGGTATTTGGAAGATCTTGCCCGTGTAGGGACACTTGATCTCAGTGCCCGCGGGAAAGCCGCGCACGTCGATATATCCGGACTTGGGGGCGAAAGGGCTGATGATGAAGCCGGGCTTGTTCGGCACCGCTTGCCCCACCGGCATAGCGGCCTCTCCTTTAGGCTCAGCTGCGGGAGGCGATTCCAGCGGCTTGGAATGGGTGTCGATAGCGGATTGCTGTGGCGGGAGCGGAGCGGCATCGACGCGGGGCAAGGCTCCGGGGTGCTCGACGATCCGCGCCGTGATGAAGATATAGAGATAGAACGACAGGGGCGGTTTTCCCTCCACCGGGGTATCGCGCCGAAGACCACCCAGCAACATGGTGGTCCCCGATTTCATGGAAACGCTCGTCGTGATTTTGCGTTCGGAAAAAATCGGCTGCAGCACATCGTCCTTCGGGTAATTCACGCCGGCGAAATCCTTGATGTTCATGTTTGCCCCGATGCTGCGGCCGTTCCGCAACGGCACCGGGCGGGCGTCCTTGGCCCGCATGAATCCCTCCAGCTCCACGATTTGCGGGACGAGCGTGAGATCGATCACGCCGTCGACCGCGCTCAGCGGCTCCACTTCCATCGTCACGCCAAGGTTGCGCGTTTCGAAAGCCGTCGGCGTGATGATGCCTTTGGATTTGTCCAAATCGAATTCCGTCGGGTAGCGAAACTCGCGGATGATCTCAATCACGGCACGCTGGCCGGTAATCGTCGTCACGCGCGGAGCGGAGAGAAGGTCGGTCCCCTTCGTCTTGTTCAGCTTCTGCAGGAGTGACGTTAAATCCGCTTCGCGGAGGATGGAATTCACGAGCAACACCGGCGATGGTCCTTTTGCTTTTCGGGCACCACCCGAAGACGACTCCCAATCGCTCGGCATCGATACCAGACCCAGCTTCTTGGCTGCACTTTCCGTGACTTCGAGGAATTTCGCTTCGATCTCGATCTGACGCTTCGGTGTGGCAGGCGGCTTGGCTTTGCCCTCTGGAGCGGTTTTGGCCGGTGACTCGGGAGCGGGAGATGGAGCCTTTGACTCAGGATTGGGCTTCGCCTCTTCCGTTGTGGGAGCTGGAGGAGCGGTCGGCACTGAGGATGTCGGCGGCGCCGTCGGTACGGATTCCGCAGGTGCTTGGGCCTCGGTGCGATGCGTCATGAGCAGCGCAGCTGCAACGACGAGGAAGGTCATACCGATCACTCTCTGCCACCGTGCGACGGGTCGAAACGCGCTCACCTGGCGCACGCGAGTGACGAGGGTTTCCCGGTTTGCAGCCATGCCGATGGCGGCTGGGGACATCGAGAGATGGCTGCGAAAGAGTTGGGATGTCTTGAGCAGCGTCTCACCGTACCCCTCGCGGTCGGCATCCGATGCGTGCGCCAGCACCCAGGCGTCGCAAGCAAGTTCCGCATCGAGACGCGCCCCGCGCGCCGCCAGCCACACGAAAGGATTGAACCAATGCAGGCACTGGGCGAACGCAAATAGCCACTGCACGACGAGATCGCCGCGGCGCGCGTGGCCGAGCTCGTGCAGCAACACGTGGCGCAGCTCCTCGTCATTTAATGCGGCAAGCCATTCGCGCGGCAGCAAAATGGACGGACGCCAGATGCCGACCAACGCGGCCACCGGTATATCCTCCGTGACGCGCAATGCGGCGCGCGTGCGCAGCGACGATGGGATCGTCGCATAGACCCGTTGCAATCGCGCGTCCTCTGTGAGGTAGGCGCGGCGGAGCACTCCATGAGTGCGCCAGCTTCGGATGCTGAAATAGCTCAATGCCGCAAGCGAGCCCGCCGCCCAGATCCAGAATAGCCATGCCTCACGATGTGAAGGCGATCTTACTGGCTCGGACACCACCAGCGGCGGCGCAGCAGGATCGAGCGCAGCCGCGCGCACAGTGACATTCATCTTCCACGGCCCGGGTGCGCTCGCATGGGTCTCGCTCCGCGACCAATGCCGGAATGGACTCCACGACGACTCCGCAGACCATGGAACAAGCAAACGGACGAGCACGACCAGCCACAGGAGACTCACCCATCCACTGCCAAATGTGCGGCGCAACCACGGACGTAACAGGAGCAGCAAAACCACCATCAGGCTGCCGCGCAGGCTGGCATTGCTGAGCAGTTCCAGAAGTTGACTGGGGGGATTCATCATTTGGTTCCTTTCTTCGAACGTTGCTTGAGCGCTTTCTGCAGCCCGGCGATATCTTCGTCAGTGAGTTCTGCGTTCTCCACGAAGTGCAGCATCATCGGCGCGAGCGCACCGCGGAAGACGCGCTGCAGAAAGGTGGCGCTTTCTTCACGCACACATTCCTCACGACTGAGTTGCGGAGAATAGATGTTCGCCTTGCCTTCACGCCGGGCGTGCAGGATGCCCTTTTCCACGAGGCGGGTGAGGAAGGTATTGACCGTCTTTTGATGCCAGTCCTGCTCGTTGGCCAGCGACTGGTAGACTTCCGGGGCGGTGACCGGGGCGCGGTCCCAGACAACGTTGAGGACTTCCCATTCGGCCGGCGAAATTTTGACAGGCATAAAGTATTTCCTACAAATGTAGGCAATGTATTCCTACATTTGTAGGATCACGTCAAGCGCGATTCTGCGGCAGGTATTCCGGACTCCGAAAACTACTCGCGTCGGACGTAGACGAGATCGCTCGGGTGCAGCGAGCACCACACCTTTTCACCCTTGCGAAAAGACTCCTGCGTCGCGCTTTCATTCGCCACCACCGCGGTGAGCTCGAGACCACCGGCAGTCTTGAGTAACAGCTCGTCCGTCGCCCCTTTGAAGACCTCCTCCTCCACTTCCGCCTCGAAACAGTTGTCACCCGACGGCTTGGTTTTCTGCAGGTGAATCTTTTCCGGGCGGATGGAGATGAAGATCTCTTTCAGCGTGGCGAACTCGCTGTCAGTCGGGATGCGGACTTCTACATCCGGCGACAGACGCAGGCGCGTGTAACCACCTTCGCTGCCGATGATCTTTGCCTCGAGGATATTGGCTTCACCGATGAAATTGCAGACGAACGTGGTGCGCGGCGCGTGGTAGATTTCCGCGGATTCGCCGAGCTGCTCGATGCGGCCCTGGTTCACCACAGCGATGCGGTCTGACATGGTGAGCGCCTCCTCCTGATCGTGCGTGACGAAGACGAACGTGATGCCGAGTTTTTTCTGCAGGCGCTTAAGTTCGATCTGCATGGCCTTGCGCAGCTTGGCGTCGAGCGCGGAGAGCGGTTCGTCGAGCAGCAGCACCTTCGGCTCACACACGATGGCCCGCGCGAGGGCCACGCGCTGGCGCTGCCCGCCGGAGAGTTCGCTCGGCTTGCGGCGCTCCATACCGCCGAGCGAGACAAGCTCCGTGACGCGCTGCACACGCTCGGCAATCTGAGCTTTCGCGAGCTTCCGCATGCGCAGTCCGAAGCTGATGTTGTCCTGCACGTTGAGATGCGGGAAGAGCGCATAACTTTGGAAAACCTGGTTCACGTCGCGCCGATACGGCGGCACATCCGTGACGTCCGCGCCGGCCAGCCACACACTCCCCTCGGTGGGAGTTTCGAAGCCGGAGATCATGCGCAGGAGCGTCGTCTTGCCGCAGCCGGATGGACCGAGGAGCGTGAGAAATTCGCCCTGGCGGATCGTGAGGTCGATCCGGTCCACTGCGGTAAAATCGCCAAAGCGCTTGGTGACGTTTCTGAGTTCGACCATTTGGTCCATGTGGCGATCAGATGCCACTGAACCAATTCAATCTTTGCGGAACAAGGTTGATATTGATCTGTTTTGTCTCGAGGTACGCATCGAGGCCGAAGGTGCCAAGCTCGCGGCCGATGCCGCTCTGCTTGTAACCGCCCCACGGCGCTTCGTTGAAAGTGGGGTGATAAGTATTCAGCCAGGTGATGCCGGCGCGCAGGCCGCGGAGCACGCGCAGGCCCTTGCTTTGATCGTTGGTGAAGACGCCGCCGGCCAGGCCGTAAATGGTGTCGTTGGCCAGCGCGAGCGCCTCCTCCTCGGTATCGAAGAGCTGTACAACTTGCACCGGTCCGAAGATTTCCTCGCGGACGATTTGCATGTCCGGGCGGGTATCGACAAAGACTGTCGGCGCGACGAAGTTGCCTTGGGCCAGCGCGCCGTCCGTAAGGCGGTTGCCGCCGCAGATGGGACGCGCGCCTTCATTGCGACCGATATCGATGTAGTGCAGCACGCGCTCCATGTGCAGGCGCGTGATGAGCGGGCCCATCTCGGTCTTCGGATCCATGCCGTCGCCGACGATGATCTTCGAACACGCTTCCGCGAGGCGCGCGAGAAACTTATCGGCAATTTTCTTGTCGAGAATGAGCCGCGAACCGGCGCTGCACACCTCCCCTTGCCCGGCGAAGATGGCGAACATGGCAAACTCGAGCGCGACGTCGAAATCGGCATCGGCGAAGACGATGCAGGGCGATTTGCCGCCGAGCTCGAGGGTGACCTTTTTGATATTTCCCGTGGCCGCGGCCATGATCTTGCGGCCCGTGATAGTGCCGCCGGTAAAAGCGATCTTATCCACGCGGTCGTGGGCGGCGAGTGCGTGTCCGACGGTCGGTCCGGGGCCAAGCAGGAGCTGCGCGGAGCCGAGAGGAAAGCCGGCCTCGGCAATGAGCTTGAACAGCTCAATGGCGGTGAGCGGTGTAGTCTCGGCAGGCTTGAGGATGCAGCAATTGCCGGCAGCGAGGCCCGGCGCGAGTTTCCACGCGGCCATGAGCAGCGGGTAATTCCATGGGATGATCTGGCCACACACGCCGATGGGCTCGCGCACGACCATCGCCTGGATGGTTGGGTCGCTCACTTCGTAAGTCTGACCGAGCGGCTTGGTGATGAGCCCGGCGTAATAGCGGAAGCAGGCGGCGGCATCCGCGACGTCAAACTTCGCTTCCCGCAGAGGCTTGCCATTGTTGCGCGTCTCGAGGATGGCGAGGTTGTCGGCGTGAGCCTCGATGAGATCGGCAAGCTTGAAGAGATAGCCGGCGCGTTCCTGGGCGCGCATCTTCGGCCATGGGCCGGTATCGAAGGCTTTGCGCGCATGGCCGATCGCGATCTCCGCATCATGCTCGCTGCCGTCGGTGACGATGGCGAGCAGTTCGTTGTTCGCGGGGTTGAGGATTTCGCGCGTGCGGCCATCGCTGGCCTCCACCCACGCGCCGTTGAGGAACATCGGGAGGGTTTTCATGACCGGAGAGGGTTCTACCTGACTTTCGTCCTCACAAAGGAGAACGCAAGCGGCGTCCCGCGCTCGGAAATTGCAGATCGGAGATGGCAGATGGCAGATCGAACTCCGACCTGCCAAACCCAATTTACGCGGCCTTGTCTCTCCGCGATGATTCTTGGCTCTACACCTTCCCGCTCAATCCAAACGCATCGTGCGCGAGCACGGCGGCCTCGTTGATCTTCGTCTCGTCGATGATCACCGCGGTCTTGATCTCGCTGGTCGAGATCATCTGGATATTGATGCCGCCTGCAGCCATGGCTTCGAAGAGACGCGCGGCCACGCCGCTGTGCGAACGCATGCCGATGCCCACGATGCTGAGCTTGGCGATGCCTTCCTCAGTGAGGATTTCCTTGGCGGCGATCTCCTTGATCACGCTCTCCATCGCCTTCTTCGTTTTCGCGAGGTCGTCCTTGCCGACAGTGAACGAAATGTCATTCGTATCCCCCACGCTGTCGCTCTGGACGATCATGTCCACGCTGAGGTTTGCGCCGGCGAGGGCGCTGAAAATCTTGGCCGCAGTGCCGGGCCGGTCGGGCACCTGGCGGATGGTGACCTTGGCTTGATTCTTTTCGATTGAGACGCCACGGACGACGACGTTTTCCATATTCTTAGTCTCCTCTTTGACGATGGTTCCCGGATTGTTGTTAAAGCTGCTGCGCACCTCGAAGATGACGCCGAATTTCTTGGCGAACTCCACCGAACGCGATTGCATCACCTTCGACCCGCTCGAGGCCATCTCAAGCATTTCCTCGTAGCTGATCTCGTCGAGCTTGCGCGCCGTCGGCACGATACGCGGGTCGCACGTGTAAACGCCGTCGACATCGGTATAAATCTGGCAAATGTCTGCCTTGATGGCCGACGCGATGGCGATGGCCGTAAGATCGCTGCCGCCACGGCCGAGCGTGGTGATGCGGCCATCGGTCGTCTCGCCCTGGAAGCCGGCGACGATGACGATATTGCCGTTCTTCAAATGCGCGTGGATCTGCTTCGGCGTGATGTTGGCAATCTTCGCCTTGGTATGCACCCCATCGGTGATGATGCCCGCCTGTGCGCCAGTGAGAGACACGGCCTTTTTGCCGAGACCGTTGATGGTCATCGCCGTGAGCGCGATCGTCGTCTGCTCGCCGGTGGCGAGGAGCACGTCCATCTCGCGCTCGCTGGGATTCGTCGAGCACTGCTTGGCCAGCTTGATGAGGCCATCGGTCACGCCGCTCATTGCGGAAACGACCACGACAACGTCGTGCCCCGCCTCCTGCGTTGCGATCACGCGCTTGGCGACGTTCAGGATGCGTTCGGGATTGCCGACGGACGTGCCGCCGTATTTCTGGACGATGAGGCTCATCGGAAAAGGGCTGGGAAGGTGGCGGGAGGCAGCGGGGTTGTCAATAGAGGAGGAATGACGAATTTCGAATGCCGAATGCCGAACGGGCCAGGTGCTCCGTCACTGGCAATTCACATCATCCCTTCGTCACCCGGCATTCGTCATCTCAGGCTTTTTTGTCCAGGCCCAGCGGAGCCCAGCCGACCTTCAGTTTGCGGTTGCCTTGGGTGGCGCGGAAAAGGAGCGAGCCATCCTGCTGCACCACCACGAAACACTCGATGGGGCCACTGGACTCGATGCCCCTCACGATGAAGGCGCCGAGCGGCTGCACATCGAGGCTGCCACCGCTTTCGCCCTGTTGAAGCTGCACGCGGGTCTCGGGGCCATTGGCCCGCCAGGGGAAGGAGGCGTGGGTCGGCACTTTGGCGCCGGCAGCGAGGACGATGCCGCCCTCTTCGTCATCGATGACGAGCAGCACCGGGCGCTGCAGGAAGCCAGCCTGGTGCACCTCGAGCGGCACACCGCAGCCGGTGAGCTCGCCGGACCAAGCCTCGATGGTCTGCGTCACCGCGGCCTTGAAATCGGCCGGAGCATCGCCGGCCGCTGCGTCGCGCAGGACCTTGATCGCATCCTCGGTGAGGCCGGTCTGCTGCAGCACTTGGGCGTAGTTCCAGTTGAGTCGCTTGGAAAATTTACCGCTGTCGACCTGGGGCTTGATCACGCTGACCAGCTTTTGAAAGTCGCGTGCCTCGCCCAGCGTGGCGGTGTAGTGCAGAAGCACGTCCTCCACATCCGGCGCCAGCGCATAGGCCTTCTCGGCCCACTTCACGGCGGGCTTCACGTCCCCGCGCTTGCGAGCCACGTTGCTGGCCAGGATGTAGGCCATCCAGGACTTGCGCTCCTCACCCCAGCGAGCCAGCTCAGCTTCCTTGGCGGGATCGTGTTCCTCGGGACCGATTTTGAAACGGATGCCCAGCGGAGCCTGCGCATTGGGGTCGAGCTCCAGCACGCGTTCCAGCGCCTTCGCTTCGCCTTCCGCATCGCCCTGCGCATTGCAGACCTGCGCGAGGAAGAAGAAGGCGCGCGGATCCTCCGGATGCCGCTCGGTGAAGGGCGTGATGGTCGCGCGCGCTTCGTCGAATTTCTCCTGCGTGCGGTAGGCCATGGTGAGGCCGATGACGGCGCGGGCATCATCCGGCTTGAGCGTCGCAGCGCGCTGCATGGCGGCGAGGCCCGCCTCGGGCGCATAACCTTCGCGCAGCAGCTGCTCGCCGTAGCCCATGAGCTGGTCGGCATCGTTGACGAGCTGCTGCACCTGCCGCATGGCCATCTGGCCGAAGGTCGGCAGGTCCATGTAGAAGGCCGAATTCGGATCGTTCGCATTGCGCAGCAACTTCACCAGCTCGCGCATCTGCACGAGCCCTTCCAGCGCCGTGCGATCCTGCGGCGAGACCTCCAGCGCTTTCTTGAAAGCGGCCACCGCTTCTTCACGCTTGCCCTGCGTGGCATTCACCACGCCGATGCTGTTCCAGATGGCCACGCCGCGAGGCGCCTTCTCCACCGCCTGCTGGAAGAGCTCCACCGCGCCTTCATCATCGCCCTCGAGGCGCGACAGCGAACCGCGGTGATAGAGCGCAAAGGCCGTGTCGGGAAACTGCTCGTCGAATTTCTCCAGCAACTCGTAAGCACGCACGATCTCGGAATTCTGCACCGCCTCGCCGAATTCATCGAGATGCTCGGAGGCCTTGAGGAAACGGCCCCATGGCTCGGGCGCGTCCGCACCCATCGACTCGACGGCGTCGAGCAGGTTGTTCATTTCAAAGGGGTCGCCATTGGCCAAAGCCGGGTCGACATTCGCCGGCCAGGGGATGCGATTGGGAAGTCCGAAAAACTCCAGTTCCCAGGAGGTCGATTCGATCCAAATATAAGGGGCGTCAGTCATGATAGGATTCACGGGCGGGTAGAAAAGGGGGCGAAGCATCGCGGGCCGAAGGAACGGTGTCAACCCGAGCGGCAGCTCATGCGAGTCACGTTCATGTGGCATCCCATAGGCAACCGGGAAATTTTAGAGGCTGGATTCACTTTGAGCAGCCTTGATCCACCTGGATTCACCTTGATTGGGCTGAGCCCGAAAGCCTCCAGTATTACAGGAGAGGGTGGAAAGTCGGGATGCGGAAGGGATGGATGGAAGCACGATTGACCACGATTAGGCACGATTGACTTGGATTTACTCTGGACGAGGCCTGAAGATGGCGTTGCTGTTTTGTGGCAGCGAGGACGGGGGGAACCGGAGTTTGAGCCGGCTTGTTAACCTTTTAACCGACCTGCCCCCGAACGTGAAACTGCCATTGGCACAAATTCCACATGCATCGGAATTTGAGAGGGACCCTTCGAGCGGCTACTACTTCACCACCGTCGTGCTACTCTAGCGATGGCGCTTCTCCGGGTCAATCAAAATATGTTTATTTGAACATGCCAACCTGAGCGGATTCGCGAAGCAGCCCCTCGCATTTTCGCTCTCTGCGATGGAACATCGCGCCGTTCCCCACCCCAACACGGTCTCCCATGCACACTCGCTTCCATGTAGTAGCGACCATCGCGGATATCACAGACTTTGAGTTCCTCCTCCACGGCTATCTCATCGAGGGGCCGCTGGAGCCCGGGATGTATGTCCGCCTGCGTCCGCAGGCTCGTCTGCACACGGATTTGCGCATTCACGGCGTCGAGCTCGACGAAACATTCGCCAGGCTCGAAGGCAAACCCTACTACACTCTCACCGTCCAGTGCAGCGACCTGGCCGAAACGGAAGCGCTTCACGCGCTCCGGATTCGGCGGGAGGACATTGAGATCCACTCGCTCCCGGACTGACGCCTATGTCCAAAGTGCTGACCGAGCACACTCCATTTCCAACGCGCCCAACATGAACCCATTCCTCCACAAGCGACTTCGCTATTCGCTGATCGGGATTCTCGCTGTCAATTTTGCTTACTCCGCAATTTGTGGAGTTTTGTGGCGTCTCGGCTGGAGCCATTACAAAAGCGGGCGCGGCGTTTCTGTCACCGGTCCATTGGTGAAACCGGAGCTTGAGCAGGCTCTGCACTACTTCGATCTACTCGGCCATCTTGCGCCTCTGGATGTGGATGCGCACATCGCTCAGGGGAATGCGCTGAATCATCTCCAGCGCTACGAAGAAGCGATCTCTCGATTCGATTACACTCTCCGATTTCATCCAGACAATTTGAACGCGCACTATGGGAAAGCCACGGCTCTGAGAGAGCTGAAGCGATACGAAGAGATGGTGGAAGAATTACGCCGTTGTTTTGAGATCGCCCCTGAGCTCGATCGGAAGGTCCGTTTCAGCGAAGAATTCTCCCAGCTCCGCGACGAGCCATTCATGAGCGAGTTCCGCCCGAAAATGGAAAAGGCGACTCCGCCAGTAGGGGCGAAGGAGTAAGTTATCGGTCGCGGCGGGCGAGCAAGACGGACGCGTCCTTTAATGCTTCGAAGACTACCGGGAAGGCAACAGGTAGCGCAAAGCGCTCACCGCTGCGCAGCAGGATGTCGCCATCGGCTGGAGTCGCCGTGAGCCAGAGAGTGCCATCGAGAACCTGGATCTCGCGGATGCCGTCGGCTCTGTCGAGGCGATGCACCTGGCCACGCGCGAGCTGGAGCGGGACGGGGCGCGCATCTCTTTCGCTTGTCGCCGCCGCAGTCCTCGAGACGGTCGAGGAGAAGCTCTGCGCGACGCGGGTGGTCCCAAAGCCGAGGGGACGGCTGAACGATGTTCCAGGAGCGGGCATGGTTTTCATAACGACATCAGCATCGGCCGCAACTGCACTCTGCGACAGATGCAGGCAGTGAGAAAACGGACCTGTACAGATCAATCTGTACAACTCGCAAACAGCCGCATCTGTATCTGTGCAAATGATCTCTCCCGCATTATGCTGCCCGCATGAATGCGCTCGGAAACACCGTGACCGATCCGTTGTATCAGCAGCTCGCGGATACGCTCGAAGAGATGATTCAACACCGTTCGCTGCGGCCGGGAGATCGCATGCCGTCGCTGCGTCAGTTCAGCCGCCAGCGGCGGGTGAGCGTGCCCACTGCGTTGCAAGCGTATGCCATGCTGGAGGATCGCGGCCTGCTCGAGGCCCGGCCGAAATCCGGCTATTACGTGCGGGCCAGCCGCGCCGATACCGTCCGACCGCCGAGCACGGGTTCGCCTTCATCGCGCGTCGCGGATTACTCGCGGCTCGACCCGCTCAGCGCCATCCTCTCGGCGCAAAATGCGCCGGACCTCGTGCCCCTCGGCGTAGCCTTGCCAGACCCGCAGAATCTCCCGGAAGCGCGCATGGCGCGGGAGATGAGCGCGGCGGCGAAGCATCTGCGCAAACAGTATTCTTCCTACGATATTCCGCCAGGCTGCCTGGCCCTGCGCACGGAGCTGGCCCGGCGCTCGCTCGAGTGGGGCTGCTCGCTGGCGCCGGAGGATTTCATCCTCACCATTGGCTGCACCGAGGCGCTCTACCTTGCATTGCGCGCGGTGTGCGAGCCGGGCGACACGGTCGTTGTGGAGTCACCCACTTACTTCGGCCTCGCCGTGGTGTTGCAGGAGTTGCGGCTCAAGGCGCTGCCCATTCCAGTCGATGCGGAGCGCGGCTTGAATCTCGATGTGCTCGAGCAAGCCCTGCGCAAGACGCGTGTGGCGGCCTGTGCGCTCATTCCCAGCTTCCACAATCCCGTGGGCTCCTGCATGTCCGACAGCGACAAGCTCCGCCTTTGTCAAATGCTCGCGCGGCGTGAAATCCCGGTGATCGAGGACGACATCTACGGCGACCTGCAGCACTCCGGCCCGCGGCCGCGCTGCCTGCGCGCCTTCGATGAAAACGTGATCCTGTGCAGTTCTTTTTCCAAGACGATCGCGCCGGGGTTGCGCCTCGGCTATATCGCCCCCGCGCGATGGAAGGATCGCGTGATGCGGCTGAAGCAAACGACCACCCTCGCCAATCCCGGGCTCCCCTCCTTTGCCCTCGCCGCGTATCTCCGCGAAGGCGGTTACGAGCGTTACCTGCGCAAGGCACGCAGCACATATCGGCAGCAGGTAAGCCAAATGCGCGAACTGCTCGTCCACGCCCTGCCGGAAGGCATCGCGCTGTCGAAGCCGAAGGGCGGATTCGTGCTCTGGTGTGAATTGCCGCCGGGACTCGACTCCGTAGAACTCTCCCGGCGCGCCCAGCGCTCGGGCATCAGCATCGCCCCCGGCCCGCTCTTTTCCCCGCGTGGGGAGTTCTCGAATTTCATGCGCATCAATTGCGGCTACCGCATCGATGCGAAGATCGAGGGAGCCGTGGCGACGCTGGGGAAACTGGCCAAGGAGCTTTTGCGGGGGTGAGGTCACAGCCGCGGTAGTGGCTTTCTTCACGCCGCGCGAGCGACACCCGCGCTCGTGCCCAAGCCCTGCTGGACACCCGCTTGCGTGCGCTCTGCGCTTGTGCCCAAGCTCCTGCTTGGGCACGCACTTGTCTTGGAAGCTCCTGCTTCCTTCGTGCGCACTCGACGAAGCTGGAGCTTCGCAGAAAGGGGCATTCCCAAGCTATAGCAGTTTAAGCAAAACTGTAGTCGCAGCGAAGGCACTGTAGTCACGGCGCTCCGCCGCCGTGTGGAGGACGGTGAACAGCGAAAACCTGAATGATCAAGATTCGCTGGCGCTCACGCCCCGACAGAGCGGGGCGACTACAGCGACCGGCGAACGACCACAGTTCAATTTAAACTGCTATAGAGCTTGGGAACGAGAGTGCACGAGAGTCAAGGAATGGCCCCCAAGCGGGTCAAATCGCAGACTGGGTCTCGAAGTGCGGCAGATGTCGCGTCAGGCCGAGAGTTCGCAAGAGCGAGATAAAGGCCACCGGCTCCAGCGGCTCGAGCAGATGCTGAACCCCGCTCTCGCTGAGGCGGTCGGTTCTCGCGCCGGTGCCGATAAATGCCAAATCCAGTTCACGACAGGCGCGCATGTCCCATGGGCCGTCCCCCACATACACCGCCTGCGACAGAGGCATTCCGGCGCGCTCGGCCGCGAGACGGATGATATCCGCGCGGCGCGGCGTATCGGAGGAAGTGGCGATAGGAAGATTCGAGATATCGATGCCCGCCGCGGCGAGCTTGAAGGTGATGGTGGGATGCCAGTCACCAGTGGCCAGGGCGACCTTGACACCGGGAATCGAGGTCAGGTGCTGGAGCAATTCGGGCACGCCAGGCCGAGGCTGAAAGGTGAGCGGGTCCGAGCTATGCGCGAGACGGAGACCGCGGAAGTATTCGTCGCGGATCCGTTGCTCCAGTCCGCTGCCGGTCTCTGCACCGCTCGCACGTACGGCCGCCTCGGCAATTGATTGGGCCGTGATCTCCGACACCCCCGCGAAGAACGTTGCGTCCGCGGCAAAGCCCAGCACGGATTCAATGGCGGTGTCAAAGGAGAGCCAATCGGCGGCTTCCCCGCCAATCAAGGTACCGTCGACATCGAAGATAACTAGCATGGGCGAGAATACGAAACCACGAAAATCCGAGCGTTAGGAAACCGTGAAAGACTGCTCGCATTTAACCCAAATTTACGGGCGGTCCTTGACCAAGGATTGGTCTCACTGGAGACCATTCAGGAGATAATTCTCAAGTGCCGTCTTAATATAGGTCACAATCTCTTCGTCAAATTTCTGCAAAGGAACGATGCGCGCTTGCCCCTGTGGAATGGCAAGCTTAGCTCCTGCAAGAGCTTGACCACTGATTAAAGCCTCTTTGTTCTGACTCAAGTCAATCGAAAGAATCTGAAATTCCGCCGGACTTCCTCCACCTGCTTCGTCGAGCCTATGAGCAACGAAATCGATTCGCGGCTGGAACGGTCCGTATGAGCCAGCTCGGACGACCCACTCAAATTTCTTTTCGATAATCAGCTGATTTTTCCAAAAGTTCTCCCGTTTATCAACATAGGTATCGGCAGGAAGTGGAGGTCCATTTCTTTCGTAGTTGGACCCAATTTCTTTCGCATATGTTTGCAAGGCGACTTCCGCTACCTCTAATGTACGTTGGAACACCTGCGGAGTGATTTTGCTCCAGATCTGACGCTGCGCAAACCAAGCTTTGTCTCGCTCCAATAATTTTGCCCTCTCGGCAAGAAGCCTTGCTTGCTTCGCCTCCTCAATTCGACCGGAAATTCCCGTTGCCCAACTCCCCAATTCGTTTCGCAGGTTTTCGAGACGATGTTCGTCAGCCGTGGACGGTTTGCCATTCGAAGTCTTTTGAAGCGTCTGATCGATTTTCCGATCCGCTTCTGCCAACCTATTAGTCAACTCTATTTGAAGGGATTGAAATTTTGCATCGGATTCTTGGCGGCTCTTTTCGAGCTTCTCGTCAGACTGATTTTGAATGTCTTTCAACTTTTCCGCAGAAGCCTGTTCGTTGGCCTGCTGCTTCGCTTGGCTTTCCATCTTTGCAAGACCACGGGCTCGGATAGTGACGAAAGTACTCGTGATCCCCGCTAAAATTGGAATGACCGCCGCGACGATTAACAGCGTTTCGGAACTCATACGAAAATAGCGATTCACGGCTTAAGGCCTTTAGCCAAATTTGCTCTTCTGCATCGAAAACAAATCGATTGCCTCATCTCGAACACCTCTATCCCGCGATCAACCGCAGGATCTCCCCCTTCTCCGCCTTGGCGGGGATGACGCTGCCGCATTGTTCGCGGGCGATGTCGGGGTCCTTGAGACCGTGGCCGGTGACGGTGCAGACGATCTTGCTGCCTTCCCGAATGTGCGGGATGGGGCAGGTCGGGACGGGATTCTCGAGACTCTTGAAAAGGCCGGCGATGCTGGCGGCGCTGGCGGGCTCGACGAAGATGCCTTCGTGCGCAGCGAGCCATTGCTGGGCCGCGAGAATCTCCGCGTCGGTGACGATGTCGATGCTGCCGCCGCTATCGGTGACGGCCGCGCTGGCCAGCTTCCAGCTCGCAGGATTGCCGATGCGGATGGCGGTGGCGATCGTCTCCGGTTTCTCGACGACTTTGTTGTAGAAAATGGGCGCGCTGCCGGCGGCCTGGAAGCCGCACATGCGCGGCTGCTTGGTGGCTTTGCCGAGCTGATGGAATTCCTGATAGCCCATCCAGTAGGCGCTGATGTTTCCGGCGTTGCCGACGGGCAGGATGTGGATGTCGGGCGCATCGCCGAGGACATTGATGATCTCGAAGGACGCGGTCTTCTGGCCCTGCAGGCGATACGGGTTGATCGAATTGACGATGGCGATGGGCTCGGTCTCGCCGATCTCACGGACGAGGTGGAGGGCGTCATCGAAATTGCCGTCGATGGCCACGACCTTCGCGCCGTACATGAAAGCCTGGGCGAGCTTGCCGAAGGCGATCTTGCCCGCGGGCAGGAGGACGATGCAGGCGATGGAGGCGCGCGCCGCGTAGGCGGCAGCGGCGGCGCTGGTGTTGCCAGTGCTGGCGCAAATGACGGCCTTGGCACCGTCTTCCACGGCCTTCGAGAGGGCCATGGTCATGCCGCGATCCTTGAAGGATCCGGTGGGGTTGAGGCCTTCGTACTTGATGTAGACTTCGCAGTCGCGCCCGACGCGCTGGCTGAGCTTCGGCGAATGGATGAGCGGCGTGCTGCCTTCGTTCA
>JBGGMZ010000007.1:0-6220 GCA_041287745.1 Chthoniobacter sp. | reverse complement strand
GGATCGGCGCGCAGATGCGAAAGCCATAACCCAGCTCGCTTTGGCGGACGCGTATGTCCGCAAGGCTGGATCTTCCAACGCCAGCCGCGCAAGCATGCTCATGCGCCGCGCCAATACCATCCGCTCCATCGAATCCGAAGGCGCTCGGACCCGCGCCTCCAAACGGGCGGCTCTCGCCTCCTAGTAGTGCGCAGCCTCATGCAGCGCAGCGCCTGAGGTAATGGGCGTCAAATAGCGCAGAATGAGCCGTGGCACTTGATCCGTCACCGATTCGGCCATCGACAAATCTCCGAGAATCCTTAGCCTCCGAGCACCGGCTATGAATGAGCTTCTCCCCTGCCTCCGTCCGCTTCGTTCGGTCCCGAGCATGCTGGCCGCCATCGTCGTCGGTTGCATCTTGCTGGTCGGCGCCCTGAACTCGCGGGCGCTCGATCCGGCGACGGTGAATGGCGACCTGTTGATCGACGCCAAGGGTGAAGTGGAGGTTCATTACAACGGCAGAAAGCTCGTGTTGCGCGAGCAGCCGGGGAATGGCCAACATTTTGTGATGAAAGTGCCCGAGCGCGCCTACAAAGCTGGAGATGTGATCGTGCTGCGGGTGCAGTCGCCCTTCGTCTATCGCGCCATCGTTGCGGCCATTAATTTGACCGGGAAGACCGGACAGATCGCAATCAAGAAAAGCGACTGGCGCTTTCTGGGAGAAAACCAGGACGCTCGCAAAATCACCGCCGCAGACATCGCGGCCTGCCAGGCCCTCCCGGTATCGGCCAGTCCCGACCCGAACGGGGCGGACGGGCGCGATAAGCTGGGAATTCTTCCGGAATCCCAAGGCGGCAGCGAGTGGGTGAAAACCGAGAAGCAATTGAACGGATGGTACTGCGTTGGGTTTGTGCTCACTCCGGAAATGCTCAAGACGCCGCTCCCCGCGCGAAAATAGGAGTCAACAAATCGGGACGGCTCGCCGTCGGTGGCGACGGACGCGGAAACAAAGGCCAAGCGATCGGAGAAATTTGCTGTAGTTGCAGGGGGCTCTGATATCGTCCGGCCCGTTTACGCACCCACATACACGTTTTTATGAATTTGAAGCTCACCCCCCGCGGTCTTTCCCTGCTCATTGCCTCTTTTGCGGCCTGCACGCTGGCTGGCTGCGCCAGCGTGGGATCGACCGGCTCGAAGAAGCTACTGGATGAAGCCGGCTTCCGCACCGTCGAGCCGCAAACGCCCAAGCAGAAGGAACTCTACGCTGCCATCCCCTCGTACCAAGTGGAGCGTGTGACTTACAACGGGAAGACTTTCTACGCCTATAAGGATGAGAAGGACGGCATCGCCTACGTGGGTGATGAGCACAATTATCATCAATACGAGAAGCTGGCGATGCAGCATGAGATCACGCAGCAGCAGTACCAGGCAATCGCCATGGATCATAACATGGCGATGGGCTGGTACGGGGCATATGGACCTTACGTGGGTGGATTGCATCACTACGGTCGCTACCGCTAAGCTCGGTTCCCACGGCCCACGCCAACCAGCTAGAGCGGTTTAAATTGAACTGTGGTCGTTCGCCGGTCGCTGTAGTCGCCCCGCTCTGTCGGGGCGTGAGCGCCAGCGAATCTTGATCATTCAGGTTTTCGCTGTTCACCGTCCTCCACACGCCGGCAGAGCGCCGTGACTACAGTGCCTTCGCTGCAACTACAGTTTTGCTTAAACTGCTATAATTTGTTTTACCCCTCTTGGGCGGGAGATTGAGACACCCGCTTAGGATTGGGGCGTCACGGCTTTGCCCCGTCTTAGACTAGGCAACCCAATCCTCGCCCCTTGATTTGGATGATTGAAGCCATCGGCGTTTCACACCCCGTAGAACCTTCCCAAGTGCCTAACAGATTCTGAATCAAAGCGGCGTCCTTTGTCTACCATCAGGCCAACTGTTCGAGTAGCGCGCGGAGTTGCTCGAAGGGAATCGGCTTCACAAGGTGCGCGGCGAAGCCGGCTGCTTTGGCGCGTTGCAGGTCTTCTTCCATGCCATATCCGCTCAAGGCGATGCCGGTAATCCTGGGATGCAATTGCTGAATCTGTGGGATCAGGTCAAAACCGGTGGTGTCTGGAAGGCCCAAATCGCAAAGGAGGACGTCGATTGATGGAACGGTGCGGGCGGCTTCCAGCGCCGCTTCTCCCGTCGCCGCATCGTGAACTTCGTAGCCTTTCCGTCGCAATATCGTGCCCAGTACTTCCCGCGTGGATTGATGATCTTCGACGAGCAGAAGCCGGAGTCTTCCCTGGGCTTTTTTCTGCTCCGGCACGGGGGTGGCAGTCGCGTGGGAAGGAGCGGCAATGGTTTTCAGCGTGATGAAAAATGTCGTGCCTTTACCCCCGCCTTCGCTTTCGGCCCGGATCGAGCCTTCGTGCATGGATATAATTCCCTGGCTAATGGCCAGCCCCAGGCCGAGACCGCCAAAAGTGCGGGTGGAAACGCTCCCTTGGTCGAAGGTATTGAAAACGCGAGGAAGTGCCTCCAGAGGTATTCCAATGCCGGTATCGGCGACTGTCACTACCAGGTTACCGTCGGCATCATTGCTGGTCGTAACGTGCACCCTTCCCCCAGCCGGCGTGAATTTTACGCCGTTCTTAATCACGTTCCAAAAGACCTGCTGCAGCCGTGCCGAGTCTCCGTGGACGTGATGGCGGAGTGCATTCTTTTCGAAGGTGATCGCGACACGCTTGCCCGCGCCCTCACTGCGAACGATTTCCTCGGAATGGTTGAGCAACGCGTGGAGATCCAGCGGCCCCAGCACGAGCCGCAGTTTGCCGTGCTTGATGCGCGTGTGATCGAGCAGATCGTCGATCAGTCGGGCCTCGAGTTCGGCATTGCGGCGAATGATGCCGGCCTGCTCCCTCACTTCGGGCGTGACTGTGGCGTCGAGTTCCATGGCGGTCGAGAGCATCAGGACCGGGTTAAGCGGAGTGCGCAGTTCGTGGCTCAAGGCGGCCAAAAATTCGTCCTTCGCCCGATTCGCCTGCTGGGCGATCTTCTTCGCGTCGAGGAGGTCCCTCTCGAAATGAGCGCGTTGCCGCATACGCATGAGGAGGCAAGCGCTCTCGTATCCTGTGTCTACAGCTTCCCGGCGTCCATTAATGAGGAAAGGCACCTCGTCCCCCGCCTTGGCCCGCAAGGAGATGTAGATCTCCTCCACCGCGCCATGCATCTTCAAAAGTGGGAAGAGATGTGTCTGGTAAAAGACCCGCCCGCCGGCACTCAACAGCACCTGGACATGCGCGCCGACCAATTCCTCCGGTTCGTAGCCGAGCATAGCGCAGAGCGTGGCGTTCGCGGCCTTAATATGACCGTCATCGGTGAACGTGAGGAAGCCGCCGGGGATGCGATCCAAAACCGCGCTCATTCCTGCCGCTCCGGGGAGCGCCTGACAGAGAGCTCTGTTCGAAGATAGTCCTTCATTACGCGAATCGTCTCTTCCGGATGGCTCATGTGCGGACAATGCCCGCTCGCGGCCATGACCTGCAGTTTGCTGTCCGGCAGATGACGGGAGGTATACTCACCGACGCTCTGTGGGGCGATGGCATCTTCAGAGCATTGCATGACCAGGGAAGGCACTCTTACCTTGGCCAGATCGTCACGATTATCGGAAAGGAAAGTCGCCTCCGCAAACTGTCGCGATATCTCGGGATCCGTGGAACAAAAGCTGGTTTTCAACTCGCGAGCGAGCTCCGGCCGCTCGGGATTTTTCATGATGACGGGGGTCAGAAAGCTGGCCCACCCCAGGTAGTTTCGCTCCATCATGTCCAGCAGGCCTTGAATATCGGCCCGCTCAAATCCGCCCACGTAATCGCCATCGTTGATGTAGCGCGGGGAAGGCCCGATCAGGATGAGATTGCTAAATCGCTCCGGCGCCGCATTGGCCGCGAGAATACCGATGATGCAGCTGACGGAGTGGCCGACAAATATCACATCGCGCAGATCCAAGGCCGTGCAGACATCGAGCAAATCCTGCGCGTAGCCCTCCAACGTGGAGTAACGCTGCCGATCATAGGCTGACCAGTCGGATTTGCCGGAACCTACGTAGTCGAAGAGGGTGACCTGATAATCGTCCCCGAAAGCCGGCGTGATGAAACGCCACATGTTTTGATCACATCCAAAGCCGTGCGCGAAAAGCATCGGGCGAGAGCCACTCCCGAAGGCAGTCACGTTATTGCGCTTCAGGATCGAATTGACCATCAGAGAGAATTATTGGGACGCCACGACATGCAAAACCGTAAATCCGCTTTGAATGGCTGTGCACCAGCCTCGGGAGCAATCTGACCTGCGCTTTGAGCCATAACAAAGCCACGTTCCGGCACGGCCCAAGGCCGACCGTCACGCCGCTGAAGCAGCCGGCTCAGGACTCAATCTTCGCCGCGGCAACGCGCGAAGACTTTCTCGCCTTCGGCAATTTTGCGGCGGTGACGACGGCTGCGCTGCGACGGATGCGAACGCGGCTGGTGGGACCACTGCCGTAATGTTTCACGCCATTCCAATAGGCGGCATCCGATTGGCTGTGTCCAAACACCCAGACGGCTCCATCTTTATTCACCGTGAAGACCTTCCGCACAGGATCATCGACCACCTGGACCATTTCTTTAGCGCCAGCGGGATTTAAATCGCGACCCAATGTTTCCCGCAATAGTTCACTTTTCGGAATAGCCATGAGGGGAGCTTCGGCCAGAAATGGGCCTTTGTCGAACTATGGTTGCGAGACGGGGGCCGTATGGCGCTTTCAGCTGATTTTCGCCATGCGCGCCTTTTTCACGACAAAAAGCGGCGCGGCTGCTAAAGTGTCGCAATGCCAAAGCCAAATTATCAGTTTGAGAAGCGCAAAAGGGACATGGAAAAGAAGGCCAAGAAGGAAGAAAAGCGTGCGCGCAAGATCAACAAGGACGCCAGTCCCGCGCCCCAAGAGCCAGCGTAGCGGGATGGGCGAGGGTCTTGCCCTCGCGCCGACCTGATCCAGTTGCCCGCAGATCGTTCAAGGCCACCTTCGTTAAGACGACCGGGAAGCCCCCTGCAGGATCGCGGGTGAGAGCGGTCATGAGCCATTTCTTGTAGCGGCGCCGTCCCGGCGTCGGAATTTTTCGGAGTTTGCGACCGACGCCGAGGAAGGTCCGCTACAGAGATTTGCGTCCTGCGCAGTTTTCTTCGACAGTCACTTATCGCGCCGTCGAGGTCGTGAGTGATTTGCGAGGCATGAGGGCCATGGCGGCGATGAAGGAGCCAAGGGCGGTGAGGGTGATGAGGACGCCCTGAAGTCGCGGGTGGACGGCGGAGACAAGGGTAACGGCGAGGATGGCCGTGGCCGGCAGGACGGCGCCGAAAATCGCCAGGCGCATCCCCATGATGGTCGCGGCGCGGACGGCGATGATCGCGAGGACGATCGCCGCGGAGCCGATGATTGCCGCCTCGAGCGGAACGAATTCCTGGGCGAAATACATGAGCGGGTAGGCGCCGGTGAAGGCACCGAGGAGGAGCAGGAGCATCCAGCGGTCGAAATTGCGAATGGGGAAAGCATGCCCGAGGAGGCCGAGGAAGAGGCCGAAGACGACGACGCTGCCAGGCCCCAGCCAGGTCAATTCCCCTAGCCGATCGATGGGGGCGACGCCCAGCACATCGAGGGCAATGGGGCGGCCGAAAAGCAAGTGGGTGTAATCCCAGGTGTAAACGGTCTGGCCGTTTTCGCGTCCGTACTTGGTCGGCTGCAGGGAGAGCTCGAGCATGCGCACGTCGGAGCCGACCGCGGTGAGGTCGATGTGGAAAGTATCCAGAATGCCGGCGGGCGGGGTTTGCAATTTGTAGAGACCTTTGCCCACGGCGGAGTAGCCGATGGTCATGGTCACGGGTTCCGCGGGCAGCGTGCCAAACCAGGCGAGCTTGTCCCCGCGAATTTCCACCGAGGTGCTCGGTTGGCCGGCGACGGTGATGTCGAGGTCGGCGAGGGAAATGATCTGCGGGGGAAGCGGGAGCAGCACTTCACACGCATTGCCGGCGGCGCCGCCGCCCGGATGGACGGCCTGGAATTGCGCCTTGAGTTGCGCGGTGTAGATGGATTCGGGATCGGCGGTGCCCACGCTCAACGCCGGCTTGAGAGCCACGGTCGCCGAAAAGCTTCTCACCGTGGCGAAGGGCCGCGTCGGCGTGATCTCCACGCCCCCGGCCCGAATTACCGGCGCCTCGACC
>JBGGMZ010000006.1:0-34219 GCA_041287745.1 Chthoniobacter sp. | reverse complement strand
CGAGCGCCAGCGCGAGCAGCAGCGCGTGTCACAAGAGTTTGCCTTCGCGCGGGAAATTCAGGCGAGCTTCCTGCCGCAATCGCTTCCCTCACTCGCGCACGTGAACTTTGCCGCCACCTACCGTCCGGCGCTGAATGTCGGCGGCGACTTCTACGACGTGATCGAGTCAGGGCCGGATGAAATCTATTTCGTCGTGGGCGATGTCTCCGGCAAGGGGATGCCTGCCGCGTTGCTCATGGCGCAAGCGCTCAGTATCCTCCGGCTCATTGTGAAACCAGGCATCTCGCCCGTGGCGGCAATGGCGCGCTGGAACGCGATGCTCTCGGGGCACACGATTCGCGGGATGTTCATCACTGCCATGCTGGGCCGTCTGGTGCTTTCCACCCGCCAGGTGGAGCTCTGCAGCGCGGGCCACTGCCATCCCTTCACCACTCTCGACGGGCATGTGGAGCAAATCAAAATCGCCGGCTCGCCTCCGCTGGGGCTGTTGCCGGAGTTGCCCGCGCGCTCGCATGCGTTGAAGCTGGAGACAAATCAATGGCTCGTGCTCTACACCGATGGACTCGTCGAGTCTTTCAATCGCGACGACGTGCCGCTCGATCCCGAAGGCGTGCAGCGATTGCTCTCTCAAAAGTTTGCGAGTGCCACCGATGTGATTGACGGCCTAAACCGCGGCGAACTACACCATCGGCAGGGTGCCGATCCGCACGACGACTTAACCATTCTCGTTTTTGGTTTTCAATGAAGCGCGAAATCGAATTTGCCAGTCATCCTGCCAATCTGACCCTCGTCCGCGATTTTATCCGGCAGTTCCTAAAGCCGTTCGCATTTTCGGAGTCGGAAAAAGATCTCGTCGTGCTCGGCCTCGACGAAGCGTGCACAAACGTCATCCGCTACGCGTATCATCACGAGCCAAATCAACTCATTTGCCTGGTGTGCGAGGAAATCGAAGCGGGGGTGCGTTTCCGCCTGCGGGACTACGGCACACAATGTGACCCGAGCAAGCTGCAGGGCCGCCCGCTCGATCTCGTCCAACCGGGTGGTCTCGGCATTCACCTCATCCGCCGCGCCTTCAATCAAGTAGACTACAATCTAAAGAAGGAAGGCACCGAACTCGTGCTCGAGAAGCATCTCCACCACGAAAAGGAATCGCGCTCGCACTGAGCCGATTTAGCCCTGGCTTCGACTTTGCGCCCCCATTGTAGCACCCTCCCGTGACCGCGGCAGAGGTTTGTTCCAGCCGCATTGCTGACATCTCCAGGGACGGAACTGGTGGTAAAAATAGATCGACGCCCAGCTCACCAGCCAGATTCCAAAGGTGATGATCGTCAAAAACAAATGCACGCCATGGTGGACCTGACCTTTTTCAAATAATTGGTCGTGGCCGCAGCGGGGGCAGTATCCGCGGATCCGATCTTTCGTCATATATCCAGCTAATCCGCATCGTGGCACATATGTGGACTTCTGACTACATCGGATTTACCGGGCGGATTTTCCCGCTTCTCTTTTCAAGGTGCGATCAAACCATTACGGATGGCGTAACGCACCAGATCGGCCACCGAATCGATCCCCAGCTTGGCCATGATGCGAGCGCGATGCGTCTCGGCGGTTTTCACGCTGATGTTCAACGCCTTGCCCACGTCGCGATTCTTCCGCCCCTCGGCGAGTAATTGCAGGATCTCCCGTTCACGGGGCGTCAGGCCTGCCTGCGATTTCGACCGGCGCCGGCGGCCGACACCTGCAAATTCCGCCGCGTAGATCGTCGCCGCCAGCCGGGAGCTGAAGAAATGTTCGCCCCCCACAAGCGCATCGACGGCATTGTGCAGGTCTCGTCCCGCATCCGTCTTTAGAATGTAACCGCGTACACCGGCCGCGAGCGCCTCGCGCACGAACTGCTCGGTTTCATGCATGGTGAGCATGAGCACGCGGCTGCGCGGACAGTGCGCCATGATGCGCCGCGCCGCCTCCAGCCCGTTCAGCTCCGGCATGCTCAAGTCGAGGATCACGACATCCGGCGCGAGCTCCTCCGTCATCTGCACGGCGGCACGCCCATCCGAGGCCTCGGCGCAGATTTCCCAGTCTGCGCGAAGTTCCAGTAAGGTGCGCAAGCCGCGCCGAACGATATCGTGATCGTCGGCCAGTAAAATTCGTGTCTTGGATGGCGTGCTCATAAAATGGGAATACGGGCTCGAATGGTGGAGCCGCTGGGGTTGAGGGAAACGATGAGAGATCCGCCAAGCTGCGCCAGTCGCTCGCGCATGCCGCCGATGCCCACTCCCGGTGGCTCCCCCATGCGCGCCGTGCCGCCGCCTTCGTCCCGCACCTCGACGCTGATTTCATCAAACCGCTGTTCGAGCCGGATCTGGGCCGATGGACTCTTCGTATGCCGGTGCACATTGGCCAGACTCTCCTGGACCACGCGAAAGAGGGTGAGCTCTCGCTCAGCATCGAAACGCTCGATGTTCGACGGCAACTCGAGATCCACGGCGATGCCACTACGCTTGGAAAAGCCTTCAGCCAGCCAGCGCAACGCCGCCGGCAATCCACACTCCTCCAGGAGGGGCGGATGCAGGAGATAAGCGTGCGTGCGCAGGCCGCGTCCCACGCCGTCGGCCAGTGTCAGGCTGTCCGCCAGGAGGCTGGCGCGCTTTTCTTCCGACAGTTGATCTCCATGTTGGCTGAGAAGGGATAAATTGACGGACAAAGCGGCGAGCGATTGAGCGGTAGAATCGTGCAATTCCCGCGCCAGACGTCGCCTTTCTTCATCCTGCACGCGCAAAAGCTGTCCCGAAAGCTGGCGAAGGCGCCGCTCCGCCTCTTTTTGCTCGCGAATGTCCCGAATCACCGCCGATGTCCCCGTCACGACTCCGCCCGCATCCTGCAGGGGAAACATGGACATCGCCACGTCGATATGGTCCCCGTTGCGCGACAACCGCACGGTTTCAAAATGGTCGATGCGCTCACCTTTCCGTACACGCTGGTAGATAGCCTCCGCTTCCTCGCGGCGGTCCTCCGGCGTGATCACCAGCGTCGTCTTCCCCATCATCTGTTCCGCGATATAACCGAAAATTCGCTCAGCCGCTAGGTTCCAACTCACAATTCGTCCGGCCATGTCGGAACTGATGATCGCATCCGCCGAGGCGGTCACGATCATCGCCATCTTTTCCCACTCCAGCATCCGCTCTCGTACACGGGCTTCCAGTTCCGCGCTGCAGCGCTGGACTTCCTCCCGCATGCGGCGCACTTCGGTGATCTCCGTCGCCGTGCCCAGATAGCCGACCACCCGGCCCTGGCCATCGCGCAATTCCATCGCCTCGCTGCAGACCCAGATCGGCTCCCGCTCCGGGCGCACGTAGCGAAACTCCATGCTGAAGGGCACCCCGTACTCCTGCATGCGCATCCACGCATCGCGCATCGTTTCAGCGTCTTCGGGGTGCACTACTTCTTCCCAACCGCGTCCGCTCACCCAGTCCGGTCCATACCCGGTCATCTGGCACCACTTCGCGTTCGCGTAGACAAAACGGCCCTCTTTGTCCGTTTGCATAATCCCCACCGGCGAAAGATCCGCCAGATGGCGCAACAGCTCGTTTTCCCCCTTCAATGGTACATTTCGCCCATCACGAGCTCGCGCTCCGGCGACTCTCGTGGGAGAGAGGTCCTCGGCTCCACTATCCATAAAAGCTAAAATTATCTAGGATTCGGCTGCTGACAATACCAATCGTATGTCTCCTTTACCCCCTGCCGGAGAGGGATTTGCGGACGCCAACCCAGCCCGGTTAGCCGCGAGGTATCCAACAATTTGCGTGGTGTACCGTCCGGCTTGGTCGAATCGAAGACCAGTTCCCCCTGGAAGCCGACCACCTCACAGATCAGTTCGACCAGCTCCCGGATCGTCACATCGGAGCCAAAGCCCACGTTCACGATCTCCGGGTCATGGTAGTTCTCCATCAAGAAGCGGCAGGCGCTCGCCAGGTCCGCTACGTGCAAAAATTCCCGTCTCGGCGTGCCCGTGCCCCACACTGGCACCGTGGCGTCGCCACGCGCTTTCGCCTCGTGCACCTTGCGCAACAGCGCCGGCAGCACGTGCGAGGTATTCAGGTCGAAATTATCGCCCGGACCATAAAGATTCGTCGGCATGGCGCTGATGAAATTGCGCCCATACTCGCGCGAGTAAGCCTGGCACAGCTTGATGCCCGCAATTTTCGCCAGCGCGTAGGCCTCATTCGTCGGCTCCAGCGCCCCGGTCAGCAGCGCGCTCTCCGGGATCGGCTGCGGCGCGAATTTCGGGTAAATACAGGAACTGCCGAGGAAGAGCAGCTTCTCCGCCCCGAAATCATAGGCGGCCTCGATCAGGTTGTTCTGGATGGACAGGTTCTCGATCAGGAACTCGACGGGATAATCGTTGTTTGCCTTGATCCCGCCCACCTTTGCCGCCGCCACCACCACTGCCTGCGGACGTTCCTTCTCAAAGAAAGCGCGCACGCTCTCCCGCTGCCGCAGATCCACCTCGGCGCGGGTGCGTGTGATGAGGTTCGTATAGCCCGCACCCTGGAGTTCACGGAAAATGGCGCCACCCGCGAGCCCGCGGTGGCCGGCAACAAAAATGGAATCGGTCTTCTTCAAGCGCCGCAGGCTAGCACAGGTCGGAAGAGAGCCAAGAGGGGAGTGGGTGAGTTCTTGGTGCTTAGTTCTTAGTGCCCGCTGGTCATTGCGTGCGCCTTACTAAGAACTGAGCACTAAGAACTGTGCTCCCGCGCTTGGCTCTTGGCGCTACTCCATGCATCTTCCCGCCCGTCATGCGCGCTTTGCTTCTTGTTCTCGATAGCGTCGGCTGCGGGCCGGCGCCGGATTCCGCCACTTACGGCGACACTGGCGCGAACACCCTGGGCCACATTTTTGCCGCGCAGCCGGACCTCAATCTGCCCGCGCTTTTCTCCCTCGGCCTCTGGAAAATCCTCACCACCGATGTCTTCGACGCCCGTTCGCGCGACACGATCGGCAGCTTTGGCCGGATGCGGGAGCGCTCGGCGGGAAAAGACAGCACGACCGGCCACTGGGAAATCGCGGGTGCGATTCTCGACAAGCCCTTTGCCAAGTTCACCGAATTCCCCGTGGAATTGGTCGAGGCCATTCAGCGCGATGCGAAGGTCGAGTTTATCGGCAATTACGCCCGCAGCGGCACGACCATTCTCGAGGAACTCGGCGCCGAACACCTCAAGACCGGCAAGCCGATTCTCTACACCTCCGCCGACTCCGTCCTGCAGATCGCCGCACACGAGGAAATCGTCCCGCGCAAGCGCCTCTACGAAATCTGCCGCATCGCCCGCCGCCATGCGGATCCGTTGCGCATCGGCCGCGTCATCGCCCGCCCTTTCGTGGGTGAACCCGGCAAATTCGAGCGCACCGGCGGCCGCCACGATTTTTCCATGGTCCCGCCGCGCACCGTGCTTCATGCTATCGCCGAGACCGGCATGCGCGTGGAAGGGGTGGGCAAGGTGAACGAGCTCTTCGGCGGCAGCGGCATCACGCACTCCATCCCCACGACCTCGAATGTCGAGGGCCTTACTGCCATCGATCAGCTCTGGGCCGACGGCGCGGACGGCCTTATCTTTGCCAATCTCATCGATTTCGACATGCTTCACGGCCACCGGCGCGATGTCCCCGGCTATGCCAAAGCACTCTGGGCCTTCGACACCTGGCTGGCCGGTTTTCTTCCCCGCTGTGAGGAGGAAGACCTGCTCATCATCACTGCCGATCACGGCAACGACCCCACCTTTCGCGGCACCGATCACACCCGGGAGGAGGTTCCGCTCATGGTCTTCTACGGCGGCCTCAGCCTGGCTCTCGGCACCCGCAAGACATTCGCCGATGTCGCCGCCACCCTCGCCGAGTTCTTTCGCCTCCGGCAGAAATGGCCCGTTGGAGAGTCATTCATCACTCTCCAGCAGCGGCACGTGAAGACCTACTTTCACCGCGGGTAGGGGCAAAAACTCCCACCCCGCACGACGAAAACCCGACATCCTCGGAGAGCCAGGGAGCGCTAAAGCTTATACTTATTGGACGTTGGATGTTGAGTGTTGGATGTTGGATGTTCCACATTGTCCTTCCTGCCATGCCCAAGAAACCCAAGGCCACCGTCAAAAAAGCGGGGAGCGAACCCGCTCCCAAGAAAGCAAAAAACGGCGCGCTGTTGTTTGATCCCATCGAAGACGTCATCAAAGACATCCGCGCCGGCCGCATGGTCATCGTGACCGACGACGCCGATCGCGAAAACGAGGGCGACCTCGTGATGGCCGCCGAAAAGATCACGGCGGATGCCGTCAATTTCATGGCCATGCATGGGCGCGGGCTGATCTGCGCCCCCATCACCGAAGAGCGCGCCGAGGAACTTGGCCTTCAGCGCATGGTGCTGGAAAACCGCGAGAGCTATCGCACCGATTTCACCGTCTCAGTCGACGCGGCCAAGGGCGTCACCACCGGCATCAGCGCCCACGACCGCGCACGCACCATCCAAATCCTCGTGGAGGCCGATGCCACACCGCAGGATCTCGTCCAGCCCGGCCACGTCTTTCCTCTGCGCGCCAAGTCCGGCGGCGTGCTCCGCCGCGCCGGCCATACGGAAGCCAGCGTGGACCTCGCTCGATTGGCGGGTCTCACGCCCGCCGGTGTGCTCTGCGAAATCCTCAATCCCGATGGGACCATGGCCCGGCTGCCGGAGCTGCTGAAGTTCCGCAAGAAGCACAAGCTGAAGATGTGCTCCATCGAAGACCTCATCGTTTATCGCCGCAGCCAGGAGAAGCTCATCGAGCGCGAACAGATCATCAAGCTGCCCACCGAATACGGTGAGTTCGAGCTGCACATGTATCGCTCCATCGTGGATGGCGTGCACCACCTCGCCTTGGTGAAAGGCAAGATCTTGCCGAAACAGACCACCCTCGTGCGGGTGCATAGCGAGTGTCTCACCGGCGACGTCTTCGGCTCGCAACGCTGCGATTGCGGCAACCAGCTCCACACCGCGCTCCAGCAGATCGAAGCCGCGGGCAACGGCGTGCTCCTCTACATGCGCCAGGAAGGCCGCGGCATTGGTCTGCCCGCCAAGATCCACGCCTACAAGCTGCAGGAAGAAGGCCTCGACACAGTAGAGGCGAACCTCAAGCTCGGCTTCCCCGCGGAGCTGCGCGATTACGGCCTCGGCGCGCAGATCCTCTCCGACCTCGGTGTGCGCAAGATGCGTTTCCTGACGAACAACCCCAAGAAGGTCATCGGTCTCGAAGCCTACGGCCTGCAAATCGTCGAAGTCGTTCCGATCAAGTCCGTGGCCAATCCGCACAACGCGAAGTATCTCGAGACCAAGCGGCTGAAGATGGGGCATCTGCTCTGAAGGGTGGAAGGCTAAGGGCGAAAGGACGGGAAGTCGCGCCTCGATCGAGTTTTCAAATCCGAAAGCAATACTGCTTTTCTCGGGGGGCACGTTCCCTGCCGGAGCAGCCGTCGCCCTTTCGTCCTTCGCCCCTCGCCTTTCCCTTGCGCCCCGCGCACTCCGCACTAACATCCCCTCTCCCATGTCCACCGCTATTCCATCACGACCTCGCCAGATGGGCGCTCGGCGTTCTTTCGCCATCGTCGCCAGCCAGTACAATAGCGAGTACGTGAATGGGCTCGTGGAGCATGCCCGCCGAGAGCTCGAGGCAATTTCGCCAAGCTTTACCATCTCCACTTACGAAGTGCCGGGCGCTTTCGAGATCCCGCTGGTCGTGCAAGAAGTCGCTTCCCGCGGCAATCTGGACGCCATCATCGCCTTGGGCGTGATCATCGAGGGGGAGACCCAGCACGCTGCGCTCGTCGCCACGGCAGTCACCCATTCATTGCAGCAGATCAGCCTCGCCCAGCGCATCCCCGTCATCCACGAAGTGCTCCTCGTGAAAGACGAAGCCCAGGCCAAGGCGCGTTGCCTCAGCGAAGAAATCAACCGCGGCACCGAAGCGGCTCGCGCCGCCGCCCGCATGGTGCAGACAATGAGCAGTCTGCGCGCAGCACGATAACCTATTTTTCCATGGGCAAACGACGTGAAGGCCGTGAAGCGGCCGTCCAATATCTCTACCAAATCGACCTCAGCGGCGAAGGACAGCCAGGCGACAGTGACTCGTTCTGGGCGTTGCGTTCCGGGCCGGGCAAAGCTCCCGTGCAGGCCAAAACGCGCGTCTTCACCGAAACCCTCGTGAAGGGCGTGACCGCGCACCTTGAGGAGATCGACGGCTGGATCAAGAAATACACGGCAAACTACGAGATCAGCCGCCTTGCCGCGGTGGATCGCAACATTCTCCGCGTCGCGGTCTACGAGATTCTCCACTCGCTCGACGTCGCGCCGGTGGTGATCATCAACGAAGCCATCGAGATCGCAAAAAAGTTTGGCACCGACAAATCCGGCGGCTTTGTGAATGGCATTCTCGACAGCGTGAAAAGGGAAGTCGGCCGCCCCGCCCGCCAGCCTGCCTCACCGACGAAATCCTCCTAAGCGGCAATGGCGTTCGGGTTTTTTAAGTCATTGATCCAAAAGTTCTCCGGAAAGCCGGTGGACTGGGACGACCTGGAAGAAAGCCTCATTCGCTCGGACCTCGGTGTTCCGATGACGACGCGCATCCTCACCATCCTGCAGGCCCGCGAGGACGCGCAGAAGCTGACCGCCGAGACGGTGGTAAACGTCGCGCGCGAAGAAATCCTCAAGGTCCTTCCTCGCGATACCGTCACCCTGCGCCCGCTGGCTTCGAAAACGAAAGTCATCCTCGTGGTCGGCGTGAACGGGACTGGCAAGACGACCTCGACCGCCAAGCTCGCCAACTTTCTCCAGCGCAAAGGTCACACCGTCATGCTCGCCGCCGCGGATACTTTTCGCGCCGCGGCCATCGAGCAACTCGTCGTGTGGGCTGACCGGCTGGGCATCGACATCGTGAAAGGCCAGTACAACGCCGATCCTGCCGCGCTCTGCTACGAGGCGTATCAAGCCGCCGATCGCAAGAACGTCGAGTTCCTCATCTGCGACACTGCCGGCCGCCTGCACACGAAGACAAACCTCATGGGCGAACTCGCCAAGGTAAAACGCGTGCTGGCCAAGGCCGACCCACAAGCTCCGCATGAGACCCTGCTCGTGGTCGACGCCACCACCGGCGGCAACGCGCTCCAGCAGGCCAGGGAATTTCACGCCGCCACCGGCCTCACCGGCGTCATCGTGACCAAGCTCGACGGCAGCGGCAAAGGCGGATGCGTGGTCGCGATCCAAAACGAGCTCAACATCCCCACGCGTTTCATCGGCACCGGCGAAAAGATGGAAGATCTCGCCTTCTTCGAAAGCCGCCAGTTTGTGGAGCAGATGCTGTAGAGCGGCGTTTTTGGCTCCCACCCCTACTCTCTCCCGCCGCGCTGCAGGCGGAAGCGCACAAAGACCGGCACATCGATTTCCGCCTGGGTGGCCTTATCGAATTCGGACGTCATTTTACGAAAGATCGCGGCTGAGGGCATTACGCCTTCCGCGGACCACGAGGCGTCCCGAAATACCGTTTGGTCTCCCATGCGCACGGCCATGTCGCGGTCCCAGCCTGAATGCAGAGGCGCCACGCCGGGGAGCCAGTGGATCGTGGCTTTGAATCCAGTGCCATCGCCGGCGCGCTCCGCGACAAAGGTGACCGCGGCGATATTCTCCGGCATTTTCGATTCCAGCTCATGAGCGAGTTGATCCAAACGTTCGCCGGTCAAGCACTGTCCCTGCAATGCGGTCACGCCTGATTTCCCGGCAAGGTCGCCGGCTTCCGCCGGGAACTGCACTTCACGGACGAGACTGGCCAGGTGAAGGGCTAGCGGACGCAGCACGGCGTCGCCCGGTCTCTTCAGCTGCACCCGCACGACTGGCAGAGCCCGTAGACCAAATGTCTGCACGATCTTTTCCGTGGCCGCTACGCGCGCGGCGTCGTTGCCCGCAGTGGTAAGGGCCTCGAGCAAAGACGCGACCTCCGCTTCGCTCGCTGGCGTGATCGATACCGGCGGAGCGGGTGGCGCCCCTGGCGGTAAGCGGTGATCCAACCGCCAGCGATCGCGCATCTTCGCGATTTGCCGGTCGCTCTCCGCCGGGCCGAGCGGCCACTGGAACGCGTATTTTTCCGGGGAGTGCGTGGCCAGGACGAAGGACGCCATATCGCAAATGCGCGGATCCTTGAACGAAACCGCAGGATAATTCCGGTCCGCGCCAAAACACCTTTCCTGGTCGTCCAGCGCCGCGACGAGCAACCGCTCGATGGCCGCACCCGCTTCGCCGCCGGGCAATTTTTCGACATGGTCTCGGATCGACACCATTGGCCCGATGCCCCCTCCGTTGAAGCCCTTGCCCTCAAATACCTCAACGAGGGCCAGCCGCACCTGCACTGGCGCTGCCGGCCCGTCCTTCGCCAGGGCCTCGATCGCTCGCGCATCCTCGCTTCGTGCGAGGAAGCTGATAATGCGGCCGACTTCGGAAAAGGCGTCGCCTTCATTTCGCGGCAGCCGCGCTTGGATGCGGTGCCATGACTCGATCATCGCCGGCACGGCGGCCACGGCCTGCCCTCGGACGAAGAGCGCCTCCGCCGCATAGGATTGGGAATAGACGCCGTGGTCCGGCGTGAGTTGGGCAAGGAGAAAGGCCAGGGGCAGGTCGCCCGGCAATTTCCCCGCGATCTCCACATATTCGCCGCGGTAGCCATCCTTCGCACTGGCGCGAATGCCCGCCTCGATGGCGGGCAATGCATCCTCGGGGAATTTTTCCGCAAGTGTTCGCGCCGCCATCAGTCCATTCGCTCCGCCGGCGGAGGCCGCCTCGATCAGCGACTGCTTCTCGCCCTTGCTCTGCACCTCCGCCCACCACGCTTCGGCTTGCTGGCGGGTGGTGGCCTTGGCCGGTTTCCCATCGCTCGATTTTCCGCCATAGAAATTTCGTCCTGAGAGGTGCTCGAGAATGTGCTGCGCAATCCCATTCACCCGCATCGCGCTGGCCGGCCGGGCGAGATTGAATTGCGGCACCATGGAGCGGGTGAAGCGGCGATCATCGAGCGCTTCGATCAATTGCGGCACTGCCAAATTGCCGAGATCGACGAGTCGATGAATCGGCGTGATCCCGTCTTTGCCGCCACGCTTGTCCGTATAAACCGGGTAGTGGGAGTTCATGATCCACATCACGCTCGTCATGTTGCGCAGTTGGTAGATATTCTCCGCCACTTGCTCGGCGGGCGACATTTCGCTGAGCGGCTTGGGGTGATGCTCCGACTCCTCGGCGATTGTCTTGCGTAGCAACTCAGCGGATTCCTGGGCGTATGCCACGCGCGCATTCGCCGGATAGCGGACGGCAAATGAATCGTACGTCTTCAGAATTTCTGCTAGAGAAATGGTGGGATTGCCAAACTGCTTCTCCGTCTGCGTCAACACAGCTTCCCCCAGTTGTTGCTGGAGCTTCTCGCGCAGGGTTGCGCGATCCACCTTCCCTGTCTGTTCGTCGGGAATATTCGCCGCCACCTCGAACAATTCCGCCGCCTCCGCGGCGAGGCCCTCCTGCTGGCAGGCCCGCGCGAAACTGAAGACAGAGACGCGCCGCCACCGGAAATCGAAAGTCGGTCGCAAGCCCGGATACTTTTGGGAAAAAGCCTGCTCACGAGCTTGAAAATCCTGGGGTCCCGACTCCAGATCATGCACGCGAGCCATTAGTTCGGCGACCACTTTGGGGAAATCCAGCACCTCGTAACTTACCTGCTGATGCGCCGGTCCGTCTGCCTTGCGCACGAAATGAGCTATCGTAAGCGCCGGGTGCGACTCGAATCTGCCGAAGGGATCCAGGAAGTCGGGTGGGCTGCACACGAAAACGGTGAAACTCGTGGCGTCCTCGGCGGTGAGGAAACCTTCCAAAAACTGATTTTCCGGAGGCTGGTTTCCCCTGATGATATATCTCCCCGTGGCCACGCGCACGTAAGAAAGGTCATGGACGTCGGGGAAACCCAACGTGTCGTACCAAGTCAAGGCCTCGGAGACACCCTGCGCCGAGGCTGTCGAGCTCGCGGAAAAGCTCTGTGCGAAGAGCACGAATCCGACGACGAAAATCTGCCAGGAGCGAAGAGACATCAGGTTCCGGGGAAAGAGAAGCAGTTCATACTGCTATCTCTTAGACGAAGGAAGGTCAGTAAAGATTAGGCAAGTGGGAAACCGGCGGGATGGAGCAGCCGGCGAGGACAGGCGGTCTTGCAAGCTCCGAAAGAACGACCGAAAATGCCCAGCATGCTGGAGGGACGCATTTGCGGCGAACTTCCAGCACCAGAACGGCACCGCTATATGCGAGATTTCCCACGCCGGGGACGGAGTCGCTTCAGATGGAGGCGCGGCATTCGTGTTTATTGCATAGATAGGGCTCAGGGTGACCGCAGTGGGATTTTCGGTGCTGCCGCTCCATTCCGGGCGACAACCCCCATCTAAAATGCTCTAATGTCCGACTCTTTTTAATGAAACTCTCCACGATCACGGCCAGCCTCAATCAACTGGGCATGCAGCCCACCAAGAGCCTCGGCCAGAATTTTCTCCACGACCAGAATCTCGCGGATTGGATCGTCGCGCAGCTGAAACTAAAGCCGGACGAGGCTTGGGTAGAGCTCGGCCCCGGGCTCGGCGCACTCACGGAATTCGCCCTCGCTCGCTCACCAAATGGGATCGTGATCGAGAAGGATGGGCGGCTCGCCGGATTTCTGCAGGAGCGTTTTCCCGGGCTCGAGGTGGTGCATGGCGACGCGAGCGAATACGACGTACGCGACCTCTTCGCGCGCGGCCCGGTGAAAGTGCTCGGCAATCTCCCCTACTACGTCTCCAGCCAGATCCTCTTCGGTTTCACCAGCGAGCCGAGCCCGGTGAGCGCGCTGATCTTCACCCTGCAAAAGGAACTCGCTGAGCGCCTTTCCGCCGAGCCGTGGACCAAAGCCTACGGCGCGCTCACTCTGCTGGTCGGCCGCCGCTGGCACGTGAAGTATCTGCGCACCCTGCCGCCGACTGTTTTCACGCCCGTGCCCAATGTGGATTCGGCAATCGTGCTCCTCACCCCGCGTCCCGCGGGCGAAGTGCCGCCGTGCGACGGCGTGCGTTTCACCAAGCTGGTGAAGCAGGGCTTTGCCCAGCGCCGCAAGCAACTCCGCAAAAACCTCGCCGATCAAAATCTCGACTGGCCCGCGCTCTGCGTCCATCTCGGCGTCGAGGAGACGACCCGTGCCGAGGAACTGTCGCTCGAGCAATGGATCGCGCTGACCAACTTCGCAGCCGACCAAAGCAGCATCCGGGCGCCGCTGGCTGCCGCCACGGCAGGCGAGACGCCCGCCCAGCAACTCCAAAGCGCCGCCCAGGATGTCCACGGCGAGATCTTCGACGTCGTCGATGCCGAGGACCGCGTTACAGGCCAGCTTTCGCGCCACGAAGTGCATCGCCAAAAACTCCTGCACCGAGCAGTGCACATCTTCGTCTTCGACCACCGCGGCGACCTCTTTCTCCAGCGCCGCTCGCGATGGAAAGACACCCATCCTCTGCGCTGGGATTCCAGCGCTGCGGGCCACGTCAATACCGGGGACACCTACGCCGGCACCGCCCCGCGTGAGATCGAGGAAGAGCTCGGCGTGAGTGCCCCCGTGGAAGAGATCGCGCAGATCGCCCCCAGCCAGGCCACCGGCTGGGAACACGTGCGCCTTTACCGTGCGAACCACGACGGCCCCTTCCAACTCAACCCCGCGGAACTCGACGGCGGCGGCTTCTTCACCCCCGCCCAGATCGACCGCTGGACCGCAGCCCGCCCTCAGGATTTCGCCTCCGGATTCCTGGAGTGCTGGCGGATCTTCCGCGCGGAGAATCCGCCTCAGGCGCCAGAGTAGGCTGCTTTCACAGACCGCATCCGGTGCATGCCGGCATGCAGAGCCTGTAAGGCAATCGGCTCCTGGGGCAAATGGTCTGGCGTTGACTTGTAATGGTCCTCACTACATCAATGAGGTAGTTCTTTATTCACGCTCAATGGCCGGTCCAGTGCCGGTCACCGGGGGACCCACCCGCCCGTAAGGGCATGGGGCAAACGGCGCTGCGGCGCCGGGAACACTTGGTGCGTTCCAGCCCGACAGCTAACCTCGGCAGCGTAACACCAAGGCAGGGATCGCCAGGCTTCGAAAGAGGCCGGGCACGCTGCGCTCGACAGGGAAAATCGAACCCGTGTTCCGCACCACGGCGACAGCAATAGATTAATGATCGCAAGTGAAACGAAACGGCCGCGCAACGTCGACTGGAAGAGCGCAGCGGCCATCCTTTATGGCGATTGGGGAACGAGCAAAGCTTATGTAGTCGGATTGGCTTTCGCCGCAGCAGGATACAGCTCTTTTTGGCTGATCGCGGCCATGTGTTTGCTCACCGCGTTGGTGGCGGCGAACTACATGACGATCTGCAAGCACTACCCAGAAGGCGGCGGCGTCTATGCCAGTGTACGGCATCGTTCGGAGATCATCTCCATCGTCGGCGCCTTCCTGCTCATCGCGGATTACATCGTCACGGCGGCACTCAGTGCTCTTTCCGCCTTTCTCTACCTGGGTCTTTCGCATCCGGAATTGTGGGCGGCAGGGTCGATCCTGCTCATCGGAGCGCTGAATTACTTTGGCCCCAAGCACACCGGCGGCATGGCTTTCCTCGTCGCTTTGCCCACGGTGATTGTGGTCGTGATCCTCGGGCTCATCAGCATCCCGCACCTGGGCCTGGCGGTGCACAATGTCCAACCGCTGCACGGCAGCTTTGGGGAGAACTGGAAGGGATTCGTCGGCATCGTGCTGGCCCTCTCCGGCGTGGAGGCGATCGCCAACTCCACCGGCGTGATGAAGCTCGATCCGGGCAGTTCGGATGCGAAGCCCTCGGTAACGAAGACCTCGAACAAGGCTCTCGTGGTGGTGGCGCTCGAGGTGTGCGGCTTCACCGTCCTCCTCGGCCTGGCCATGCATGCCCTGAATGGCTTGCAGGTGGCGAATGGCGACGTAAACGCGCCCGGTGCGGAAGGCGTGCGCGATTATATGCTGCGCTATATGGCGGATGTGTTCGTGGGCAGCTCCATGGGCGCGGTGGCCGGGCACATCGCCGGGTGGATAGTGAGCATCGTTTTTGGCTTCCTGCTGCTCTCGGCGGTGAACACTGCGATCGGAGCGCTTATCTCGATCATGTATCTCATGTCTCGCGACAAGGAGCTCCCGCCGATCTTCTCCAAGCTGAACAACTACGGCGTGCCCAATGCCGGCATGGTCCTGGCAGCATTGATCCCGGCCTTCCTCGTGATCGCGGTGAAGGACATATCCGGCCTCGCCGATCTCTATGCCGTAGGCGTGGTGGGCGCGATCGCGACCAATCTTGGGGCCAGTTCCACGGACCGGAAACTCGGCCTCTTCAAGTGGGAGCGAGGGATGATGTTCTTCACCTTCCTCATCATGCTGGTGATCGAAATCTCGCTCTTCGTGGACAAACCGGCGGCGCGCGTTTTCGCCGTCACGATCCTGGCCGTGGGGCTGATCCTGCGCGGCCTGGCCAGCGAACACGCCCAGCGCAAGCTGAAGGCCGCCGCGGTCGTCGCCCCGTCCGTTCCGCAGGTGATCCCCAAGTTTTCCCAAGGCACTCACACGGCCACCGGCCTTCCTCTTCTCTGTGCCGTGCGCGGCATCGGCCGCACCATGAAGTTCGCCATCGAAGAGGCGCGTGAGACCAATCGCCCGCTGTATCTTCTCTATATTCGCGAGCAGCCGGTACTCGCGGCCGGCGATCGCCGCCGCAAGTGGCAGGAGGATCCCGAAGCGGTGAAAATTTTCACGGAAGCCAGCGAACTCGCGGATGGGCACACGCTGCTGCCGTGCTACGCGGTGAGCGACTCTCCGGCGGATACTATCGTGGACATCGCAGCCACGGTCGGCGCATCGCGCCTCATCCTCGGCGGGCCGAAACGTTCCGGCCTCATCAGCGCGCTGCGAGGCAACGTCATCCGGCAGATTTCGGAACTACTGCCCGAGGAAATTCCGCTGCTCGTCTACTCGTAAACGCCTTCGGCGCGGAAGGCGATTGACGCAACCGGTGGTGCCCGGCAAATAGGCGGGCCACCTTTTCCGGATTTCCAAGTGCACACCACCGACGCCAACCGTCCCCGTAACGTAGAATGGACGCGCGCCGCCGCGTTGCTTTATGGCGACTGGGGCACCAGCAAGGCCTACGTCATCGGCCTGGCTTTTGCCGCCGCCGGTTACGCCTCGCTGCCCATCATCGTGGCCGTGTGTGTGCTCACGGCGCTGGTCGGTTACAACTACAGCGTGGTCTGCCGCAATTTCCCGGATGGCGGTGGCGTCTACTCCGCGGCGCGGCTGCAGAGCCGGCTGCTGGCCGCCGTGGGCGCCCTGTTGCTGATTGCGAACTTCCTGGTCACTGCAGCCCTGAGCGGCTGGTCAGCGATGAGTTACTTCGGCGTGCCGGAGCACATGATCGCACCGCTGACGATGGTGACCATCCTTCTGCTGGGCGGGGTGAACTATTTCGGCCCAAAGCACAGCGGCAGCATGTCCATCGTCATGGCCATCCCGACGGTGCTGATCGTTTTCGCCATTGTCGCCATCAGTATACCGCACCTTACCACGGCCCATTTGCATTGGCCGTCCGGCAGTTTCGGCTCTACCTGGACGAAATTCGTGCAGGTCATCCTCGCCCTGAGCGGCGTCGAGGCGATCGCCAGCATGACGGGCGTGATGAAGCTCAACCCGGGCTCCGATCCCGCACATCCGGTCGTGACGAAGACGTCTTCGAAAGCGTTGTCCGTTGTGGCCATGGAGGTCGTCCTCGGCACTGCCTTGCTGGGTTGGGCGGTGTTGTCGATCGATCCGTCGCTCTCGGACGATTTGCTGCGGCACAAAGAAGACATGCTGCGCTTTCTAGGCGACCACAATGCCACGCTCCTCGCCGGGCCGAGTGCCGGTAAGATGTTCGGATTGATCGTGGGCATCGTTTTCGGCGTGCTCCTGCTCAGCGCCGTCAATACCGCCATCGTGGCCGTCATCGGCGTGATCTACATGATGGCGCTGGATGGCGAGTTTCCCAGGCAATTGACGAAGCTGAATCGTTACGGTGTCCCCACTGTGCCGCTCATCTTGAGCGCGGCGCTGCCCGTTCTCATCCTGGCCATCACGCAAGATTTCGACGCGCTGGCGAGCCTCTACGCCATCGGCGTCGTTGGTGCGATCCTGGTCAACCTCGGCGCCTGCACCACCAATCTGAAGCTCGCCCTGCATTGGTTCGAACGTCTCACCATGGGAGGCACGTCCTTCATTCTCGCCGCGGTGTGGTTGACGATCGCTTACACCATTTCGCATGCGCTGTTCTTCGCCATTTGCGTGGTCGGCTTGGGCCTGGCGGTGCGCGCCTACTCGCACAAGCTGACCGGATTGAAGACGCTGACGCTCTCCAAGGAAGTCGCCGAACTCGTGGCTCCAGAGGCAATCGATCGGCTGCGGCCCAAGATGGTGGAAGGCCAGCGAATCATGGTCGCCGCGCGCGGCATCACGCCTGTGCTGCGCTTTGCCATCGACGAGGCGCGGCTGCGCAAAGCAACCCTGTGCGTGCTCTACATCAAGGAACTGGCCGTCCACATGGCCGCGGCCCCGACGAGTGTCGGAAAAGCCCGCTGGCAGGAAGACCCCCAAGCCGCAGCGATCATGTCGCTGATGCTGAAGCTCGGACAGGAGGTCGGCATCGACGTCCTGCCGGTCTACGCCGTGAGCACCAATCCTGCAGCAACGATCCTCGACCTCACAGCGACCCTGGGTGTCGATTTCCTGATGCTGGGAGCTTCACACCGCCTCTCCATGGTGCGGCTGCTCAAGGGCAACGTCATCGAGGAAGTGGCCAAGGGGCTGCCGGAAGATATGCAGCTCATCATTCACAGCTAGGCCGCCGGCAGTGACTACTCCGCCTACGGCAGCGGCGTAATAGTCAGCCCCGCGCCACCGAAGTTGCCCATCTGCTGATCAAAGCAATCCGGGCAGATACCGTGACTGAAACTGCTGCCGGTATGCGTGCTGATGTAAGTCTCCACCTGATCCCAATAGTTGGTATCGTCGCGGATCCGCTTGCAATACATGCAGATCGGGATGAGCTCCTTGAGCTGCCGGATCTGCGTGGTGTACTCGAGGATGCGCTCGGCCACGCGCAGGCGCATCATGATTGCTTCACGATCCAAGGGCTTGGCCAGGAAGTCGTCGATGCCGGCGTCCATCGCTTTGCGCAGGTTGTCGCGGCCGGTATTGATCGCCGTGAGCAGGATGAAATACGTGTAATCCGTCTTCACGCGCTGGCGCACTTTTTGGCAGAGCTGCAGACCATCCATGCCGGGCATCATCCAGTCACTCACGATGACCCGCACCGGGTCGCGGTCGAAGGCGGCCCAGGCTTCGTCACCATCCGCCGCGGTCACGACTTCGTGGCCATAGTGTTGCAGGGTGAATTGGAGGATTTTTACCGAGACGGGATCGTCTTCAGCGACGAGGATTTTCATAAGGCACAAACGGGCTTTTCATGCTCCAGGGCAAGGCGCACGAGTTCGAATTCATTTTCTATTTCTTTGAGGAGGCTGGCAGCGTTTTCCAAGTTGCCATCCTTCGCAGAGCGTTCAAGGCGCTCGCATGCAGCGCGCATGCGTTCAGCGCCGAAATTACTGCAACTTCCCTTCAGCGTGTGGGCTGCGCGCTCGAGCTGCGGGCTCATCCGGGTGCTCAAGGCCTGGCGCGCTTCGGCGAGCACGCGCGGAGAGTTCTCGATGAAAACATCGATGAGCTTGATGAGGATGCTGTCCTCGCCCTCGACCTCCAGCTCGCGGAAGCTGTCGAGGATACTCGAGTCGATGATGCCGGCCACATTGACGTCCCGGCTGCGCTGCTCCGAGGGGCGCAGACCGGAATATCGCCGGATCGCGGCCTGCAGGACCTCGGGTTTCACTGGCTTGCTCACGTAGTCATCCATGCCGGCCTTGAGACACTTCTCGCGGTCGCCCTCGAGGGAATTGGCCGTCATCGCCACGATCCAGGTATGGCGCTCATCGCCCTCGATGGCGCGCAAGTCACGGGTGGCTTCGTAGCCGTCGAGCTCGGGCATCTGGCAATCCATGAAGACGATGTCGTAGCGCGAGCGCGCCAGCGCATCCAGCGCGCGCCGGCCATTCTCGACCACGTCCGCCATGTAACCCAACTTCTGCAGTTGATACAAAGCGACCTTTTGATTCACCGGATTGTCCTCGGCAATGAGGATGCGCAGCTTCTCCGGCGGCTCGATAATGAGCGTCGGCTGGTCGGACAGGGCCACGAGCCCGGACTTGATCTCCCGAGTCTCGACGTCCTGCGACATGACGAGGCTCAGGCAATCGAAAAGCTGGGACTGCTTCACTGGCTTGGTGAGATAAGCGTCGACGCCCGTTTCGCGCAAAACCTCCGGGTCGTCCTGTCGGTCGACCGACGTCAGCATCACGATGCGGACAGAGGCGAAGCGCGGGTCTTTTTTCATGGCGCGCGCCAGTTCCAAGCCGTCCATTCCGGGCATCTGCATATCGAGCACCGCGAGGTCGAACGTCCTGCCCCGACCCGCTTCCACGTTGAGGATCGAGAGCGCCGTGACGCCATTCGGGGCCTGCTGCTCGCGCATGCCCCAGTTGGTGAGCAGGTGATGCAGGATCGCGCGATTCGTACCGTTGTCATCCACAGTCAGCACGCGCACATCCTTCAAATTCGCCGGACGGGGCGCCGCCATGCCTCCGCCCGCCTGCTTCTCAAAGCACGCGGTAAACCAGAACGTCGAGCCCTTGCCGACCTCGCTGGTCACGCCGATCTCGCCACCCATGCGGGCGACCAGTTGCTTGCAAATCGCGAGGCCGAGACCGGTGCCCCCGAAGCGGCGCGTCGTCGAGCCGTCCGCCTGCACGAAAGCCTGGAAAAGCTTGGTCTGCCCCTCGGGACCGATGCCGATGCCAGTGTCGCTCACGGCGAAGCGGATCGTGACATGCGTCTCGGTGATCCTTTCGCATTTTGCCCGTACCACCACTTCGCCCTTCTCGGTAAATTTCACGGCGTTGCCGATCAGGTTGGTCAGCACCTGGCGCAACCGGCCCGGATCGCCCCGCAGGCCGGTAGGCACATCCTGATACACGAGCGAAGCCAGTTCGATTTCCTTGCTGGCCGCGCGCGCAGCCAACAGTTCGACCGAGCCCTCGACGACCGAACTGAGCTGGAAATCGATCTCCTCGAACATTAGCATACCCGCCTCGATCTTCGAGAAATCGAGGATGTCATTGATGATGGTGAGGAGCGCATCCGCACTGCTTGAAATTGTCTGACTGAAATCGCGCTGCTTGGGCGTGAGATCCGTATCGAGCAGCAAGCCCGTCATGCCGATGATCCCGTTCATCGGCGTACGAATTTCATGGCTCATGTTGGCCAGGAACTCGGACTTCAATCGCGCCGACTCGAGTGCTGCATCGCGCGCCTGCTTGATCGCTTCGTCGGTCTCGCGGCGCGCCGTGATATCTTCCACGGTGCCCTCGTAATAGAGCAGCTTGCCATCCTGGTCGCGCACGCAGCGCGCTCGCTCGGAAATCCAGATGACGGATCCATCGCGGCGGTAGATCTGCGATTCGAAATCCGTGACTGCTCCCCTCTCCAGCATCGCCGCCGTGAACTCCGCGCGGCGACCCGGGCGCACGTAGAGCTGCTTGCCGATATGGGTGATCTTGCTCATGAGCTCGTCCGGCGAGCCGAATCCGTAAATCGAGGCGAGCGCCGGATTCACGCTCATGTAGCTGCCTTCCGGGGTCGTTTGGAAAATTCCCTCGATGGCGTTTTCGAAAATGCTTCGGTACTTCTCCTCGGCGTCACGCAGTTCCAATTCCTTGCGCTTCAGCGCGCTGATGTCCTGCAATGTGGCCCTCGTGCCGCAAACCGCGCCACGGGCGTCGGTCATTACCCGCTGCCGCATGAGCATCGGCACGCGACGCCCATCCTTGCGGCGGAAGACGCGCTCGAAGGATTCGTGCCGCTGATCGCCGGCGACCGGCTGGATGGCGCCCCCGGGAGTGTCCCCCAGAATGAAATCCGTCACCGGCCGCCCGACCATCTCATCGAGGCGATAGCCGAGCATGCTCAACTCCGTGGCGTTCACCCGCGTGATGCGGTGATCGAGGTCGAGCTCATGATAGGCCACCGGCGCTTCGTCGAAGAGCTCGCGGTAGTGTAACTCACTCTCCTGCAAGGCACGTTCGGCCCGGCGCTGTTCACCGACATCGATGGCCACACCACCGACCATGCGCGCGCCGTCGGAGGTGCCCATGGGGAACTTCATCATGAGCCATTCGTGCGTCACACCATCGGGAGTGGGAATTTCCTCGATCAACTGCCGGGAGATGCCGGTGGTGAGCACCTCGCGGTCCACCACCGCCAGTTGTTTGGCCTTCTCGTGCGGCAGCCAGTCGAAATCCGTCTTCCCGAAGACATCCTCCAGCTTCATCTGGAAGCGATGCTCCATCACTTCGTTCATGTAGAGCATGCGGCCGTTTTCATCCTTGATGAAGGCGACCACGGGGCTGTGGTTCATGAATGCCTGGAAACGCTCTTCACTCTCACGCAGGGCCGCCTCGGCTTCCTTGCGCTCGGTCAGATCGTGCCACACGGCGAGTTGCACGCTCTGGCCCAGCAATTCCACTTTGGTCAGCGTGATCTCCACCGTCATCTCGTCCCCGCCCTTCCGTCGCAAATTCCACTCCCAAGTGTGACGCCCGCGTTCCTTGAGCATCCGACGAACCTCCGCTGCGCGTTCCACGGAAACCGAGCCATCCGGCTGACGCTCCGGAGAGAGAGTGTGCACCGGCACCGCAAGCAGCGCTTCCTTGCTCTCGAAGCCCAGCATGCGGATGGCGGCAACATTGCAGTCGATGATTGTATCCTTCGTGAAGAGCAGGTGCGCATCGCTCGATTGCTCGAAGATGATCCGGAACTTCTCCTCGGCGGCCCGGCGCTCGGTCACGTCGCGCGAAATGGCGAGCAACTTATCCGGCCGGCCCGAGGCATCGTTGATGGCCGTGAGCACCACGTCCCACTGCTGCGGCTCGCCCTTCGCCGTGAGGCGGGAGCCAAGAACCTTTCCTGTTCCACCACTGCCCGCGAGGTCCACGGCCTTCCCCGTTTCCGGCCGGGAACCGTCCTCCCAAAGGAGGCGCCAATCGGTATCACGCACGGATTCAAAATCGTCGATGTCCATGCCGCGCTGCCCGATGGTATTCATCGAAAGCACCCGCCCCTCGAGGCTCAGCACGGCGATGTTGTCTCCGCTGCTCTCCAGCATGCGCGTCTTGAATTCCTCCGTCTCCCGCAGCGCCGCTTCCACCCGCCGGCGCTCTCCCAAGTCGAGGCGCGTGAGCCAATAGACCAGTCCAAGTACGCTCGCAGTGGCACAACTGCCGAGGAGCACGGTCATGAAGTTTACCGTCGGGCCACCTCGAGCGGCAACTTCGAGACCATTGAGAACCGCCAATTGTTCCCCCTCGATGTCGCTGATCGCAGTGCGAATCGCATCCAGTCGCGCTTTGCTGTCGCGCAGCACGGCGAGGTCGCGGGCCGGATCATAGCCATTCGTCCGTCGCACCTCGTTGGCTTGGCTCAGCGATTGCAGTTTGGCCCGGGTGAGTTCCTCCAGTCGCGCAAGGCGGGACTGCACCGTTGCATCGTTCCGGGTGGCCAGCCGCACTCGCTGTAAGTCGGGTGCGATGCGCCCGGTAGCCGCTTTGAAAGGCTCGAGAAAAACCTCGTCCCCGGTGAGCATGAAGCCGCGGGTGCCGGTCTCGGCATCTGTCACCGTGGCCAGCATCTGTTTCAGGCTGCGCAGGACCTCCTGCGTTTCCACCGCCTTGCGCCGTGTCTCCAGAAGGCGCTGGTTGTTCCAATAGGTCGTGAGGCTGACGAGTACAGAGACAACCAGGGCAAAGCCGAAGCCGGCGAAGATCTTCTTTTCGATGGAGGAGGGCTGCCTCTGCATTTCTGAGAGGAACTGCTTGAGCAGGATGCGCGCCCCACGCTCTGCGGGATAAGGCGAACATCCCGCTGCTCACAGTGTGCCGAAGATTTTCCCACAGCCCGCCAAAATACTCAAACGAACACCGCCCCTACGGGACATGAGAAACCCCGTTTTGCACGGGCGCAAAACGGGGTTTCTCGGGTTGCGAGGGGGAAATTATTTGAGCTTGGACTTCAAGTCCTTGCCAGCGGCGAACTTCACGCTCTTGGAAGCCTTGATCTTGATCTTCTCACCGGTCTTCGGGTTGATGCCGATCCGGGCCTTGCGATTCGTGACCTTGAAGGTGCCGAAGCCTACGAGTTGCACGGGCTTACCTTTCTTCAGGCCACCCTTGATGCCTTCGACGACGGCCTCTACGGCGCGTTCTGCCTGGGCTTTGCTCACGTCTTTGCCGAGCGTTTTCTGGACTGCCTCAACGAGTTCTGCCTTGTTCATGAGTGGGTGATCTTTCCTTGGGTTCGATTGTTAGTTGGGTGTGCTGGGAGTGGGGGAAACCAGCGAAGCGGGCGAGTGATGACACTCTGCTAATTTGAAGTCAACAATTTCCTCTAACATTTTAAATCGCCCCGGAACCTTGTAAATATCGGCATTGGCGGTTGCTTTCATCCGCAAACTTCGCACCCTTTTCGCATGATTCTCTCCGAGCAATTGCACCGGTATCTCGACAAAGCTCCGCAAATCCACTCATCCGCCTTTGTCGCGCCGGGCGCGGATGTGATCGGCGACGTGACGCTCGAGGAAGAGTCCAGCGTCTGGTACCAAGCCGTGCTGCGGGGAGACATCAATCGCATTGTCATCGGCCCGCGCTCGAACGTGCAGGATGGCTCGGTCGTGCATCTGGCGGATGACTACGGTGTCTGCGTTGGCGAACTCGTGACGGTCGGCCACAAGGCAATCCTGCACGCCTGCACCCTCGCCGACGAAGTGCTCGTAGGCATGGGCGCGATCATCCTCGATGGCGCGGAGATCGGCGCGCGCTGTATCATCGGCGCCGGCGCTCTCGTCACCGGCGGCAAAAAGATCCCACCCGGCTCGCTGGTGTTGGGCTCGCCGGCCAAGGTCGTGCGGACGCTCTCACTCGAGGAGCAGCAGGGCATCAAGGCGTGGGCCGAAAAGTATGTCGCCGTCTCGCGGGCTTACCGCGAACGGGCTACGCTCAAAGCTTGAGTCCGAAGTGGTGGGCAGTGATGTCCATGCGCTTCATTAAGTAGAAGCGGTGCGCGCCGAAACGCTGCACACCCGAGTCGAGTTGAAACTGAACGCAGCCTTCGGTGCGCGCCTGGGTCACGAGCCACTCGAAAAGCTCACCGCCGAAACCGCACGAACGCGCTGCAGATGCCGTCACAAGATCATCGACATACATGAAACGTCCCGAACTGAGGCATTCGCTGATACGGTACCCGGCGCACGCCTTCACCACACCCGCATCCATCAGAAACGCAAGACGGTAGCCTTCGGCCTGCTGACGAATGACCTGCTCGACAAATTGCGCTGCTTCGAGATGCGGGCGGAGTTCGACCATTACCGAATAACAACTGGCAATCTCCTCGCGCGTCTCCGCGAGACGGATGCGGGCATTCACGCGGCCACCTCCTCCGACGCAGCACGCGCGAGATTCTCGGCGGCAATGTCTTCCATCTCCGCGATCGAGGCCACGTGCGCATAACGAAAGCGCAATTGCTTCGCCTCGGGCATGCCGCGCGAATAAGCCATGAGCCGCGTGCGCATTGACTGCATCGCGTGCAATTCGCTGCCCACCACTTCCACCTTCCAGCGGCAATGCCGGATGATGAGGGCCCACTGCGCCTCGAGCGTCGGCGGAGGCAATGTCTCCCCGGTGGCGAGGTAGTGTTTGATCTCGCGGAAAATCCACGGCGAGCTCATCGCGGCACGGCCGATCATCAAACCACGTACTCCGCTCTTCATCGCGCGCACTGCGTCCTCGGCGCCGGCGATGTCGCCGTTGCCAATCACCGGCACGCGCACCGCCGCGGCCACTTCCGCGATGACATCCCAATTGGCCCGGCCGCTGTAGCCCTGCTCTTTCGTGCGCCCGTGCACGGCGATCGCCTGCACACCGCAATCTTCCAGCAGGCGCGCCGTGGTAGTCGCATTGACGGTTTTCTCGCACCAACCGATGCGGATCTTCGCAGTCACCGGCAGCGGCGCGGCGGCTTTCACCACCGACCGCGCGACCCTTTCCAGCAACGGGCAATCCCGCAACAGCGAAGAGCCGCCATTCTTAGAAACGACCTTATTCACCGGGCAGCCGAAATTGAGATCGATGAAATCCGGGCACTTCCAATCCACCACGATCCGAGCGGCTTCGCCGAGGTGCTCCGGATCGCCGCCGAAAAGCTGTACGCCGAGCGGACGCTCCGCCTCGACGAATTCGAGATACTCCATCGTCCGTTCGTTGCGCCGGAAAATGCCCTCGGCGCTGACGAATTCCGTGACCGCCACGTCCGCACCCTGCTCCTTGCAGAGCTGGCGGAAAATGGTGTCCGTCACCCCGGCCATCGGAGCGAGGTAGAGCGGAAACTGATCTTGGAACCAAGGAAGCATGAGGGCTGCAGGGTAGCACGGATGCGCCGTTTGCCAAGGAGGTGGGATGAGCGGAGGACAGGAGGCTTCCCAAGGAGCGGCGGTTTTTAACCGCCGACCTCCCAGCAGGTGCGGAGCCCATTCCAACGGCGGTTACAAACCGCCGCTCCTTGAGTCACCACGCTCAGCGCTCGATCTTCAGAATCCGGTCATTGTAGCTGTCCGTAATAAAGAGAGCGCCATCGGGGCCGACTGTCACCCCGTGAGGACGGCGCAATTCGCACTGCAGCGGATCTCCATCAAGACCGGCAGTGCCGGCCTTGCCGGTGCCAGCTACGCGGGTGATGAGGCCGGTCTTCGGCGAGTAGCGGCGGATGACGTGATTTTCGGCATCGGCGATGAGCACGGTGCCGTCGCGATCGAGCGCGATGTATTTCGGGCCATTCATCGTGGCCTGCAATCCCGGGCCGCCATCGCCGCTGAGACCTTTCGCACCGGTGCCGACCACGGTCTTGATCTTGCCCTCGGCATTCACATAGCGCAGCGCATTTCCATTGCGCTCGAGAATGTAGAAGCCGCCCTCCGCATCAGGCGTGACCGCACGAGGATCGACCAGCGGCTCATTCACGGCCTCGGCTCCGTCCGTGGGCACACCGCCCTTGCCGTTGCCCGCAACCGTGGTGATCACGTTCGTCGTAAGGTCGATGCGCCGGACGCGTTTGTTGCCGATGTCCGCGCAATAAAGCTTGGTTCCCGTCCGATCGATCGCGATCTGAATGAGCGTCGAGAACTGCGCGTCCTTCGCCGGCCCACCGTCACCGGCAAAGCCCTTTTTCGCTCCGCCAGCCAGCGTGCTGATGTTTCCCGTCTTCGCCTCGATGCGGCGCAGCAGGCTGTTGAAACTATCCGCCAGGAGCAGGTCGCCATCGTGGCGCACGACGAAGTTGTGAATGCCATTGAAAGTCGCCGCGGCTGCCAGGCCGCCATCGCCACTCGCGCCTTTCGCGCCGGTTCCGGCGAAGACATGCAGCACGCCATCCTTGCCCACCTTGAGCACTCGATTGCCATGCTCCATCTCGGCGATGATCATCTCACCCGAAGGAGTAAATTCCGTGCCGAATGGCTCGTGCAACGCGCACTGCGTTGCGGGCGCATCCTTCTCCGCAGTGCCGGTGCCAGCGACAAGGACGATCTTGTCAGCATGGGAGAAGACCGTGCCAAACAGGAAAAGGGCGAGTGGGAGGAAACGACGCATCATGCCTCCACCTTGGCGTGAATGGCGGGCCCTTCGCAATGCTCAACAACTCGCTCGGCAAGCCGTCCCGCTTCGCACCATGATCGCGGTGATGTTCCGGTTCCTCCCCATCCTGTCCTTGCTCTTCATCCTCACTGTCGGCAGCCGCGCCGAGACGATCGATGCCGATCTGCTGATCGTCGGCGGCAATGAATCCGCCTGCGCCGCCGCGGTGCAGGCGTCGCGACTGGGTGTGCAGCGCATCGTGCTCGTCAATGACATCGACTGGCTGGGCGGCCAGTTCAGTGCCGAGGGCGTGGGCGTGGTGGATGAATGGACGACCGTGGGCGGCAAGCGCGTGGACTTTCCGCGCAGCGGGCTCTTCCGCGAAGTGGCCCAGCGCATCGAGGAAACGAATCGACGCAAATACGGCACGCCCACTCCGGGCAATAGCTTTTGCGGGCGGCTCACTATTGAACCGGCGGACGCGGAAGGGATCTTCGAGCAATTGCTGGCGGCGGAAGGTGCGCACGTGCGAATCGAACGCGGTTGGGAGCCGACCACCGTGCAAGTCACCAGCGAGCGCGTCACCGGCGTGACCTTCACCCGCGGCACGGAACGACTGCAGGTCACCGCGCGCCTGACCATCGATGCCTCGGACTGGGGCGACGTCATCCGCTTGAGCGGAGCGGCATGGAGCGCAGGCCCGGACACCAAGGCGCGCTTCGATGAACCGAGCGCTCCCGAGAGCGTCGACGATAGCAACCGCCGCGAGATGAATCCCCTCACCTATTGCGTCACGCTACGAGACTCCGGCAAGGAAAGTCTCAGCCCGGAACCTCCCGGCTACGACGTACGACGGTACTTCGGCTCGACCAAGGCCACCGTGGCGGACTTCAAGGCGCTGGGCTGGCCAAAAGGCACCCTGATGATGAATGTGCCACCCTTTGCCGACACCACGCACAAAGCCGGTCCTTACTCGCCGCCGGTCAACGTCTACACGCATCGCCGGCTCGTGGATGCGCACCATCTTGGCTTCCCCGCCGGGGCGGAAAAGACGTTCCTTAACTGGCCCACCCAAGACTACCCGCTCGACCACTGGCCCAAGACCGTGGCCGACGCGCTCGACGCCACAGAGCCCGGCGCCTCACAGAAAAGTCTCGTCGCACTCTCGCCACTTCAGCGCCGCATCGTCTTCGCCGATGCGAAACAGCACGCCCTCGGTCTCGTCCACTATCTGCAAACGGTGAGCCCGGAGTTCCGCCGCCTCGAACTGACCGACGAATACGGCACCCCCGACCGCCTGCCGCCAAAGCCCTACGTGCGCGAAGGCTTGCGGCTCGAGGCCGTCACCATGCTCCGCGAGCAAGACATCCGTACCGCTCACGAAGAGCCCCGCTGGGCGAAGCTCATGCCGCCGGATGGCGTCTTTGGGTTTCAGTTCAATATCGACTTTCACCCCACGCGCCGCGTTTTCCTCAATGACGATCCCGCCGGGCCATGGGCCACAATCCACACCGCCACGCGCAATTGGTCCACCCACACCGACCGCGCGATGTTTCCCCTGCGCGGGCTCGTCCCCGTTGAGCGCGACGGCTTGCTGGGCGCATCGAAGAACATCGGCGTGAGCAGTGTCGTGCAATCCGCGCTGCGGCTGCACGGGCAGATGATGCTTTGTGGCCAGGCGAGCGCCACGGTGGCATGGGAAGCGTTGCGCGTCGGCATCCAGCCGCGCGCCGTAGCGCGCGATCCGAAACGGGTGCTGGTAGTGCAACGTGCACTCGTAAAATCGGGAGTGCTGCTCTGGCCATTCCATGACCTCGATCCGGCGGCGGATTACTTCGAAGCGGTGAGCCTGCTTGCCGTGCAGGGCATCGTCCTGCCCGATGCGGATAGCGTGAACTTCCAGCCGGAGAAGATGGCCACTGCCGAGGAAATCGCCGGCGTGCTTTCCCGCGCGAAGCTGGCCAGCCTGCCCGGTCGCGATCCCGCACAGCCGCTCACGCGAGCGGAGCTTGCGAAGGCGGTTTGGGCCGCCCTCTCTCACTAGGAGGCATGGGAGGAATGGGAATGATGGGACGGCGCGAAAGGCTGACCTTTTGCCCTTCGCCCTTCGCTAGCCCGGCCCGAGCAAGCTCGAGACCTCGTTCTGCACTTGCTCGATCTGGTCGAGCCGCAGCTGCGGATCGGGAATCACGAAGACCTCGCCGGACTTAACGTGCTGGTAGATGCGCGTCAGCACGCCATCGCCTGTCTGTTTGGCTTCTACTTCCTTGAGGATGCGCTTGCGCTCCAGCATCACGGCCAGCAGATAACGAGCGGCGGCATGTTGCGCAGAGCTTTCCTCCATGTAGCGGCGCAGCAAATCCTCGGCGGTATGCTTGGGAATCGTGTCGGGCGCAGCGGGCGCCGGCGCCTCGTACTTCGAGCGCCAGAAGGAGTAGGGCTGCTGGTTGTCATTTCGCTCCTTCCACGCCGCCTCGCTGATGTCCTCGCGGCGCAGGCCGGCGCCTTCCTCATAGAGTAGCGTGTAAAAATAGTCGCCGTCCTGAAACTCCACGCCGGTCGCGGCGCAGCGGTTGGCCCGGCTCTGAATGCTCCATTCCTGATTAATCATCGGGTGAAAGGGATCTTGGGGAAGTCGCGGTTCGTGGAGCGGTACCACAACAGCATCATGCCGACGAACCCGAGCAAGATGTCCGGAATCCACGGCGAGAAATTTGGATTCACGCGCATGCCCTTGCCGAGCATGAGGAAGAACGAGTGGGCCATGATCATCACCACCAGGAGTGTGATCGCGCCCGCCACCCCGCCGATCACGCCGCGCCGGTTGAATACGATGCCCAGCGGCGCGCCGATGAAGACGGCCAGGAGGCATTGGAAGGGCAGCGCGTAGCGGTCGGCCAGGTTCGCCTGGTAGGGCGCGAGCTGCACCGCGGGAAAGTCGTAGTTGTAATGCACGTAGTCGCGCAGTTCCGGCACGCTCAAGCCATTCGGGTTCAGCTCTGAGCTGGCTACGCGCCAGGGGGTCTCGGTCCAGTCCTTCACGATACGGGAGTCGGTGATAAAGCGATCTTCCTCCGCGATGTCTCCCTCGGGTGTGAAATCGACGATCTTGCCCTTCTCCAGCTTCCACACGTTCTTTTCCGGAAGGTAATAGGCCGCGGAAGCATACCACTTCTTGAGGATTCGGCCCGTCTCGTCCTGCTGGGTCACATGCACGCCATCGAGCCGGTTCCCGTCCTTGGCCGAGCCGGGGCGCATCTTCCGGACGTACCACGTGCGGTTGTTCTGGCGGTCGCGAAAGACGTGCGCGAGCACCGGCTCCACATCGCCGGCTTTCTTGCCTCGCTTGATCTGGTTCATCGCGACCTTTTTGATGCCCTCAGCATGAGGGGCGCGTTCCCAGTTCAGCCACAGGCAGAAGGCAGTGCACAGCACGCCCACCGTGATGAGCGGAACGAGCACCCGCACCACACTGCGCCCGGCGGTGAGCTGGGAAATGAGCTCATTCGTGCGCGACATGCGGCTGAGGGAATAGAGCAACGCCAGCATGAGCCCCACCGGCAGCGACAACATGATAGCCTGCGGGGCCTGCGTCACGTAGTAACCGAAGATCTGCTTGAAACTGGCGTGCGCGTCGAGGAAGTCGTTGAAGTTATCGCTGACGTCGATGATCAGCCAAATGGCGATGAACCCCGCAAAGCACATGAGGAATGGCTCGAGGAAACTGCGGAGGACGTAGCGGTCGAGGATACTCATGCGGATCGGGGTCGCGAATTCAAAGGCCAGTTTCCCTCTTTGCCAAGTGAAAGCTCTGTCCGTCCCCTTTGGGCAGGCCTCCCGGGCGGAGGAATTGAAGAGTGGGATTTACGGGGATGCAGTGAGATATCCAGAGTAAACCGGATCGGGATAAAGGGGGGAGATGGATTCGAGCCATTGATTCCTTTTGCCCTCTTAAAAGAGCACGTTCTCCACAAATTGCCCCAGATGCTCCGGTGGTTTCCGGTGCTGGCGGATGACCACCACGAGTTCGCGCACAAAGCGCTCCTTCAGCGGCAGGCGCTGGAGAGTGTGTTTGCGGCCATAGAGTGCGAGAGCGCGAATGGGCACGAAACTCACCCCGAGACCAAGGGCGACGAGATTGATGATGGGATCAAAGCTGTCCATCTGCATGGCGGGCTCGATGCTCAGCCCTTGCCGCTCCATCCAGGCGCGCAGCTTCCGTCCCGTGTTACCGGCGTCGTCGATGAGAAGCCACGGCTGTTTCGCCAGCCACGCAGTGCGGGCCTTCTGTGATTTTGGCAGCGCTTGGAAGGCAGCGGCAAGTTCGCGCGATGCAATCAGGGTGAAGGCGTCGTCGAAACGGTGGGTCACGCGCAGGGTCTGCGGCAGGCGTTTCGGGGGACAGAGAATCCCCAGGTCGAGTTCGTTCGCTTCCAAAGCGGCAAGGATTTCACTGCTCCCTTGATACGAAACCCGGCAGCCGACCTGCGGCAAGCGGCGCAGATTGGCGTGAAAGAATCCGGGCAAATAGGAGAGGCCAATGCTGCGGGAAACACCGACGCGCACTTCCTTCCGCGCCCCGCCGAATTGCTCGCGTAATCGCTGGAGTGATGCCTCGACGTCGCCGGTGAGCCGGGCGGATTCGTGAAAGAGAAACTCGCCCGCCGGAGTAGTGCGGACGCTGCGCGTGGTGCGCTCCAGCAACTCCATTCCCAGCCGGGCTTCTACTCCTTGAACCTGCCGGGTAATGGCGCTCTGCGTGAGCCCGGCCATCTGGGCCGCCCGCGTGAAGCTACCCTGCTGGACCACGAGCCGGAAGAGGAACAGCTCGTAAAGGTCGAAAGGCTTGGTGAGGAGATACTCATTCATAGATCGCATCAATCCATCACACTAATGAATTTCACGCAAATCCATCCGGGTTCTAACCTCCAGCCATTCACAACGAAAGAAATCCACCAATATGGCTGAACGACAAAACAAGGCTCCCGAAAACGTCCCCGGTTCCTACTACGTGGACGATACCTGCATCGACTGCGACCTATGCCGCTCCGTGGCCCCCGAGTTCTTCACCCGGCAGGATGCCGGCGGCTACACCTACGTGCAACGCCAGCCCGTCACGCCTGAGGAAATCGCCCTCGCCGAGGAAGGCCGGCTCTCCTGCCCAACCGATTCAATCGGGAATGATGGGCAGGCGCCTCAATGAAGCTGCTGGAGGATTTCCCGTCCTTGCCGCTTGCTCTCAGGGTCATCCTTTTCCGTGTCTGGCATCGCGAGTCCTTTGGTGATGAACTTTCGCGCCTCCGCTGTCTTGCCCATCACGGCGTAGGTGCGGCCGAGTTCGACGTAGTGCATGAGGCGCTGGGGGTTGAGTGCGATTGCTTTTTCGAAGCAGCGTACTGCGTCCTCGTACGTCGCCGTGGGAAGCTTTCCATAGGCGGTCTGCGCGAGAACCCGCTTGAGCCCGCCGATGGCGGCGATGTTAAATTTCCAACGACCCAGAACCTGCCAGCCAAGGTCGTTTCCAGGATCGACCGCGATCACCTTGTCAGCGGCGGTCTTAATGACGCGCGAGTTTAAAAACTGCTCCTTGTTGCCCTGAAACGGCAGCAATTTTCCGTAGCTGATGGCCACGGCCAACTGCGCCTCCGCATCGTCCGGCGCGAGGGCGACCGCACGGTCCGAATACTTCACCGCCATGGTGCCAAGACGGATTTTCTCATCCAAATTCCGCGCATCGCTCATGAGGTGCCGGTACTGCCGGGCAATGCGCACCAGCAATCCCGCATTGTCTGGAGCGAGTTTTTCCGCCGGAAGGTAATACTTCAGCGCCTCGGCGGGCTGGAGCTTGTCGTAAAAGACGTTGCCCTTCTGGATCAGGTCCTCCGCCGAATCCGCACCCAGTGCCGCGCCCGCGAGTGCAAACGCCGCCGCTGCCGAAAGTGCGTGGAGGAGAAGGGCGGGGCGCATCATGTGACGAAATCTTTGCAACCGCTCCGATTATCGCAAATCACAACTGGCTCACAAGGCAGACTTCACTGCCCCTGGCGCTTTTCATAGCGTAAGTGCTGTCTTCCCTTGGCGTCCCTCGCGTCCTTGGCGCGCCGCCCGATTTCACAATCGTGGTTCTCACTCCCCTCACGCGCTGCTAGTTTTACCGCTTTCCACCCTCACTTTCACTTCCATGCGCCTCGCTCTCCTGCTCCTCACTGCTCTGGCGATTCTTTCCTCCCCATTTGCCCACGCGGCGGATGCCAAGCGGCTCTCCGTGGTCGATTATTACCTCCAGCTCCCGGACAAGACCCTCGAGGGCACGGCGAAGGACTGGCTCTTTTTCCTCAAGCAGCCGAAGTGCGGGACCATCGACATCGCCAACGGCTACATGAACTGCACGGGCGACGGTGCGCAGCCGGCCTTTGAGGTAGCGCTGTTTCGTTATAAGGATGACAAGCCCCTGCTCGCCGTGTGCCAGGGCGAACTGGAGGGGGCAAACTCGAAATACCTCGCCTTCTACGAGCCAAGCTTCGGGGGGCATCTGCACGAAGTGAAGCGCTCCATCTTTCCGATCGAAAATGAAAAGGGCTACACGTTCGAGCTGCCGCACAAGGGCCGCACAATCGTCGTGCGCACGGAAAAGGGCGGCAAGGTGAAGGCGAAATACACTTGGAACGGGGAGAAATTCGTCGAGGAGAAGTAGATGACCACTATGGACAACGAAAAGACCTGGAGTGCCGTCGACCGGTATCTCACCGCGCAGCATGGGCTCGACGACGCGATTCTGCAGAGCACCCTCGCGGCAAGCAGCGCGGCGGGGTTGCCCGAGATTCAAGTCTCGGCCACCCAGGGCAAGATGCTGCACTTGCTGGCCCGCATGCAGGGCGCGCAGCGCATTTTGGAAATCGGCACGCTCGGCGGCTACAGCAGCATCTGGCTCGCCCGCGCCCTGCCGGCGGATGGGCGTCTGGTCACACTCGAGTTTGACCCGAAACATGCCGAAGTGGCGCGGGCGAATTTTGTCAGGGCGGGCTTCGAGAAGCTCATCGACCTGCGCGTGGGGGCGGCCTTGGAAACATTGCCACAGCTCGTGCAGGAAGGCGCGGGACCCTTCGACCTCATTTTCATCGACGCGGACAAGGACAACTATCCCGGCTACTTCGAATGGTCGTTGCGCCTGGCCTGCCCCGGCACCTTGATCATCGCCGACAACGTGGTGCGCCAGGGCGGCGTGATCGATTCCAACCATCCCGACGTGCGCGTGCAAGGCGTGCGCCGCTTTCTAGACATGGTCGCCGCGGA
>JBGGMZ010000005.1:0-5428 GCA_041287745.1 Chthoniobacter sp. | reverse complement strand
AGCGGAAGCGGGCAGTTTAACTTCAATATCGGTTATCAATTTTGAACGGATCGGCCCGGCTCGGGTCTGATTTTCCTCCGTTTTCCCGCAATCTTTATCTCCCAAGTAAGCTAATGAAAAAATACCTCGTCATCCCTGCTCTCGTTCTGGCTGCGGCCTTCACCACGGCCACTGCTTCGGCCCAGACCAGCACCAAGTTTGGTACTGTCGACATGAAGCGCGTGTTCGATTCGTACTATAAGACGAAGGACGCGGAATCGAAGATCAACGAAGATCGTAATGCGGCCAAGAAAGAGCTCGAGGATCGCATGGATGTGGCCAAGAAGGTGCTCGAGGAAGTCAAGAAGCTCGATGAAGAGATGGCAAACCCGGCCGTCAGCAAGGAAACCAAGGATCAGAAGATGAAGATCCGCAGCGAAAAGGCGGCCGATCTCCAGAATCAGGATCGCGAAATCCGCGAGTTCCAGACCACGCGCGAGAAGCAACTTCAGGAAAAGTCCGTGCGCATGCGCGCCGGTATCGTGGACGACATCAACAAGATCGTGTCCGACAAGGTGAAGGCGGAGAACTTCGACTTCGTCTTCGACAAGTCCGGCCCTAGCCTCAATGGCGTGCCGATCGTTCTCTTCTCTCGCGACGCTTTCGATTTCACCGACTCAGTAGTCACTGCTCTGAACAAGAACCGCACGACGACGTCGGATTCCCCGATCACTGCTCCGGTTACGCCGAAGAAGCCGAAGAGCAACTAAGCGGTGCCCGTGGAACTCACGGTTCGGGAAATCGCTGCGCTGGTGGGTGGGCAGTTGGTTTCCGAGGCCGGCTTGGACCAGAAGATTCACGGCGTTGCCGCCATCTCTGAGGCGGAGCCCGGCGAGATCACTTTTTTTGGGAACGCAAAGTATCTCACGCAGCTGAAGCTCTCCAAGGCCACGGCGGCACTCGTGCCGGCGGATTTTGCGGGGAAGATACCGTCACTGGCCATTCGCGTGGTCAATCCATCACTGGCCTTTGCCCAGTTGATGCAGAAGTTTGCGCCTGAGCCCATCCGGTTTCCGGCGGGAGTACATCCTACGGCGGTGATTGGCCGGGGAGTGGTGCTGGGCGAGGGGGTCTCCATTCAGCCCTTTGTCGTGATTGAAGATGGCGCGCAGATTGGGGCGAATACGGTGATCGGTGCTCATGGTTATGTAGGCCACGAAGCCCGACTCGGACGGGATTGCCAGTTTGCCGCGCGGGTCACTGTGGGGGCCCGCTGCCTGGTGGGCAATCGGGTGATTGTCCACAGTGGCGCGGTGATCGGCAGCGATGGCTTCGGCTTCGAGGTTGCCGGCGGTAAACACGTCAAGATTCCTCAGGTTGGCATTGTGCAGGTGGACGACGATGTGGAAATCGGCGCAAATACCACTGTCGATCGCGCTCGTTTCGGTCGCACTTGGATCCAGGAGGGAACCAAGATCGATAATCTGGTGCAAATCGCTCACAATGTGGTGGTTGGGAAGCATTGCCTCCTCGTTTCTCAATCCGGCGTCTCCGGCAGCACCAAGCTGGGCAGCTACGTAACCCTGGCAGGGCAGGTGGGAGTTGTCGGCCATATCGAGATCGGCGACCAAGTGATCATTGCGGCCAAGAGTGGAGTGAGTAAAAGTGTCCCACCCAAACAGGTCCATTTCGGCTATCCGGCCACGGAAATTCAGGAACAGAAGGAAAAACTGGCCTGTATTGCCCGGCTGCCGAAGCTTTACGCCCGGGTGAAAAAGCTGGAGCAGGTTTCGGACTCGCAGCGGAAATCTTCGCCCGCCGAAAGCTAATCCTTGTTGGCCATTTCGGCCATCCGTAGCCTGCGCGCGTAACCTCATTCCGACGCTCCTAATGGCTACGCGTAAGCGCAAAGTTTCAGTTCCAAAATTGCCCATGCAGCGGCAGTTTTCCTTCGCCGAAAAAGGCCGCTTTTTTGATCTCGGTGCGGTCTTCGATAAAATCAACGGCCGGTATTTCCGCAACCGCCTTCGTGGTTACACGATCGTCTGGGGGCGCAAGCGCAAGCAGCGCCCGAAGACCTACATGGTTTTCGGTACCATCCAGGAAGAGGACCGGATGATCCGCATTCATCCGCTGCTCGACCGTTCCTTCGTTCCGACTTGGTTTCTCGAGTACGTCGTCTACCACGAGATGCTGCACGCGATGGTGCCCGATGAGTATGACGAGAATGGCCGCCGCCTCGTGCATCACGACAAGTTCCTCGAGAAGGAGCGCCGCTTCCACTGGTTCCGGCGAGCGAAGAATTGGGAACAGGAAAACCTCGCGCGCTTTTTGCAGTAGAGCGGGGAACGTCTGTCGTCGCGAGATCGCGGTGAATGGATTGCCACTTTGATTGGCGAACGAGAAGCCGAGGGGTGAGCGCTTGGTTTGCGCCGGTCTCGAGGTGCCAGTGATCGGGATGAAACAACCTCATCCTGTAAGATCGACCGAACTGTCCGCGTTTAGTCCTCTATGTCCACTCATTCCCGTCTGCGTGGTTGGTTGTTATTCGTCTGCGGTAGTGTGTCTTTTGGGGCGTGCGCGGGGGCGCCGCATCAAGTGCCATTCAACGAATCGGATTTTCACTCTTACGCTCACGCCGGCGCGGGCGTGGTGAAGGGGCATGCGTCCACGGTGACGAACGATGGGTATCCTGTGACGGCAAATCGCTCCATGACCGTCTATCTGCTGCCCAAAACCGCTTACACGAAAGAGATCGTCGATCGGGAATACATCGCTGGCAAGCCGCTCTCGGATCCGCCCGCTGGCGCAGCGCGTTATATCCGCAAGACGCAGGCCGATGACCATGGGGACTTCGTCTTTCACGGCGTGCCGTCGGGTGACTATTACGTGAGTTGTCGGATGATCTCTGAGGTTCCCACCACGGTCGCCGTAGGTGATCAACCGGCGGTGGCCAGCACGCAGACCAATATGCAGTGGATATTCGCGAGCGTTCAGGTGGGCAACGCCGGTCTCGTCAATGTGGGCGGTTGGCAGCGAGGCATGTGGCACTGACGGAATGCCCGGCAGAAGCGTTTGGAAAAAACGAGTTGAGCCGAAGGCAATTCGCACCGAGAGTGCGCCCCGTTTTTCTTCGTGAATTCGCCCATGTCCATCTCAGCCTCCGATTCCAGCCAACTTCCGCGTGTCGTCATCGGCATGAGCGGTGGTGTGGACTCGAGCGTTGCGGCCTACCTGCTCAAGCAGCAGGGCTACGACGTCGTGGGTGTAACGATGAAGGTGTGGCCGCAGGATTGCATCTCGCGCGCCGAGGACAAGTGCTGCGGCCCGCAGGCCATCGCCGATGCACGTGGTGTGGCGCACGCGTTGGGCATCCCGCATTACGTCGTCGACGAAGGCGAAAACTTTGAGCGCCTCGTGATCGACTACTTCACTGAAGAATACAAAAACGGTCGCACGCCAAATCCCTGCGTGATGTGCAATGAGAAGGTCAAGTTTGGCAACCTGTGGGGCAAGGCCAAGGCTCTCGGCGCCGACTACATTGCCACCGGTCACTACGCCATCATCGAGCATCACGCCGATCGTGCGGTGCTGCGCAAGGGGCGCGATCCGCGCAAGGACCAGTCGTATTTTCTTTTCAGCCTGCGTCAGGCGCAGCTGCAGCACGCTATCTGTCCGCTGGGCGAAATGTCCAAACCGGAGATCCGGGCCATCGCTCGCCAACTCGGGCTGAAGGTGGCGGAGAAGCAGGACAGCCAGGAAATCTGCTTCGTCCCCGGCAACGATTACAAGGCGTTCCTCAAGTCGCACATGGGCGCCGGCGAGTTTCATCCCGGCGGCATCTACGACAAGGCCGGCAAACGCGTCGCCGAGCACGATGGCATCGAGATGTTCACCATCGGCCAGCGCAAGGGCCTGCCCGGCGGGTCTCCTCGGCCGATGTACGTCATCGATATCGATCCGGCGACAAGCAGCGTGATCGTCGGCGAAGCGGAGGATTTGATGACCGAAGACTTCACCATCGACCATTGCACCTGGCATGGCGGGGCGACGGAGCCTTTCGAGGTGAACGTGAAGATTCGCTACGCCCACCCGGGCGCGAATGCCACGGTTTATCCCGGCGAGAATGGCGAAGCGCGTGTGCGTTTGCACGTTCCGCAGCGCGCCGTCACGCCTGGTCAGGCTGCAGTGTGCTACCGCGGTGATGAGGTACTCGGCGGCGGATGGATCGTGCGCCAGACTGCGGCTGCCCCTGTGGCGGCATAGAGCCTCTGCCAAAAGGAGATTCCGAATCCGGCGGATGGAGTGTTGAATCAGGAAAGCAAGAACGCAGGAAAAGAAGACGAATCCTTCCTGCTTTCCTGCCTTCCTAATTCGTATCGATTATCCGGCAGGTGCTCTAACCGCAGGAGCGGAGTTCCAAAATTTCTCCTCCGCAGAAACGCGGACCTATTACGAGGGAGAGCCTTTTGGTGGGCTACCGGCAGCAAAAATCCCGCTCGCTTGTCGTCTACGAAAGACATTACAAAGCGCTATCGACTCGCAAACATCGCCCAACAACGTTCTGATTATACTCACAACGTGGCCGGACGCCGAAATTGCTCGCGCCGCGGCGCGGAAAGTCGTCGAGGAAAAGCTCGCCGCATGCGCCAATGTCGTCCCCGGCGTTGAATCCATTTATCGCTGGCAGGGGAACATCGAGACGAGCAGCGAAGTCCTCGTCATCTTCAAGACTACGCCTGCGCGCTATGCGGCGCTGGAGGCACGCATCCGCGAATTGCACAGCTACGAAGTTCCGGAAATCCTCAGCCTGCCCATCGGGTCGGGTTTGCCCGCTTATCTCGGCTGGGTCGAGGAAAGCTGTCGCGACTAAGAGGCGACTGCGTTTCATGGCGACCCCCAGCATACCTCCGGAAGAGTACGATTTCGTGGTGCTCGGCAGCGGCGAAGCGGGAAAATATCTCGCCTGGACGATGGCGCGCAAAGGTTTGCGCACCGCGGTGATCGAGCGGAAATATGTCGGCGGCTCGTGCCCGAACATCGCCTGCCTGCCGAGCAAGAACGTCATCCACAGCGCGAAGGTGGCAAATTACTTTTGGCGTGGACACGAGTTTGGCATCACAAAGGAGAACTGCCGCATCGATATGTCTGCGGTGCGCGATCGGAAGCGCCACATGGTCGATGGCCTTGTGCAGATGCATCTCGAACTCTACAAGTCGAGCGGTGCGGAACTGGTCATTGGCACGGGGCGTTTCGTCGGGCCGCGCACGATCGAGGTCGAGTTGGCAGAGGGCGGCACGCGCACGCTGCGCGGGGAGAAGGTGGTGATCAGCACGGGTAGCCGGGCCATTATCGAGGCCATTCCGGGTCTGCGCGAAGCGGAGCCGCTCACGCACATCGAGGCGCTGGAGCTCGCGGAGGTGCCGCCGCATCTCATCGTCATCGGCGG
>JBGGMZ010000004.1:0-26431 GCA_041287745.1 Chthoniobacter sp. | reverse complement strand
CACGGCGCTCTGCCGCCGTGTGGAGGACGGTGAACAGCGAAAACCTGAATGATCAAGATTCGCTGGCGCTCACGCCCCGACAGAGCGGGGCGACTACAGCGACCGGCGAACGACCACAGTTCAATTTAAACCGCTCTAGCCTCTCGCGAGGGCTGTTTATTTTTTAACAGCCGCGGGGACGGCCGGGAGAGCAGGATCGTAGACGAGCTCCGCGATCTTCTCGATCGGCAGGCGAAAGCTTCCGAGGAGCGCACTGCGCGCGGCGAGCTCGCGATCTTTCCAGGCGAACTCATCGAGATTGATCGTGGAGCCGTCGAGCATGCGGACGCGCGCGACTACGGGTTGCTCGTTTGGCGCCCCGCCGAAGTCCACTGCGACAATCTTTTCCGCAGGAAGCTCAAGGGGCTCGAGATCGCTTTCGACGATCCATTTTCCGTCGCGCAGTTCCTTGGGTGCTGCCGGCAGCACATCGCCATTGGTCAGCCCAATGCTCGCGGCGCCCGCCTTGTCGGGGGAGGGCAGATCGCCATTCCATGGACCGATCCACAAGTTGGAAAAGACGTTGGGCACCCAACCCGTCGGCACCGTTCGGAGTTTCAGCGCGTATTGGCCTTTCGTGAGTCGCTCGGCGGCGAGGTCTCCCAAATGGATCGCACGCAGACCGTTGACAAAAACATCGCTCGAGCCGGTCTTGAGATCCACGAAGAACCGGAAGCTCAGCCGTGATGTCATCTCCGGCACTTTCCCGACGAGGGAAAAGTTGTGCGACTCGGATCGGTGGGCGCCGGTGGGATCACTCACGTTGAAGTAGAGCTCGGCGTGTGAAGCGGAGATCGAGAGGGAAGGCGCAGGCTTTTCGCCGAGGAGGGTCACGAAAAGATTGGTGCCGCTACTGGCCGGACTGATGGTATCGAAGCGCACTTCAAACCGCTCCAGCGCGGGATCGATCCGGTGCTGCAACCCGGCAGCGTCGTTTTCGCCAAAGACGATCTGACGGCCAGCCTGGCGATGAATGTAGCTGCCCGCAAAAGCGAGCCACGGATCGGGGTTCGTCTCCCTTTCGCTGTTGGGATTTCGGTAGGGATCTGCAGGCTCTTGCTTCCAGGCCGCCGGCTCGCATCCGCCATCGACAGCGTTGACCTTCGGGTTCGGATAGAGGTGCCACAACAGACCTCTCTCCAGCACGACCGGCCCGATTTGCGCGTGGTCGAATTTCAACTGGCGGCCGTCATAGCCGGTGATCTTTCCGCGCAAGGACTGGCCGTCGCGCAATTCCACTGCTGCCACTTCTTTTGCCGGCGGAGCCTCCGTCTGAGTGGTCAGGCGGATGCCGGCGATTCGCTCCGGTTGGATTTCTACGTCCTGACCGTACGCTGTCTGCCAGTGCAGCGTCCCCTTCGAAACAGCGGAGATGGCGTGTCCCGCCAGCTCGTCACAATTCTTGAAAATCAGAACTTGCTCCAGCTGCGACGATTTCGCCGTGGGCTCTGGAAAGGTGATCATCTTCAACGCGCTCACCGGGAGTTCCACCGCCGGGGAGAAGCTGGCCGCACAGCGCATTTTGCCCTCGTGAATGTCAAGGCGCTGCACATTGAATTCGCCTTGGTTCCCGCCAAGGATCACCTTGCCCACTGCCCCCGCGAGAGAGTCCGCAGCATTGCTGAACCGCACAAAGGTGCCTTCCGGCCGGAGCTGAGGCTTGCCGGAGAATACCAATTCCGCAGCACCAATTTTTTCGAGCTTCCCGGGAATCGAAACACCGTCGCCCCGGCTGAAGCGGTCGCTGTGCGCATCAGCCGCCGGGGGATCTCCCATCACGCCGTCCCATGGGCTCACAGCAAGGCGATTGAGTTTCAGGGGCGCCAAGTCACGCCGCAATGCATTGTCAAAGCAGAGGCCGGAAATATACCTCTCCATCCGGCGTCGGCCGCGCTGCTCACGCACGAAGCTCCAGTCGGCCACCTGCCGGCCATTGCGGACGACGATCAAGCGTTCGCTCGTTCCATCGTAGAATACCTGGTAACGGACCGGTCCCTTTTCATCCTGAGCCTCGCGGGGCAACGGGATCCGCTCGCGGTCGATGCGATTGGTCAATACCATACGCGAGATCTCATTCTTCCCCAGCGTCACCTGGATGTTATCGGGAGCGGTCGGTGACGGCCGGGCGGAATAATTCTGAAGCCAGAGACGCGTGCCTTCTTCGCCGTCCTCGGGCAGTTCGAAAGCCAATTCAAAACGTTTCGGCGGCTCGATCCATCGCCCAATCCAGGACGAACCCCGGAAGCTGATCGTTCCCGACGCGGCAGTCGCCGACACGTAGGACGGGACCCATCCCTCCATATCCATCGCCGAGCCCGAGCAGCCGAATCCCGGACCCGGCCGTGACGCAAAGTATACCCATTGAATCTGCTTCCGGGGCATCACGAAGCTGGTCCCATCCTGGAGTTGCGAGGTGAAGGTTTGCCCATCCGCGCTGGTGGTTACTCCGAAAAGCCAGTCTCCCCCGGCCAGCTTCACCGTGGCTGGCACGGGACCGTCTTTTGCATCTTTCGGCGCGCTCAGGACTAAAGGGTTCTCCATGTCCGACGGGCCATCGGCCAGAACGATGCGGCGCACCGCCTCGCGGGGAAAGTGGAGCGGTTCCCGCGTATCTGGTCGCCTCCAGACGATCTCCCGCTCGTTCAGCTCCACCAATCTGCCGGCGAGATGCCGGTCTCCGGCAAAAAACAACATGTGCGCATAGCCGAACGCCGCTTTGGCCGCATCTGGGGGGCGGGTATAGTATGGAGCGAATTGGGGGTAGACAGTTTCGTTCCCGAAAAAATTGAAGTCTCGCGGCGACATTTCCTGCGCCCGCAAACCGAGGGTCCAAAAGACGGCCGCTCCTATGATGAACCAACGGCCCGACCTTCGGCAAAGAGCGAGGTGGCGTTTCAGGTCGCTCTCATCCATGGACCGTCAGTCTTCTTACTACTGAATGATTGCGTCAAGGCCGGAAGACAGTCCTACGACAGACTGAAAACGAAGGTGACCACAGCGTCAATCGGGAGCAAGGTGAGTGAACCAGCACGGGGCAGCGTACGAAAGGCGAGGGAAAGGGTACCAAGAAACCCCTAAAGAATCTCTTCTTTAGCGTTGACCTTTGGGGCGGATTTGGGAGAAATAGGGGCGTTTTGGAGCGAAATGGGACAATCGCCCAAGCGCCAACTCCTGTATATGGCCGAAATCACCCAGAACTCAAAGACACCCGTGTATGTGGGTGAGTTCTGTCACGCCATCGACGGAAAGAACCGCATCACCATTCCTTCCGAATGGCGTCCTGCGGGTGAGGTGGAGGCCGAGTTCTTCCTCATCCCGAGCTCCACCGCGCCTTGCCTCACGGTGATGCCGCGCCACGAACTCGACCGCATCCGCGCGAAGGCCGCGGCGCTTCCCGGCGCGCAACGCACCATTGCGCTGCGCCGCATCGGTGCGCTGAGCCGCCAGGTCACGCTGGATAAACACGGCCGCCTGTCCCTGCCCGACGAATTCTGCCAGCAGCTCAAGCTGTCCGGCAACGTGACGCTCTCGGGTGTCGTTGAAACCTTTGAACTTTGGAACACCGCCGAATGGACTGCCGCCCAAGCAGGCCAGGAGGCGGCTTCCGCCCCGCTCCTTGCCGACCTTGGGTTATGACCGTCTGCTTGGAACGTCCGAAAAAGCCGCGATCAAAGTCGCGGCGCACTGCATTGAAACCGCGCCCCTACGAATATCACGAGTCCGTGTTGCTCGACGAAACCGTCGAGCGGCTCGCCCCTGCCCCGGGCAAGGTGTTCGTAGACGGCACGCTGGGTGGCGGTGGCCACACGGCAGCGTTGCTCGCTGCAGGTGCACGCGTCATCGGACTGGATCAGGATCCCGAGGCGCTCGAATTTGCCGGCCGCAAGCTCACCGAGTTCGGTGACCGCTTCACCCCGGTGCACAGCTCCTTTGCCAAGGCGGGCGAAGTGCTGGACCGGCTGGGCATCGCGAAGATCGACGGCGCCCTGCTCGACCTCGGCGTCTCCTCGCGCCAGCTCGATGCGGCCGAGCGCGGCTTTAGCTTCATGCGCGATGGCCCCCTGGACATGCGCATGGATCCCACGAATCCGATCAGCGCCGCAGACCTCGTGAACACGATGGCAGGCGAGCAGCTCGAGAAGATTTTCCGCAATTACGGCGAGGAGCCATCCGCGCGCAAGATCGCCGCACACCTGGCGCGCGAGCGCCTCGTAGCCCCTTTCCGCACCACGCTGCAGCTCGCCCAGGCCGTCGAGCGCGTCGTCCCGCGCCACGGTCGCACGCATCCCGCCACGCGCGTCTTCCAGGCGCTGCGCATGGCAGTGAATCGCGAGATCGAGGCACTGAGCAATGGGCTGGAGGTCATTTCGCAGCGGCTCGCGCCAGGCGGCCGTTTCGCCGTCATCACTTTTCACTCCCTGGAGGACCGCCCCGTGAAGGTCTTCTTCAAGGAGCGCTCTGTCGCGACCATCGACCGCCCCGAGTGGCCCGAGGCGCGGCCCAATCCGATTCACATTTTCAAAGCCATCACCGGCAAGCCCGTGGTCGCCAGCGACGCGGAACAACGGGCCAACCCGCGCTCTCGCAGCGCAAAACTCCGCGTCACAGAAAGGATCCCGTATGTCCGGTAATCGCCGCCGTCACGCCAACGCCATTCCTGTCGCGTCGTTTTTGACCTGGGCGCTCATCGGTCTCTTCGCCTGCGGTGGCGGCCTCGCCTATGTGTGGTGCAAGAATCAGCTCTACACCACCGGTTCGGAGATCAAGGCGCTCGAGCGCGAGCTCGTGGACCTGAAGAACAAGAACGAAGTGGCCCAGAGCAAGATCGCCCAGCTCTCCTCCACAGCGAAGCTGCAGGAGCGCTACGACACGAATTTCATCAAGCTCGTTCCGATCACGAACGATCGCATCAATGTACTAAGCAATACCTCGGCGGCGCCAGTCGCGTCGGCCGCGGGCGAACTGCGTCCCGTCTCCAACGAAAGGACGCACGAGTGAAAGGCCCAGCCCAAAAGCGCGCGCTCACCACCTGCATTGCGCTGGCCGGCTGCTTTACCGTCTTCTCCTATCGGCTCATCGACCTGCAGGTCACGAAGCACGACGAGTACGCGCAAATCGCCGCCAACAATCACGTTACGCGCCAGACCATCCCGGCGCGCCGCGGCATCATCACGGACATTCGCGGGGAAGCACTTGCCCAGAATGAGCCGGTGCGCACGGTAGTGGCCGATGCCACGCTGATCACCGATCGCGATGCGGTGGCCGAGATCATTTCCAAGACGCTGAATATTCCGCACCCGCAGGTGATGGAAAAGCTCACCCGCGTCGTCTACTCGCAGGCCCTGAAAAAGGACATGCCCGCGCCGTATGTCGTGCTCAAGAAGGAAGTGCCAGTGAATCTCGCTTCCGACATCATGGCGCAGATGGCCGAGCGCAAGCAGCGCGGCATTTACCTCGAGACGGATTCCACGCGCGTCTATCCGAACGAGAAGATGCTCTGCCACATCCTCGGCTATGTGAATGGCAAGAACGAGGGCATGGATGGCGTGGAGCGTACGATGGAGCAATTCCTCCGGGGCAACGATGGCTTCCGCTATTCCGAACGCGACCGCACGGGCCGGGAGATCGTCCCCTATCGCGGCCAGGAAAAGGAAGCGCGCAACGGCTCCAATGTGCGCCTGATCATCGACATTGGCCTGCAGAATATCGTGGAGATGGAGCTCGATGCGGCGGTGAAACAATTTCGCCCCAAGAGCGCCACGGTCATCCTGATGAACCCGAAGACGGGCGACATCCTGGCAATGGCCACCCGCCCAAATTTCAACCTGAACGTCCAGGACAACGTGCCGGAGGATCACCGCCGCAATCGCGCGATCACCGACATGGTGGAGCCGGGCTCCACGTTCAAGATCGTGACCACCGCCGCCGCGCTGACCGAGAAAATCGTGCATCCGAACACGATGATCAATTGCGAGAACGGTTACTTCGCCTCGGTGAAGCTGCACGATCATCACCCGTATCCGGACCTGAGCGTGCACGACATTCTGGTGCACTCGAGCAACATCGGCGTGGCCAAGCTGGCCATCCAACTCGGCGACCAGAAGTTCTACGAATACGTGCGGCGCTTCGGTTTCGGCGAGCGCACCGGCATCAATCTTCCGGGCGAGATCAGCGGCATCGTTCATCCGCCCCACAAGTGGAGCAAGATTTCCATCACCCGCATGCCCATGGGCCAGGAAGTCGGCGCCACGCCGCTGCAAGTGGCCACGGCCATGTGCGCCATTGCGAATGGCGGCCACCTCATGATGCCGCAGATCATTCACGACATCTCCGACGACCAGGGCCACGTGATCAGCCAATACCCGCCGCAGGAAGTGCGCACCGTCGCCTCGAAGGCAGCCACCGATGCGGTGCGCGATGCCCTCGTCGAGGTGGTGAGCCCGCGCGGCACCGCCACCCTCGCCCGCGTGATGGGTTACAAAGTCGCCGGCAAGACGGGCACGGCGCAGAAGCCCGAGCCGGATGGCCACTACGGTCACGATCGCTATGTGGTTTCCTTCGTCGGCTTCATGCCTGCCGAGGATCCCGCCTTCGTCGGCCTCGTGCTGTTCGACGAGGCGCAGGTTTCTCACGATAAGAATTACGGCGGAATGGTGGCTGCACCGGTTTTTTCGCGCATTGGTGAAAAGGCCGCGCGCTACCTGGGCCTCAAGCCCTCCGTGGAAGAACCGGTCGGCAGCGTCATGGCCCGCCAAAACACCAACAACGACTACCGCGACCAATGAAACTCGACGCGCTCCTTTCCCATGTCGCCCACGTCGCCGTGGACGGCCCCACTGACCGGGACATCACCAGCCTGACTTACGACTCCCGCCGCGCCAAGCCGGGCACGCTTTTCTTCGCCCTCAAGGGGGAGAAAGCGGATGGCACCGCCTTTATCGATGCCGCCATTGCCGGCGGCGCAGAAGCGACGGTGAGCGAGAACGCATCGGTCCGCACGCGGGCCACGCACATCGTGGTGAAGGACTCGCGCAATGCGATGGCCGATTTCGCCGCCGCCTTTTATCAAAATCCCGCGCGGGCGCTGAAGATGGCCGGCGTCACCGGCACGAACGGGAAGACCACGACCGCGTTTCTGATCAAGCACATCTGCGAAGCCGCGCTCCTGCGCTGCGGTTTGCTCGGCACGGTGCGCTACGAGGTGGGCGATCGCATCATCCCCGCCTCCCGCACCACGCCCGAATCGCTCGACGTGCATGAACTGCTGTGGCAGATGCGCTCCGCCGGCTGCAAGGCCTGCGCGATGGAGGTCTCCTCCCACGCACTCATGCAGGCCCGCGTCCGCGGGGTGGAATTCGATGCCGCGGTATTCACCAATCTCACCCAGGATCACCTCGACTATCACAAGACGATGGAGGCCTACTTCGAAGCCAAGTCGCGCATGTTCAGCGACCTCGCCGCGCAAAAGAAAAAGAAGGGCAAGGCAGTGATCAATCTGGACGACCGCTACGGTGCCATGCTGGTGACGCGCTTCAGCAAGGAGGTCCCCGTCGTGACCTACGGCGTTGGCGTGCACGCGGATTTCCGCGCGAGCAATGTGCGCATCGATTTCCACGGCACGACCTACCAGCTCGATGCCGGTGGCCGCAGCTATCTGGTGCGCCTGCCACTCATCGGCCAGTTCAACGTCTACAACTCTCTCGCCGCCATCGCCGCGGCCAATGCCATGGGCATAGAAGTGCGCCAGTGCGTGCTCGCCTTGACCAATGCCAGCGCCGTCCCCGGCCGCCTCGAGGCCGTGCCGGCGCAGCGCCAGTTCCGCATCTTCGTGGATTACGCGCACACCGATGACGCGCTGCTCAACGTCATCAAAACCTGCCGCGAATTGAATCCCGCGCGGCTCATCGTCGTCTTTGGTTGCGGCGGCAATCGCGACAAAACGAAGCGTCCTCGGATGGGCGCGGTCGTCGACGAGTATGCCAACTACGCCATCGTGACCTCCGACAATCCACGCAAGGAAGAGCCGCAAGCGATCATCGACGACATCAAGCCCGGCATGCGCCGCGGCAACTACGAAGTCGTCCTCGATCGCCGCGAAGCCATCTTCAAGGCCGTGGCCATGGCCCAGCCCCGCGACATCATCCTCATCGCCGGCAAAGGTCACGAGACCTACCAGGAATTTGCCGACCGCACCATGCCGTTCGACGACGTGGCGGTCGCCCGTGAAGCCCTCGAAGGCAAACGCACCGAAGCATAACTGCAATGGACGGCACCACTTTTGAAAAAATCGCCCTCTGGGCCGGCGGAAGGCTGGTCGTGGGTGATCCGCTCGGCACCGTGACCACCGTTTGTACGGATTCACGTGCGCTCAAGGCGGGAGATTTGTTCGTCGCCTTGCGCGGCGACAAGTTCGACGGTCACACCTTCGTCGCCGAAGCTTCGAAACGCGGTGCTGCCGGTGCGATCGTCGAAGACTTTCCAGCAGAGTTGGCCCCCGGCTTCGCCGTGGTGCAGGTGAAAGACACGCTCAAGGCGCTGCAAAGCCTGGGCACGGAATATCGCCGCAGCCTCGATATCCAGGTGATCGGCCTCACGGGCAGCAACGGCAAGACGAGCACGAAGGACCTGACCGCTTCCGTGCTCGGCGAAAATTTTCAGGTCACCAAGACGGATGGCAATCTCAACAACCACATCGGTGTCCCGCTCACGCTTCTACGCGCGCGCGGCGCGGACCAGGTGGGCGTGTTTGAAATGGGAATGAACCACGCCGGCGAGATCGCTCCGCTCGCCGCGATGGCCGCCCCCGAGGTCGGCATCATCACGAATGTCGGCATGGCTCACATCGAATTCCTCGGCAGCCGCGAGGCCATCGCCCAGGAAAAAGGCATGCTGGCCGAGGCTTTGCCACCAAGCGGCACGCTGATCCTCAACTCCGAGGACGAGTTTTCCGAATCCATCGCCGCGCGCACCAAGGCCGACGTGGTCCTCGCCGGTATCGACAAGGGGGAGGTCTTCGCCAGCGACCTGCGTAGCAGCGCGAGCGGCACGCGGTTCAAGATCAACGCCGACGGCCGTTCCATCGAGGCGGAACTCGCCGTCGTCGGCCGTCACATGGTGAGCAATGCCATGCTCGCCGTCGCCGCGGGCCGCGTATTTGGCCTTTCACTCGAGGAGTGCGCCGCCGGCCTGACCAAACTGCGCCTCACCAAAGGCCGGCTCGAGCAGAAGATCATCCGCGGCATCCAGGTGATCGACGATACTTACAATGCTAATCCGGACTCCATGGCCGCCGCGCTGCGCACTCTCGCCAGCATGCCGGCTGTAGGCCGCCGCATCGCTGTGCTCGGCCGCATGGGCGAGCTCGGCACTGAGTCTGAGCGCGGTCATCGCCTGGTAGGCGAAGTCGCCGCGCAATCACATCTCGATAGCGTGATCGGCGTGGGCGCGGAAGCCCAGTGGATCACCGATGCCGCCTGGCGCGGCGGGGTCGAAAAAGTCGTGCGTGTCGATTCCACGGAGGAAGCGACGAAAGTCCTGCGTGAACTCGCCCGGGCCGGGGATCTCGTCCTCGTCAAGGGCAGCCGTTCCGCACGTATGGAGCGCATCGTGGAGGGTTTGCTCGCCTCATGATCTACTATCTCTACAAGCTCTCGCTGCTCTACCCGGGCCAGGATTTTTTCCGCGCGTTCAATGTATTCCAATACATCACGCTGCGCTCACTCGGCGCCGCGCTCACGGCCTTCCTGCTCTCGCTCATGTGCGGCAACTGGACGATCCGCCGCCTGATCTCGCTCAAGCTCGGCCAGCCCATCCGCACGAAGGAAGAAGTGAACAAGCTCTTCGAGTTGCACGGCGCGAAAGCCGGCACCCCTACCATGGGTGGCGTGCTCATCCTCGGCGCAGTGATTGTCTCTTCGCTCCTGTGGGCACGGCCGGATAATCCGTTCGTCTGGATGCTCCTGTTTACGCTCGTCTACTGCGGAGGCCTCGGCTTCTGGGACGATTACCTCAAGGTCAGCAAGAAGAACTCCGCCGGCGTGAGCGAGCGAACGAAGCTCGTGGCCCAGGGCATTCTCGCCATCATCGTCACCGCGTTCTTCCTCATGAACCCGGCGATCGAGGTGCAAGCCCGCGCGGTCTATGTGCCCTTCAGCAAGGCCCCGGTCTTTGCCAATCTCGGCCTCATCGGCACGCTTGGCTTTTTTGCGCTGGTCATCATCGGCGCTTCGAACGCGGTGAATCTCACCGACGGCCTCGACGGTCTCGCCGCCGGCTGCACCTGCACGGCTTCCTTCGCCTACGCGATCCTCGCCTACATCTGCGGCCACGTGGGCATCGCCAGCTACTTGCAGATCCCCTTTTATCCACTGGCCGGTGAGCTCACCGTGCTGTGCATGGCCATGGTCGGCGCGTCGTTCGGCTTCCTCTGGTTCAATTGCCACCCGGCGAAAATGTTCATGGGCGATACCGGTTCGCTCGCCATCGGCGGCATGCTCGGCGTCACCGCCATCTGCACGAAACAGGAAATGCTCCTCGTGGTGGTCGGCGGTGTGTTCGTCATCGAGGCGGTTTCGGTGCTCATCCAGCGCACCTGGTTCAAGATCACCAAGAAGCGTTACGGCGAGGGACGCCGCGTGTTCCTCATGTCGCCGCTGCACCACCATTTCGAGCTCAAGGGCTGGAAGGAAAACACGGTGATCGTCCGCTTCTGGATCCTTTCGATCATGTTCGCCTTCCTCGGCCTCGCCACCCTCAAACTTCGTTGAATGTGTCTTACGCCAACCAGTCCATTGCAGTTCTGGGTGCGGGTGAAAGCGGTGAATCCGCTGCCCGCCTCCTCCACCAGGAAAAAGCCATGGTAACAATCCTCGACACCGCTGAAGAGAACAAGCTGCGCAAGAAAATCGACGCGCTTGGGGCAGAGGGCATTCGCGTCATCGCCGGTCTTGCCGCCGAGCACGAGGGCCTGCATGGCCATTACCGCTACGCCATCCTCAGCCCGGGCATCGATCCGGCCGTCCCCCTGGTTCAGAATTTCCTCAAGCGCCGGATCGAGATGATCGGCGAACTCGAGCTCGCCTACGAGATGTGCAAGTGCCCCATCGTGGGCATCACCGGCACGAACGGCAAAACGACGACCACGCAGCTCGTGGAAAAAATGCTCAATGCCTGCGGCGTGAAGACGGTGGCCAGCGGCAATATCGGGCCGGCCTTTTCCGCCAAGGTGCGCGAGAGCGCTCACCTCGACGTCATGACGCTGGAGATCAGCTCGTTCCAACTCGAGACCATCCGCCGCTTCCGCTGCGAGATTGCCGTGTGGCTGGGCTTCGCGGCCGATCACCTCGACCGCTATCATTCGATGGACGAATACTATGCGGCGAAGATTCGCATCTTCGAAAACCAGACCGAGGAGGACTGGGCCATCGTCAATTTCCGCGACAAGCTTCCCGCGCTCAAGGCGAAGAAGATCACCTTCAGCGCGTATGTCTCCGATGGGGATTTCTCGCTGCGCGACGGCGCGATCCACTACCGCGGCGAACGCGTGCTCGCCATGGCGGATACCAACCTGCGCGGTTCTCACAATGCGGAGAATCTCATGGCCACGCTCGCCGTCGGACTCGTGCGCGGGCTGACTTTCGCGCAGATGATCCCGCCGCTGCGCGAGTACAAGCCGCTCCCGCATCGCTGCGAGATCCTGCGCACGGTGAATGGCGTCGAGTGGGTGAACGATTCCAAGGGCACCAATCCCGACTCCGTCGAGAAAGCGCTCCACTCCGAAACTCGACCGGTTGTGCTCATTGCCGGTGGTAAAGACAAAGGCTTCGAGTATGATCTGCTCACCGAGCTCGTCGCCGCCCGTTGCCGCTCCGTGGTCGTGATGGGCGAAATGGCCGATCGCATCGAGGCCATCTGGAAATCGCGTCTGCCCGTCGCCAATGCCGGACGCTCGCTCGAGAAAGCAGTCGAACTCGCCCACGCCGCCGCTCAACCCGGCGACGTCGTCCTTTTTAGCCCTGGTACTTCATCCTTCGATATGTTCAAAAATTACGCCGACCGCGGGAATCAGTTCCGTGCCCTCGTCCAAGCTCTGCCCGCCTAATCTATGAAAACGCCTAAATTCTTCAGCAAGCTTTCTGCTGTTCTCTCGCCACGCCCGAAGAAGAAGCTGCAGGCCACCGCGCGCGCCGCACGCCGTCCGGTCGACGACTACGATGAGGACGAGGAACCGACCACGAATCTCTCCAGCGCATTCGTCGTCGTGCTCATCCTGCACGTCGTCGCCGTGGGCGGCATTTACGCCTTCAATAGCATCAAGCAATCGCGCAAAGGCCACGAGCCTCTCGTGGCGCAGACCGAACAGGCCGCACCCGCGCCGAAGGCCACCGCCCAAAATGACACGCCCGCCGCTCCTACGTCCGCGCGCCAGTCGGCTTCCACCAAGGAGTCCACGCAGAGCGCGCCCGTGCCGGCCATCACGCAGAACAACAACAAGCCGGCAAACACTACGACGACCGGTGGCCACCAATATACGGTGAAAGCAGGTGACAACCTGACCAAGCTCGCCATCGCCTACGGCGTGTCGCCAGCGGAGATCATGGAGGCAAATCACCTCAAGGAAGGCGCCGTGCTGCACCAGGGCCAGACGCTCACCATCCCGGCCAAGTCCACCGCACCGAAGACTGCGGAGGCGCGTCCCGCCGCTACTGACAGCGCTACGCCGAAGCAGACCGACATCCCAGCGACCGCGACCACGCCCGGCCTCTATACGGTGAAGAAGGGCGACACGCCCACCTCCATCGCCCGCAGCCTCGGGGTCCCGCTGGCCGAATTGCTCAAGGCGAACAAAAACACCGACCCGAAGAAGCTGCAGCCGGGCCAAACCTTGAAAGTACCGCGCAAGAGTTAAGCTCCCGTTGAAAGCGCTTTTCACCACGGTCCGAATCCTGATTATCACGGCCATTTGCCTGGTCGTGCTCGTTTTCGCCGTGCACGTGGTCGCCGTGGCCGGCATCTACGCATTCAACAGCTACAAGCAATCGCACCACGGGCACATTTCACAAAAGCTGAGCCATCGTTGAACGCGCATCGCACCAGTGTCTACCTTCTAGTCGTCACGGCCATTTGTCTGATCGTGATCGGGCTCGTCATGCTGTCGAGCACCTCGGCTTATGCGCCGGAGAGTCACGGCAGCGCGATGTTCCTGCTCAAGCGGCAGGTCGTGTGGCTGGGCATCGGTGTCGTCGTCTGCGCGATCGCCGCGGGACTGGACTACCACTACCTGCAAAAGACCTGGTGGATCTGGTTCGTCCTCTCGGTCTTCCTGCTGGCGCTGTGCTTCGTCCCGCATATCTGCCATCGCATCAATGGTTCGCGGCGCTGGATCAATATCGGCGTCACCTTTCAGCCATCGGAATTTGCCAAGCTCGCGGCGATCATCGCGGTAGCGTGGTGGTTTGCACGCGATGAATCTTTTGCCCGGCAATTCTGGCGGGGTTACGTCGCACCACTCGCAGGCGCGGGCATCCTCATGGGGCTCATCGCTCCGGAAGTGGACATGGGCACCACGGCGCTCATCGGCGCCACGACCTTCCTGCTCATGTTCATTGCGGGCACGCGGCTTTTCTATCTCTTCCCCACGGTCGCCGCGGGTCTCGGTGCGCTTATCTTCGTTGCTTTCAAAATGCCACAGCGCTTCGGACGCATGATGGCCTTCATGTATCCGGATAAGTATCCGACCGAAGCCTACCAGACCGTGCAGGGACTGATCGCGCTCGGCTCGGGTGGTGTCGAGGGACTCGGCCTCGGCAATGGCCGGCAGAAGATGATGTATCTGCCCTTTGCCCACACCGACTTCATCTTCCCGGTCATCGGCGAGGAGCTCGGCCTGCGCATCACGCTCGCCATCGTCTTCACCTACATCATTTTCATCCTCTGCGGCGCGATCATCGCCATGCGGGCGCGCGACCGTTTCGGCATGCTGCTCGGTTTTGGCATCGTCGTGATCATCGCCCTCCAGGCAGCGGTGAACATCGGCGTGACCACCGCACTGTTGCCCAACAAGGGCCTGCCGCTGCCCTTCATCAGCTACGGTGGCTCGAACCTCGTTTTTTGCCTGCTCGGCGTCGGGATCTTGATCAATATCTATCGACAAGGTCTCAATGAAAAAGATGAGCAGAACAACAGCGTTATCATGCGGGCCCGCACCCGCAATGCCCGGCGCGTCGTGCGCCTCTAAGAAGGTATGAATTTTGTCATCGCAGCCGGGGGAACAGGTGGTCACCTGTTCCCGGGTCTCGCCGTGGGCGAGGTCCTCATCAAACGTGGCCACAAAGTGATGCTCATCATTTCCGAGAAGGAAATCGATTCGCTGGCCACCCAGGGCCGCACGGATTTCCGCATCGAGCGCGTGCCGGGCGTGGGCCTGCAGAGCAAGAATCCCATCGCGATTCTCAAGTTCATCCTGAAGTTCCGCGCCGGCATTTCACAGGTGAAAGCACTCTACCGCGACTTCCAGCCGCAGGCCGTGCTGGGCATGGGCGGCTTTACCTCCACCGCGCCGCTGCTCGCCGGGCGGGCGCGGAAGATCCCCACGTTCGTCCACGAATCGAACGCCATTCCCGGCAAATCCAACAAGCTGAATGGCCGCATCGTCACGCGCGTGCTGCTCGGCTTTGAGGAATGCGCGCAATTCTTCCCCGCGGGCAAGTGCACCGTCACCGGCACGCCTATCCGCACCTCGCTGGCCACCCGCCTCGACCAGACGCAGGCCCTCGCCGCCTTCGGCCTCACGCCGGGCAAGCCGACCCTGCTCGTGATGGGCGGCAGCCAGGGCGCGCACGGAATCAATCAATCGCTCATCAACGCCCTGCCCGCGCTGGCGGGCAAGCCGCTGCAGGTCATTCACCTCACCGGCAAGCAGGACGAGCAACTCATGCGCGACGCCTACGCCAAGGCGGGCATTCCCGCTTTCGCCGCGGCATTTTACCACCGGATGGAGGAGGCCTACAGCGCGGCGGATTTCGCCATTTCGCGCAGCGGTGCGGCCAGCCTCACCGAGCTTTCGCACTTCGCGCTGCCGAGCATTCTCATCCCCTACCCATTCGCCGCGGAGGACCATCAAACTTTCAACGCGAATATCTTTGAAAAAGGAGGGGCGGCAACGCTATTAAAGGAACGCGAAACCAGCGGCGAAACGCTCGCCAAGAAACTACTCTGGTTTCTCGAAGATCCACAGCGGCTTTCCGACATGTCTGCGCGCAGCGCTAGCCTGGCGCCACAGCAAGCTGCCGAGCGGGTCGCAGATACCATCCTCAACTCTTGCGCATAAATGGACACGGGCCAAATCCTTGCAGACATCCTCGTCGGCGGTGAATTGAAAGTTCACCTCATCGGCGTTGCCGGCTCGGGTATGAGCGGCATCGCCGGACTCCTGCTCGCGCTCGGCCATCATGTGAGCGGCTCGGACAAGGCGCGCAACATCGAGATCGATCGCCTCGAAAAGCTGGGTCTGCGCTTTCACCTCGGACAGGCCGCCGCAAATGTCGGGGAGGCGGATCTCATCATTTTTTCCTCGGCTATTCGTCCCGGCAATCCGGAGTACGACGAAGCACTCAGCAGCGGACGCAACATGGTGCGCCGCGCCGACGCGCTCGCCGCGATCCTCAATTGCAAGAAAGGCATCGTGGTCTGCGGCATGCACGGCAAGACGACGACTTCGTCGATGGCTGCACACGTGCTCAAGGTCGGGGGACTGAAGCCCTCGCACTATGTGGGTGCGGAGATTCCGATCCTCGGCACGAACGCTTTTTGGGATCCCGAGGGTGAACACTTCGTGGCCGAAGGCGATGAGAGCGACGGCACCCTGGCCTTTTATCATCCCGAGCACGCCATCGTGCTGAACATCGAGGAAGAGCATCTCGACTACTACGCCGACCTCGCGGCCATCGAGCTCGTGTTCAATCAGCTCCTCTCGCAGACCAAGGGGAAGGTGATCTTCTCCGCCGACGACGCCAATGCCACGCGCATCTGCAGCACGCATCCCGGCGCGATTTCCTACGGCGAGTCGCACACCGCTTTCTATCGTTTCGACGACGTTCACGCGAAGGACTTCCAGTCGCACTTCCGGGTGTTGCGCGGAGGCGAACCTCTGGGCGCGATCACCCTCAATGTTCCCGGCCGTCATAACGTCAGCAACGCCGTCGGTGTGGTTGCGCTGGCCACGGAGCTGGGGGTGCCCTTCGCCAAGATCGCCGAGGCCCTGGAATCTTTCCGCGGCGCGCGCCGCCGGTTCGAGATCAAGTATCGCAGCGATCGCTACATGGTCGTGGACGATTACGGCCATCACCCCAGCGAAGTGAAAGCCACGCTCGCCACTGCGAAAAACACCGGCCGCAAGCGCGTGCTCTGCATGTTCCAGCCGCACCGCTATTCCCGCACGCTCAAGTTGAAGGAAGAGTTCGGCCGCGCGTTCCATCATGCGGACATGGCGGTCATTGCCGATGTCTATGCAGCCAGCGAATTGCCGATCGAAGGCGTGAGCGGCCAAACCATCGTCGATGAAATGATCCGCGAAGGTCATGACGCCGCCAGCTTCCAGCCCGATCGCAAGAAGATCCCGCTGGAGATCGGCCGCGCGCTCGAGCCCGGCGACGTCATCATCAGCCTCGGCGCCGGCAACATCCACGAGGCCGGCTCCATCCTCGCCCGCGACATCAAGCAGCTCGACGAATTGCAGACCGTCATGGGCGCCGGGACGATCAAACTTTACGAGCCGCTCTCCAAGCACACCACGATGCGTGTCGGCGGCCCGGCGCAATTCTGGGCCGAGCCCGAGACCGAGGAAGCCTTCGCCCGCCTCGTGCGCTTCTGCACGCTCAATGAAATCCCGCTCTTCGTGATGGGCCGTGGCTCGAATCTGCTCGTCCGCGACGGCGGCATCCGCGGTGTGGTCGTGCATCTCTCACGCGGCGAGTTCAAGAAGATCGAGGTTAAGGACGGCAAGATCAACGTCGGTGTCGGCGTGAAGCAGAAGGAACTCGCCTACGCGGCGCGAGACGCCGAGATCGGCGGCTTCGAATGGCTCGAGGGCATCCCCGGCAACATCGGCGGCGCCCTGCGCATGAATGCCGGAGCGATGGGTGGCGAGACTTTCCGCCAGGTGGTCAGCGTTCGCTTCATCGATCCACACGGCAACTTCCACATGAAGACGCCCGCGGAAATGGACGTGCACTATCGCCATTGCGGCACGCTGGAAAAAAACTACGCGGTGTCCGCCACCTTCGTCGGCCAGCCCGGCAAGGCGGAGGAAATCGAGAAACTGCTCGAAGCCTCCACGCAGAAGCGCCGCACCTCGCAACCGCGCGAATCCAGCGCCGGCTGCATCTTCAAGAATCCCGAGCAATGCCCCGCGGGCAAGCTCGTCGACGAGCTCGGCCTCAAGGGCCAGCGCATCGGCGGCGCCAAGGTCTCCGAGGTGCACGGCAATTTCATCGTCAACGACGGCCACGCCACCGCCACGGACGTCCTCGCCATGATCGACAAGGTCAAGGAAGTGGCCCTCCGCGAACGCGGCATCAAACTCGAAACCGAAGTGCAAATCGTCGGTGAAGAAAAAGGCATTCACGATTAATCTCATTCCGCTGCAAGAACTCATCCCAGACGCCCGTATGCGTCTGAATGACCAAACGATTTCATCCCGTGTCCATTAACCTGAAAAACAAGAAGATCGCCGTGCTCATGGGCGGTCCCGGCTCCGAACGCAAAGTGTCCCTCGCCTCCGGCGCGGGCGTGGCCAAGGCTTTGCGCTCGCTCGATGCGGATGTGACCGAGGTCGACGTGAATGGTCCCGATTTCGTCGTGCCGGCCGGCACCGAGGTCGCGTTCAATGTCATCCACGGAACCTTCGGCGAAGACGGCGTGCTCCAGCGCATCCTCGACGAGCGCGGCATTCCCTACACCGGCGAAGGTGTGGCGAACAGCGAGCTCGCCATCGACAAGATCGCCACGAAGAAGCGTTTCCAGCAGCACAACGTCCCTACCGCCGCCTTCGAGATCCTGACCAACGGCGCGAACCCCACCCTGCCACTTCCCTACGTCGTGAAGGCGCCGAAGGAAGGCTCCAGCGTGGGTGTTTTCATCGTGCGCGACGCTGCAAAGGTGGACGAGACCATGAAGGAAGCGCGCGGCTACGCCAGCGAACTGCTCGTGGAGGATTTCGTCGATGGCCGCGAACTGACCGTCGGCGTCCTCGGCGACCAGGCGCTGCCGATCATCGAGATCAAGCCCGCCAAGGACTTCTACAACTTCGACAACAAATACCCTTTCCTGAATCCGAATGCTGGGGGCGCCGCCGAACACACCTGCCCGGCGAAGATCAGCGATGACCTCACCCGTCGTGTGCAGGAGGTAGCCCTCGCCGCCGCCCGGGCGATCGGTCTCGAGACTTACTGCCGCGTGGACGTGCTGCTCACCGAAGCTGGCGAACCCTACGTGCTGGAGATCAATACCATCCCCGGCATGACCCAGGTGAGCCTGCTGCCCGAGGCCGCAGCCGCCGCCGGTATCAGCTACGCGGACCTTTGCGCCCGCTGCATCGAACTCTCGCTCGACCGCCGTCGCACATGAAAATCCCCGCCAACAAGCGCATCTCCAGTTCGCGCCAGCGCAAGCAGCAACACGTGCTTGATGTCAAACTGCGCGCCAGCACCGAACGCTCGCGTCGTTTCCGCGCGGTGTCCGGCTTCATTATCAAGACGATCTTCTTCGTCGGCCTCATCGTCGGCGCATGGCTCGGCGGGAAGGAAGCGCTCCGCCGGTTCGTGTGGGAAAATCCCGACTACTACGTCCACGAGATCAACTTCTCCACCGATGGCGCGCTGACCCGCGAGCAGGTCCTCACCACCTCGAACATCGTCGAGGGCCGCAACATTTTCACCGTTGATCTCAGCTCCGCTCGCACTTCCATCGAGAAGATGCCGCAGGTTGAGAGCGCCGTCGTGCAGCGCGTGCTGCCCAATCGCATCAACATCACCCTCAACGAGCGCCGCCCCATCGCGTGGGTCGCGGCCAAGGGCGATGAAGATCCGAGTTCCTCGGAGCGCTCCTTCCTCATCGATGGCCGCGGCATCGTGCTGCGCAGCCGCGTGCTGCTGCCGGAGTACTATCACCTGCCGATCATCACCGGCTTCGAGACGGAAAACCTCGTCCCCGGCAAGCGCGTGAACGTGCTCGAGATGCAGGCCGCTCTCGAGCTCATCCGCCTCAACGCCGACAGCACCCGCTTCCAGGCGCGCAACATCGACATCTCCAAGGGCTACTGCCTGGTCGTCACCGACCAGCGCCACGCGAAGATCACCTTCGGACTGGACCGCCTCGACAAACAGCTCGATCGTCTCTACCGCTGCCTCGATCGCGCGGCGGCGGACAAGAAAGAGCTGCAGACCGTGAACCTCATCGTCGAACGCAATATCCCTGTGACCTTCTACGACCCGGAGGCCGAGGCCGCTGCCACCGCCGCGATGGAAGCCATGCCGCCCAAGACCGGCAAGCCCGCCCCCGTGGCCGAGGAACGTCCCTCCAGGCCAGCCGCCACCACACCGAAGCCTTCGGCCACGCCCAAGGCCGCGGCCTCCTCGCCCAAATCTTCCACTCCCGCCCGCACCACCAACACGGGCAATCATTCCCTGAAAAAACCTTTCCGTCTGAACCCCTGATGGCTCGTGATTCAATTGTAGTCGGACTCGAAATCGGAACCTCGAAAGTCTGCGCCGTCGTCGGCGAGACTCGCGGCGATGGCACCATTCGCATTCTTGGCGTCGGCCAGGCGCCGTCACGCGGCGTGCGGAAAGGCGAGATCGTCGACTTCGAGACCGCGGGCAAATGCATCCGCGAAGCGCTCGTCGATGCCGAGGAAAAGAGCGACGTCATGATCGGCAGCGTCTATCTCGGCGTCACTGGCGGCCACATCTCCGGATTCAACAATCGCGGCGCGGTGAACATCCCGGAAGATCGCGACGAAATTTGCGAAGAGGATTTCGAGGACGTGCAGGCCAGCGCGCGCGAAGTCAGCATTCCCGCGCCGAACATGTTCGTGCACTCGCTGCTCCAGCACTACTACGTGGATGGCCAGGACGGCGTGCTCAACCCCATCGGCATGCTCGGCCGCAAGCTCGAGGCGGATTTTCACATCATCCACGGCGTCGCCACGCGCATTAAGAATAGCGTGCGCTGCGTAAAGGAAGTCGGCCCCGAGGTGCTCGACGTCGTTTACAATCCTCTCGCCACCGCGCAGGTCCTGCTCGATCAAAACCAGAAGAGCCTCGGCTCGCTGGTTGTCGATTTCGGCGGCGGCACCATCGATTACCTCGTGTATTCCGACGGCGCGGTGCGGCAGAGCGGCTCTCTCGCCATCGGCGGCGACCACATTACGAACGACATCTCCCTTGGATTGCGCATTCCCATGGCCAAGGCCGAACGGCTCAAGGTCGAGGAAGGCAGCGTCATCATTGGTGGCTCGCGTCCCGGCGAGACCATCACGCTGAAAGACGAGACCGGCTTCGCCGGCAAGGAGATCGAGCGCGAGATGCTCAACACCATCATCCACTGCCGCGTGCGGGAGGCTTTCGAGTTGCTCAAGAAGCGCCTCGAGGAAGAGGACAACCTGCCTTTCCTCGGCGCAGGCATGATGCTCACCGGCGGCTGCAGCCTGCTCAAGGGCATCAACCATCTGGCCGAGGAAATCTTCGGCATGCCCGTGCATCTCACCCACGCGCAGACCGTCTCCGGCCTCACCTCCGCCTTCGAGAATCCGCAATTTTCCACCGCCATCGGCCTCATCAAGTACGCCGATGCCATGCAGCCCGAACGCCCGACCGGCCTCTTCGGCCGCATCCGCAAGAAGTTTTCCTTCTTTGGTCTGTGGTGAAAACTCTACCCAGCACCCTCCCGCACATCCTGTCGCAATCCGGTTGCGCTACTTGATTTTGCCATTCCGCTGTACTTTGATGATCAAAACCGTTAAAATAGCGCCATGATCCAAGTCCACCGGAACTCCTCAACCACGCATGATGTCCGCATCAAGGTCGTCGGTCTCGGAGGCGCCGGTGGCAATGTGCTCGACCGTTTGATGCTCGACGGTGTGCAGGATGTGGAGCTCATCGCCATCAACACGGATGCCCAGGCGCTGACTGCCTCGGTGGTGGAACACAAGGTGCAGCTCGGCCGCAATACCACGCGTGGCCTCGGCGCCGGGGGCGATCCCGAGCTCGGATATTCCGCGGCGGAGGAAGGGGTGGAAGAAATCAGCCGCGCCATCGAGGGCGCGCAGATCGTTTTCCTTTGCGTGGGCCTCGGCGGCGGCACTGGCTCCGGCGCGGCGCGCATCGTCGCCTCGCTGGCCCGCGAGCAAAAGGCGCTGGTCATTTCCTTTGCCACCCTGCCCTTCGCTTTTGAGGGCAAGCGCCGCCGTGCCCAAGCGGATGAAGCGCTCGCCGCGCTTCAGCGTTATTCCGACGTCGTTATTCATTTTGAAAATGACCGCATGGGCGATTCCGTCGCCCCGCTCGCCGGCATCCAGGAAGCCTTCACCACCGCAGACCAGACGGTCAGCCAAAGCCTCCGCGCCATCGCCCGTCTCGTGCGGCAGCGTGGTCTGGTGAATATCGGCTTCGACGAACTCACCACCGCCCTGCGCGGTTCCAACCAAGCCGGCGCCCACTGCGTCTTCGGCTACGGCGAGGCGGATAGTGACAATCGCGCCCACGAGGCCCTGACCCGCGCGCTGAAAAATCCGCTCATGGACAAGGGCCGCATGCTCGAGGACGCGCGCAACATCCTGATCAACATCGCGGGCGGTCCGTCGATGACGCTCAACGAAGTGCAGATCCTGATGGAGGAGTTCAACCGCCACATCAGCGACCAGACCCGCCTGCTCTTCGGCGCCGCGGTCGATCCCAGCCTGGGGCAAAAGATCAGCGTCACAATCCTCAGCGCACTGCAGAGCGACGCCACGGCGCCGGCTGCTGTTGAGACGCGGTCGCGTCCCGCCGCACGCGTGGAGAGCGCACCCGTTACTGCCGCACCCCCTCCATCCCTGTCTCGCGCCCGGCCCACCCCTGCTCCCATCACCCTGGCACCCGCACCGATCCCGGAACCCTACGAAGAGCCGGAGGCACCGGAACCCGCCGTGGCGGCTCGTGCCATCGAGCCTCCTATTGCTGCCCGCGTGATCGAGCAGCCCGTCCGCGTCCGTACTCCCGAACCTGCGGTCGCGCCCCGCGCCCCGGAACCCGAAGTGGTCGAGCGCATCCCCGAGCCAGAGCCGGAACCCGAAAGGGCTCCAGAGCCCCGGCGCGTCCCGCGCTCCCGCCCCGTGCGCGAACCCGCTCCGGTCATCGACGTCGAACCGGCGCCAGAGCCGGAACCCGTCTACGCCGAAGCCGTCGCTCCAGCATCCCCGCCCCCTGCCCCGGCTGCTGCACCCATCGCCGCCGAGGCTGACCCCGCTTTCGCCGACCCTGCTCCTTCTGCCTCGGATCCCGCGCGCGGACCGAGGCAACCCAAGCCCAAGCCCATCCAGGCCAAGCAGGAGCAAATGCAATTCGAGCCCGTCACCCGCGGCCGTTTCGAAAAGAGCGAGCCCACCATCGTCGACGGCCAGGACCTCGACGTCCCCACCTTCCTCCGGCGGAATGTGAAGGTGAAGTAATGAACTTTCTGATCCGATATGAGGGATCCGGGGAAGCATCATTCTCGTATTGAATGACTCTCTCAATAGACCTACTTTGAAGCAGTGAGCACTGTTCTTGTCCCGCGCAGCAAAGCCGAAATCGAGCGCGATATCGCGGCGATTGAGCGTACTTCCAAGAAAATCACACGTTCCAAAAAGACCGCTCGCGCGTGGCTCATTAAATACGGCTTCATGACGAAAAGCGGCCGGCCCACAAAACGTTACGGTGGATGACGAGGGCTTCCGCTTTCGTCCTCGCTTATCACGGTTGCGACAAAGCCATTGGTGAAAGGGTGCTTGCCGGCACGGCTCACCTGAAAGCGAGCGAGAACGACTACGATTGGCTGGGAACCGGCATCTATTTTTGGGAAAATAGCGCTCGGCGCGCCAGCGACTGGGCAGTCCTAGCCAAACAAAATTCACGGTTTTCCCGAGCGAACATCAAAGAGCCTTTCGTCATCGGTGCAATCATCGACCTGGGGCACTGCCTCGACTTACTCGAGGCGGAATCCATCTCCGTCGTTGCAAAGGGATTCAAAGAATTGAACGGAAACGCGAAGGCGGCTGGCATGACTCTTCCTCAAAACCGAAAAATCGGAAACGAACTCGTGATCCGGGGTCTCGATTGTGCCGTAATCAACTATGTTCACGCTGCGCGGGAACAGGATGGCGAACCGGCGTTCGATACGGTCCGCGCCCCATTCATCGAAGGTCCGGCACTTTATGAAAACGCCGGCTTTCACGAGCGCACGCATGTCCAGATCTGCGTCCGAAACCCGAGACAAATCATCGGATACTTTCGCCCTCTAGAATTGGCCTGACGACTCATCCTTTCTCCTCTGCGTCTCTGCGCCTCTGCGTTTTAAAAAATCCCCTCCCCTCTGAGGGCGAAATCTCCCCGGCAGGCACTTGCCCCTTGTTCCTTACGCTCCGTTTGCTATTACCAGTAGTATGTCTTCTTCCAAGCGATTCCGTTCGGGCGTTCTTTTTGGTGACGAAGTGAAAGAACTGCTCGATTACGCCAAGGCCAACGAGTTCGCCATGCCGGCGATCAATTGCATCGGGACCGGGACCGTCAACGCCGCCCTCGCCGCCGCGGCCAAGGTCAACTCGCCCACCATGATCCAGTTCTCCAATGGCGGGGCGCAGTTCTTCATCGGCAAACACATCCCGAAAGAAAACCAGCTCGGCCCGATCCTCGGTGGCATCGCCGGTGCGCATTATGTGGACGCCGCGGCCAAGGCCTACGGCGTGCCCGTCATTCTCAACACCGACCACTGCGCGAAGAAGCTGCTCCCGTGGGTGGACGGCCTGCTCACGGCCAGCGAAGAGCAATTCGCCAAGACCGGCAAGCCGCTCTACAGCTCGCACATGCTCGACCTTTCCGAGGAGCCGCTGCACGAAAACCTCGAGATCTGCGCGAAGTATCTCACTCGCATGGCCAAGATGGGCATCACCCTCGAGATCGAGCTCGGCGTGACCGGCGGCGAGGAAGACGGTGTGGACAACTCCGGCGTGCATGAGTCGAAGCTCTACACCCAGCCCGAGGAAGTGGCCGAAGCCTACAAAGTGCTCGGCGCGATCAGCCCGAATTTCACCATCGCAGCCGCTTTCGGCAACGTGCACGGCGTCTACAAGCCCGGCAACGTGAAGCTCACCCCGAAGATCCTGAAGAATTCGCAGGACTACATCGAGAAGCACTTCAACACCGGTCCGAAGCCGGTGAACTTCGTCTTCCACGGCGGCTCCGGCTCGACCCGCGAGGAAATCCGCGAGGGCGTGAGCTATGGCGTGATCAAGATGAACATCGACACGGACGTGCAGTGGGCCTTCTGGGATGGCGTGCGCGAGTACGAAGCGAAGAATCACGACTACCTGCAGGGCCAGATCGGCAACCCGAAGGGCGACGACGCCCCGAACAAGAAGCAGTACGACCCGCGCGTGTGGCTCGGCGCTGCCGAGGACGCCGCGACCAAGCGCCTGCTCACCACCTTCGAGGACCTCAACAACATCAACCGCAACGCGTAAGCGCTGCGGCTGTAGCCGGGCTCATTGAGCCCGGTCTCTAAATCGTAGGCGCGCCCACTGATTACCGGGTTCGATGAACACGGCTACAGCGCGGCGCTCGCCAATTCGCTCTCCAGCCTCTAGCCTCACACCCATGAAGACCCTCCGCAGCCTCGCTCTTACCGCGGTTCTCGCCGTGACGAGCCTCTCCGCTTTCGCCGCCGACAAAGCGCCCAATCTACCCATCGACCAAGCGCTGAAGATCGCCCAGGACTACCTGCAGAAATCCGGCAATCCCAGCGGCGTGCAGATCGTCGGGCTCACCTACGAGCAGGCCAGCCTTCGCTCCAGTTTCTGGTATGCGAAGTGGTCCTCCTCGGTCGATGTCGACGGTTCCCGCAAGGAGACCGGTCTGCGCATTGACATGGATGGCACTATCACGCGTTTTGTCACCGGCCCCGGCGGCGGTCACGAGCCACCTCCCGGCCAGCGTCCTGTCGGTGCGCGGAGTATGCGCTGATCTCGCGGCCAGCCCCGCCCGCGCGTTTCCGTGGAATTTTTCGCCCCGGCCAAGGTTAATCTCTCGCTCCGCGTTCTGCGGCGGCGGGAGGATGGTTTTCATGAAATCGAGAGCCTCATGTGCCCGCTCTCGATCTTCGACACGCTCGACCTCTCGCATCGCGAGGAGGGCGGGCTCGAATTCACCTGCGACGATCCAACCATTCCTCCCGGCGATGACAACCTCGTCGTGCGCGCGGCCAAGCTTTTCTGCGCCTCGTGCGGCTTCGAGCCGCGATTGCGCATTCACCTGACCAAGCGTATCCCGCACGGCGCCGGTCTCGGCGGCGGCAGCAGCGACGCCGCCACCACGCTCATCGGGCTCAATCGACTTTTCGAAACCGAGCTTTCCCGCGAGGCGCTCTCCGCCATGGCTGCGGACCTCGGTTCGGACATCCCGTTCTTCATTTATCAATCCGCCGCGGTGATCCGTGGCCGCGGCGAATTCGTCGAGCCCGTCGCCTTCCCGCACGAGCTGCCGCTGTTTCTCATCAAGCCGCCTTTCGGCGTGCCCACGCCGTGGGCATACAAGCACTGGCGCGATTCGCGAGAGGTGCCCGGCGTGCGCTACGAAGCACAGGAATTTCCGTGGGGCACACTGGTCAACGATCTCGAGCGGCCGGTCTTTGAGAAATACCTCTTCCTGGCCGATGTGAAGACGTGGCTGCTGGGGCAGGAAGAAGTCTCCGGCGCGCTCATGTCCGGCTCGGGCGCGACAGTCTTTGCAGTGCTCCGTGACAAAGATGCGGCCGAGTCGCTGGCTGCCAAGGTGAGCGCGGAATTTGGCACGAATCTGTGGTGCTGCCTCTGCGAGACGATTGCGAACTAACCCCACCGCGTTGACTCATTGCGGGCGACCATGCATGTTTCAAGCATGAGCCTCGCCGAAATCGAATCTGCGGTAGAGTCGCTTCCTGCCGATCAACAGGAGCTGCTCCTTCGGCATTTAACTGTGAAGCTTTACGGCGACAACAAAGCATCGGCGAGTTTGGTAGTAGAGAACGGCAGGCCGGTCCTCGTCGCTCCCGCAGGGGCTCCCGTAATGACGCCCGCATTTGTGAAGGCCACACTTGCTGATTTCCCGTGAGTTTCTTGCTGGAT
>JBGGMZ010000003.1:0-8868 GCA_041287745.1 Chthoniobacter sp. | reverse complement strand
GCAGGGGACCTAACCACCCGCCATGCACCGCCGCTCCAACTCCCCGGTCACCGTTCCCAACCTCTCGCGCCACGTTACTAACTCCCAGTAATGAAAAAAATCGCTTTTCCTATTGCCAAACAGACAGCCATATCAACGCCCTCAAGCTCAGCGACTGCGGAGGGACGGCATGACTGCTGCGCGGTGGGTTCTGCGGGGAGCAGCAGGCATGACGGCCCGGAGCAGTTCGCTGCAGCGCATTGTTAGGCCGGAGGCTCATTGAGGGAGATCTTCTGTCGGGAATCCAAAAGTGCCGAGATAAGTGAGTTCGCCATCGGGAACGGAACCTCGCCAGAGTGTGCTGCCTGCGGGTGCGAAAAGCAACACCCCCATAGAAGCTTCCTTGATGTCTCTCGAGTGTGCGTGAGAGACGGCAGAACCAACAAAGGCCTCGTCAGTAGTGAAGGCCTCCACCAACTCCTCGATCGGCATCACTACGTCGTCAAAAATGACAACCGGGCCGGGGGAGCCGAACGGTCGCTCTGTCCGGCTGATGAGCCACTGGTACAGTCTCGAATGCTCAGAAACGCTTTGCGGACGCCCCACCCAGAGTGCCGCCGAAATCCTTTCATCGAGTTGAACGTCTTCGTTCATTCGGGAGGGACGCGAGAAAGGCCTAACATGTTATTAGACCGACAGGGGAAGAGGGGTTTTATCGGCATACCTTTTGGATTCACGCGCTACCGGGTGAAATGGAAGAATACGCGCCGGCCTTTCGCAAGGGAAAAAGGGGGATTGGAGGCGTCTCGACTTAAGGCGAGGTCGGCGTATGAAGGTATCTGATGGCCCTGCCTTCATATGCCGACTGATTTTAGCGCTTTGCCGCTGTGGGCGCCGGAGATCTCGGAGTTTCTCACCGATCTGCCCGCGATTGCGCGGGTTTGAGTTTCGGGCAAGGGAAGGGAGGTGACTGCCTTCATTTCTGGGGGATCAAGAAGCCCACGACGATGAGGCAGATGCCTGCGATCATCATCAGAAGCCCTACTGGCATCACCGTGCCGGTATCGGAAAGCTGGGCGAACGAACTGAGAAAATGATCGGGCATCAGGCTTTTTCCCGTGGGTATGCACTGGTAACCAAGAGCTGCGATCACGACGCCTGTCCCGACGATCCATTGCTTTACTGGATGCATGGTTTTCCTCGCTGGGCAGACCGCGAACATGCGCCGAGTGCGGCTCGGGTGGCCTGCGAGTTGCCCACAGTCTAGGCGGCCTTCGGTTTGTGGAACAATTCAAATCCGGACACTGCCGGAGCGGCTCCTTTGCACAGCGCCGCAGTTTCCTCTTTTCACCGCGGGCAACCCCCTCTACGTTCCCCGCCTCACGCGCTCGTAGCTCAATTGGATAGAGCGTCGGCCTCCGAAGCCGAAGGTTATGGGTTCGACCCCCGTCGGGCGCATGGTTTTTCCGACCATGCCTGGCTGTTGTTCAGTGTGGATTATCGGCGTGTATGGATGGGCGGGCGGTTTCTGAACTGGAATGCGCCATGACTTGGACTGCTTTTTCCGGCACGGCTTGGCACGGGGAAGATTCCTGCCGTGATGGCGATGACGGTGTGGCCCCAAGCGTCGCTGGTCTGCCGGTGTGAATAGGGTCGAGCCGGCTGAATTTCACCCATCTGCCTGGCAACTCGCGTGCGAATGAAAGTCGCCGAGCTTCGATGCGCAAATCCTCCCACAAACTCACTCGCTGGCGAATCGTCGGCATTGTTTTCCTCTCCTTGCTCGTCGTGGCGATCGCGGCCCTGGTTTTCGGGATCGTTTTCTTGAAGCGTGGAGTGGTGGACTATCGCTGGCAGCACGATTTCTCCACTCGCGACCCATCCTTCTTTGGCTCCGCGCACGCGCTGGCGGATCCGCTGCCGCTGGAGGGCAATGCCGTGCACCTCCTGCACAATGGCGACGAAATCTTCCCGGCCATGCTCGAGGCCATTCACGGGGCGAAGAGCAGTATCAACTTCGAGGCTTTCATCTTCTATTCCGACAGCGTGGGAAATCAATTTCGGGACGCCCTGTGCGAGCGGGCCCGCGCCGGGGTGCATGTGCGGGTGCTGCTCGACGGGATCGGCTCCGGGACGAACTTTTCCGATGACGATGAAAAGACCCTGCGCGATGCGGGCTGCGAATTTGCCTACTACCATCCCACTCGCTCGTGGCGGGTCGATAAGATGAACCGGCGCTCCCATCGCCGAATCATGATCGTCGATGGCAGGGTGGGATTCACCGGGAGTGTGGGCTTTGCGAATTCCTGGGCCGGTCACGCCGAATCGCCCGACCACTGGCGGGACATCCAGATGAAGCTGGAGGGCCCGATCGTGGCCAAGCTCCAGGGCGCATTTCAGCAGCATTGGGTGCGGGGGACCGGCGAGACGATCAGCGGCGCGTCGGATTTTCCACCGCTAGCCCCAGTGGGAAAGTTGCGCGGCCAACTGATCGCTTCCCATTCGTTCTCCGTCTCTCCCATCTCTCTCGTGCAAGCGGTCGCTTTTGCCTCGGCGGAAAAGACCATCTTCATCACCAACGCCTACTGCACCCCCAGCCATAATCAGGTGAAGATCCTGACGGAAGCGGCCAAGCGCGGGGTGGACGTGCGCATCCTCATGCCCGGGCCGCAGAATGATCAGCCGATGACGAAAAGCGCGGGGCGTCGGGCCTATGGCGACCTGCTGGCCGGCGGGGTGAAGATTTACGAATACATCCCGACGATGATTCACACGAAAACCATCGTCGTGGACGGGGTATTCTCCGTCCTGGGCTCGTCGAACTTCGACAGCCGGTCCGCGCAGATCAACGAGGAGCTCGACATCACTTTTATGGACGAGGGTTTCGGCGCGGAGATGGACGGCATTTTCCAGAAGGACCTGGGGAACGCCAAACCGTACACGCTCGATGATTTCAAGAAGCGGCCCTTTCGGGAGCGCGCTTCGGAATGGGCCATCGCTCCGTTTGCCCCTTTGCTCTAGGCTTCGAAACGGCGCTGGACCCGTCGAGGTCCAAGCGGTTGGCGGGGGATAAATCAAGAAAGCAGGAAAGTAAGAAGAGGCAGGAAGGTGGGGAGGAATTAGCCACGGATGGACACGGATGAAACACGGATTGAGCGATCCCGATGAAATCGGGATGTGCCGTGCCACTCTTCCTTTGGTGAACGGATTTCGTCTCTGTTCCGGTTCTTATTCCGTATCCGTGTCCATCCGTGGCTCAACTGCATCGTTCGGGCTTAGGCGGACAGCTCTCCCCCTACGATTTTTCCCGGGGTGGTAATGGGAAGGATTAAAACGCAGAGACGCAGAGGCGCAGAGAGGCGGGTTCGCTTCTTCCTCTGCGCCCTTTGCGTCTCCGCGCCTCTGCGTTTTCCCAATGAAACCGCCTGATGATTCGGAGCCTTCGTCCGGACTGCGGCAGGCAAAATTGAGTGGGATGTACTCTAAATAAAAAAATTGCCGATTTGCTCTTGCGATGGCGCGCTACCACTGGCAATGTGGCGGAAATCACGACAGTGCTTCCACGTAGTGTTCCATTCTCTCGTCAAATGCTCTGCTCTCGAGATCCATTGAGACCGTCGAAAAAAGCCGTGGCATTTCCTTCCCCCGATATCCAGAGCTGGGCGCTGTGGGGGATTTTGTTTCTGGCCGGGGCGGTGTTGCTTCCGCTGGCTTTTCAATATTCCCAGCGGTCTTGGGAGTTCCTCCTGGCCGGGATGGTGTTGATCGCCACTGGCACGCTCCATGCGGCCTTGGATCGGCATCTTCTGCTCACTTTCGCGGCGAAAACGGTGAAACCACGCATACTCAAAAACGACTAACAAGCAAAGTTCCCTTCCCATGTACTCCTCGCTTCCTCACCTCCAGACGGCGATTCGCAGCTCGCTCCAAAAGGGCGCGCTGTGCCGGATTTATCCCGAATCACTCGATGCCTGCTGGGCCCACATCGCGCCGGAATCCCGGGCGCAGAAAGTGGCCCAGTTCGCCGCGCAAAACCATTGGGACGTGAATTTCCGAACGCTGGGAGCCATGGGGATGGTGGCGGAGTTTGTGAAGGCGGGGTAGGGAGGGGCGGTCCCATCGCGTGGCAGTGGGGCTGCGCGGGTCGCGAAATGATCGTGCATCGCGGCTTGGCGGCGGGGCGCTAGTGAGCGATGCTGTGGCGAATGTCCACTCCGCCTGCCAAGCCCTTAATCAAGTCGCTCACCCTCGATGAGGTGAGTGAACGGCTGAAGACGCTCGGGCAGCCAGCCTATCGGGCCAAGCAAGTTACGCAGTGGATTTACGAGAAACGCGTAAAATCCTTTGCCGAGATGAGCGACCTCCCGACCGCCCTCCGGCAGCAGCTCGCCACCGAGTTTGATTTCTCCGGACTGGAGCCGGTGCGCACGCTGGGCTCGAAGGATACGACGCTGAAGTATCTCTTCCGGCTGGATGACAGTGCGCTCATCGAGTCGGTGCTCATCCCGGCTTCGCCCGCGCTCTATGGCGAAGCCAGCGACCGCCGGACGATCTGTATCTCCACCCAAGTCGGCTGCGCCTACGGCTGCAAATTTTGCGCGAGCGGGCTGGATGGCTGGAGCCGGAATCTGCAACCCGGCGAGATCGTGGACCAGGTCCTGCGGGTGGAGGAGCTGAGCGGGGAGAAGATCAATAACATCGTCTTCATGGGCATGGGGGAGCCGATGGCCAATTTCGCCAACCTGATGAAGGCGGTCACGATCATCAATGCGCCGTGGGGTGTGGGGCTTGGCGCGCGGCACATCACCATTTCCACCAGCGGGCTGGCGCCGCAGGTCAAGCTGCTGGCCGATCAGCCACTGCAGGTGCGGCTGGCCATTTCGCTGCATGGGGCGACGGATGAGGTGCGTGAGCAGATCATGCCGGTGAACCGCAAATATCCCTTGGCCGTGTTGCTGGAGGCTTGCGAGTACTACACCCAGCGGAAGAAGCAGTGGCTCACTTTTGAATACATCCTCATCGAGGGCATCAATGACCGCCCGGAGGATGCGCGTGCGTTGGTCAAGGTGGCGCGCAAGGTGAAGGCGAAGGTGAATTGCATCCCTTACAACAAGGTCGAGGGCCTCGACTGGGTCCGCCCGAGCGAGGCGCGGCAGGATGCCTTCATGGCCATCCTCGAGGCGGCGCGCATTCCGGCGACCATCCGCCGGGAAAAAGGCCACGACATCGCGGCGGCCTGCGGGCAGCTCCGCCGGCAGACCATGCCGGCGGCGGCGGTCGAGTAGCTGTCGAAGGGTAGTAACTGTAGGGCGCGTGTCCCACGCGCCAGGGTGTGCGGAGGCGTGGGAGTATCCGGTCTCAAGGGAGCGCAGTTTCCCTCCGAAGCGGCTCGGTCCATCGAGTCGGTCGCCTGTTGAGTCAGTGTGCGCTGCGCGGAGTGTTCGTTGGCGGGTGGGGACACCCGCCCTACACCGCTTCGCGTGCTTCTGTGGACCGGTGACTCGCTCGAGATTGAGCCGATGGGAATGTCCTTGTTGGCCCAGGCCATTCCAAATAGCCTTGGGGCGTTGTCGGTTCGGAGCTTCATTGGACGCAGGTGGTGCCGCCGGCATACCCCATCCCTCCCTCTACATGCATTCCAACTGTGCGCCTCCTACGAGCTCAGGCCGCAAGGTTGCCTATTTCATGGCTCTTACGGCGGCGTTGTTGACGCTGACGAGTATCTTTCTTCTTCCTGGAAAGCTCGGCCTAGGTGGCCTTTTTCCACTGATTGCGCTCATCTTTTGCGCTTACACCTGCATCCGTGAGCCCTTCGACGGCCCGTGGCGTTTTGCCCCGGTGGTGATCATCGTGACCGCTCTCGCCCTGCAGATGTTTTTCGTCCCCGCCTAATTCCGAATCCGTATGAATACACCCCCCCGTGTTGGTTGGTTGATGGCCTGCTTCGCGATCTGCGCGGGTGCGTGGAATTTTGCGCAAGCGGAGAATCCGCTGGTGCCGATGCCCGAGCGGGCCAAGACTTTTCTCGATCCGGCGGAGATGCTGGTGCGGTCGGCGCCGGCCGGCGCGCTGCAGCGACTGCGGGACAAGGCCTCGGCCGCGGAAGCGGCAGGGGAGATCAACCGGTATCTCGGTCAATACGTGACAAACAAGAGCCTCGTTCTGCACACCAAGGTCGAGGCTGCGGAGCCCCGGCCGGATGTGCGTAATGGCTTCCGCATTCGCGCGGAGAGCGCGCCACTGATCTGGTATGACGGGTCGATGCCTCGACTTTCGTGGCTCTATTTCCAGGAAGCGGACGCGGCGTCGGCCAACGCTGTCAAGGTGGGTTCGGAAATCACCGTCACAGGTTGGGTGCGGAAGTGCGAAGTGGTGATCACCGATGGTGGGCCGCAGCTCAATTTCGATATTCAGTACACGCGAATTCTCGACGTCTCGAATCCATTGCCGAAAAAGGAAATCGCAACTGCGGCTTCATTTTCGCCCGCCGGGATCGCCGGGACGTGGTGGTGGGAAGCAGCGGAAAAGATTTACCCCGGCACCATTGATTTCGAGGCCGATGGGTCGGGCAGCCACGGCGCGCGGAATAACCTGACGTGGAAGGTGACCGGCGAGCGGGAAATCACCATCGCGCACGCGACTCGCGGCACGGCGGTGATCCGTTTCGACGCGGCCGGCGTGACTTTTACCGGGACGGATTACTACGGGAAAGCGGTTAGCGGTCGCAGGCTCGCTCGCTGATCAGTTCCCCAGCCCGGCCGGGCGAAAGAAATAGCCCAGCGCGTGAGCGCTGTGAAGAACCTGTCGGGTGCCAACTTCATCATACACTCGACAGCCTGTGTAAGGGTGTATACGAATAGTTAAATCGATTCCGTCTATCTGGAGTGGAGTTGCCGGCGAACTTCATGGGCTCTCGCGGAATCGCTTTGGTCAGGTCTCAGTTACGCCTCGCATTCTTATGAAGATCACCTCCCAGCCGTCTCATGGGCGCTTCGCCCGGATTCTTTCCGCCTGCTTGGTCGCCGCCGCAGCCTTTGTGTTGTCGGCTCGCGTTCAGGCGCAGTTGTATATTGGTCAGACGATTACCAACAATATCGGAGAATACAGTTCGACGACGGCGGCGACGCCGATCAATGCCAATTTAGTGACCGGCCTGAGCGGTGGTCCCACCAGTCTCGTTCTTTCGGGCAACACCCTTTTCTCGGTCATCCCGGGAGACGGCAAGGTCGTGGCCTACGATGCGACCACTGGTGCCGTGCTCAATGCCAACTTCATCACTGGGCTTTCCTCGCCACGGGGAATCTTGATCTCGGGCAACACCATGTATGTGTCCAGCAGTTCCAGTACGATTGGGACCTATAACGCCACCACAGGGGCGGCGATCAATGCCAGCTTCATCACGTCCGGACCGTCCGGACCGCAAGGCCTGGCGATTTCCGGCAATAGCCTCTTCGTCGCGAATTTCTCGAATGACACGGTCGGTAAATTTGACGCTACGACGGGTGCCGTGATCAATGCCGCTTTTCTCACCGGGGTCAGCACCCCGGTGGGCCTGGCCATCTTGGGGAGCAATCTTTACGTGGCGATCAAGGGCAGCAACCGGGTCGGGCGCTACGACACCACGACCGGCACGGGGACTGCGACTTTCATTTCCTCGGGGCTGAACAATCCGTGGGGGCTGGCGATCTCCGGCAACAATCTCTTCGTTTCCAATGTGGGGACCGGGAAGGTGGGCGAATACGACGCCTCGAGTGGTGCGGCGATCAATGCGAGCTTCGTGACCGTCGCGGGAGGGCCGGAAGGAATTGCGGTCGTCCAAGTTCCCGAGCCGGGAAGTGTCCTGTTACTCGTTGGCGGAGGCGGTGCGCTCCTCGGCTGGTGGCGGCGCCGCGCGGTGGTTTGATCCCGAGCACCGGGGGCTGCGCAAATTCTCGAAAGTTTTCGTGAATCAGCGCGGCGGTCGTCCCGTCTGATCCTCGACCGCTCTGCGCATTCCATCACTTCGGTTTTGTCCGGCCGAATAAATGGGCGGATTCGTCCTGCCCGAATGCTGCCCGTGGCGGTCGCGTAATTCAACCCACCCGGAATATGAACCGTCGAAAAAGCAGCGTCTACACCGTGCGCCTGGACTTCCTTTATACGGGCCTGATCCTACTCCTGCTAGGAGTGCGGGTGGGGATCGACAAGGCCTTCGACCAGCAGACCCAGGCGGCGGTGCTGGCCCAGCCGCTTTTCTGGTTTCTCTGCGGAGTGGTGTCGCTGCCTTTCGGGATGCTGGGGCTGCGCATGCGATGTGGGTTGCGGCTGCAGATGCGTTTTCTGCTCATTGCCGCGGTCTACTTTTCGCTCACCATGCTGCTGAGTACGATGGGACTGCCCACGCTGCCGCTGTTCGTGGTGATGGCTGTCCTGGGGCTGCTTTCCCTGCGGTTCTGGCACCGGCAGGTGGTGAAGATCCTGTCGTATCGAGCGTTCCGACTCCATGGGCCGACGCCCACGGCGGGGGATCTGTCGGAGGTCCGGGTGAAGTTCACGCCGCGGCGCCAGGCGGCGCGTTAATATTGACAATAGAATGGACGAATGCTACAAGAGAGGCGTGGGTCGGGGCGGCCACAAGGGGGCCGGGGAGAAGGCGGAGTCGCGTTTGCCTCTTGATGAATCCAGTGTAATCGTGGTGGATCGTGCCTGATCGTAGTGCAAAACATGCGAGCCACACGCCCCGATCATCACAATTCCACGAAAATCCTTTGCACATGACCGGGCGGCAAGATAACTAAACGACATATGGCCGAACCCGACGAGCCAGACAAAATTTGGGACGAATACGACTGGGAGCGTTTCCTCCAGCAACAGGACCGCAAGACCGAGAAATACATGGAATTGCTGGAG
>JBGGMZ010000002.1:0-3536 GCA_041287745.1 Chthoniobacter sp. | reverse complement strand
TCTCGGTCTCGCCGAGCGGCTTGGCTCCCGGTGCCTCGGTCACCGTGTCGCTGCAGTTCGCGGCCCCGACGGGCGGTGTCATCACCGATACCTTGGAAGCCATCGTCACGAGCAGCGCCCCGTAAGCGGGGCACCGGCAATAACCTCACTTACGCTTCCTTACACACATCATCCCAATGAAAAATAATCGCATCTTCCGCTCCTTCACCAAGGTGGCGTTGACCGCGTCGTTCCTGCTCGCGCTGGCCTCGGTCAGCAACGCGGCAAACCTCGTCTACTTCGTCACGCTGGACGTGGCGTCACTCGTCTCGAATCCGAATGGGCTCTTCGCCCTGGACCTTCAACTGGTCCCGGGGTCCAATAACGTGACCAACTCCGTCACGCTGTCCAACTTCATCGTGACGGGCGGCACCCTCACCGGCTCTCCGGACTTCACCTTCGGCGGCGCGACCGGTTCCAGCGCCTCGAGCATCACGCTGACCAACAGCAATTCGTCGGACAATGAATACGCCGAACTCTTCAGTTCGGGCGTCACGCGGATTCAGTTCCAAGTCACGGAGACCTCCAATTCGGAGACTGTCGGTTCTGGCACTCCGATTCCGGAGCAGTTCAACGTTGCGATCTACGACAACACCCAGAGCAACATCCCAACGACGGATCCCAGCGGTGGCAACACGCTGGTCTCGTCCGCCATCGTAGCTGGGCAGACCCTGTCCTCCGTCCAGACGTTTACGAGTATGAGCCCTGATGCCGGTGTTAGCGCGACTGTGAGCCTGAGCGCCGTTCCGGAGCCGACTTCGGTTGGTCTCCTCCTCGTGGGCGCCTGCGGGCTCCTCGCGCGGCGGAAGCGTTCGGCCCAGCCGAGCGTCGCCTAATCGCGTCATCCGTTCATCCTTTCCGTGGGGCCATCCGTCGCGATGGCCCCACGGAATTTTGTCTTTCCTCCCCCATCCTAAAAACCCCTCAGAGCGGCGTCATCATCTCGGACCCGAAACCATTTTATTTATGAAAGCCCATAACCTGATCTCACTCCTGTTACCTCTGACCGGCCTGCTGCTGGTCGTCTCCACCGCTTCCGCGCAGAAAATACGCGAAGATCCCGGCTACACTCAAACCATCCTCGTAGCCAATAAGGAGGAATATCACCCGCAAATCGTCGATGAACACATGCACGACGCCTGGGGCATCGCGTTGCGCCCCCCGGGTGCCGGCGGCCATATCTGGATCGCCAATGCCGCGACCGGCACATCTTCCGAGTTCATCGGCGATGTCAACGGCGAGCCGCTCCATCAGGACGGCTTGAAGATCGTCACCCTCGATCAGCCCAAGTGGACCGACCACGGCTACGCCTTCGTCACCGGCCAGGCCTACAATTCAGCCAGCGATCTTCCGGGGCAGCCGGTGGAGTTCCCCGTTTCCGGCCCAGCCGAGAATCTCAAGGTATCACCCGCCGAGCCGATCAAGGACTTCTCCGGCTCCGCCAAATTCGTCTTCGTCACCGAGGACGGTTGCATCAATGCGTGGAGTGCGAATACCGCGAACTCCATGAAATCGGCGCCGGTGATGATTAATTACTCGAAGACGAGCAAGTATCCCTACCACGCGAATTGCGTCTTCACGGGGGTGGCACTGACCAATAACCCGGCGGATTCGGAAGCCTTCAAGAAGGCCGGTGGCAACCATCTCTTCGCCTGCGACATGCGCAATGACGCTATCGTCGTCCTCGACAACCAATGGAAGGACGTGACCAGCTCTTTCCATTTCGAGAAGCCGGCCAGCGTCGGATATCTCCACCCTTTCAACATCGCCAACATCAACAGTCATCTCTTCGTGGCCTACGGCGAATTCGATCCCAACAGCGACGAAGCCCAGGAACAAATCGCCGGCGCTGGTGCGGGCCATCTTGTGGAATACACCGAGGACGGCAAACTCGTGAAAGACTTCTACGCGGGGCACGGCGTGCTGAATCTTCCTTGGGGCATGGCCATCGCGCCGGCCACCTTCGGTCGCTACGCGGATTGCCTGCTCGCGGCGAATTTTGGCGACGGTACGATCGTGGCCTTCAATCTCAAGAGCGGCGATTTCGAAGGTTACATCCGCGATGCCGACAGCAAGATCATCTCCATCGATGGCATCTGGGGCCTCGCCTTCGGCAACGGCCACAGCCTGGGCGACGCCAACTCGCTCTACTTCACCGCTGGTCCGAATATGGAACTGGACGGCATCTTCGGCCGCATTGACGTAAATGTGCCGCATCATTCGCGTTTCACCACGCGAGAAGCTGCGCCCGCCGTTGCACCCATTCCGCTCCTCAGCCGTGTCCCCGCGTCCGCGCTGGCTCCTGCATCCCCTGCTCCAGCCGCTCAAGCTCCGGCGGCCTCGGTACCAGCAGCCCCGGCACTCGCGCCGGGAGCACCGTAACACCACGGCGCCAAGGGACTGCACTGCAATTACGAAGCAGAAGGAGCGCCCAGACGTTCGTCATCTATCCTCTCCTCAAATCGCGCTGCTTGGTGTACTCCCTCGCGGCAAATGGCGATTCACACCAAAGATCTCGGCGGTCCGCTCCTCGCCTCGGTCTCCCGCTCATTCTATCTTTCGATCCGGCTTTTGCCGAGGAAGCTGCGTGCCCCCATCGGTCTGGCATATCTCCTGGCGCGGGCGAGCGATACGATTGCCGACAGCCCGGACGTGCCGGAAGCCACGCGCCTGCAGCATCTGGCGGCATTTGCCCGTATGATTCGCACCGGTAAAACGGATGGGCTCGCAGAACTGCAGCAGGACATTCACACCTCGCACGCCGGCGAGACGGTGCTGCTCTGCAATCTCGAGCGCTGCCTGACCTGGCTCGGTGAACTCGAGAACAAGGACCGGGGCGAGATCGTGGACGTGTTGGAGAAAATCATCCGCGGGCAGACCCTCGACCTGGAACGCTTCAGCGCAGGTGGACACGTCATCGCCCTGCAGAGTGCCGAAGAACTCAACGAGTATACCTATCTCGTAGCCGGCTGCGTGGGCGAATTCTGGACACGGGTGTGCCTGAATCATCTCCCGGGTTGCTCGACGCTGGGGCTGGCCGATTTGCGTCGACTGGGCGCGGAATACGGCAAGGGCCTGCAACTGGTGAACATCCTCCGCGATTTTACCGAAGATCTGCGCAACGGGCGCTGCTACCTGCCGGAGCCGGAACTGCGCGCCGCCGGCACTTCGCCCACTCCGCTGATCGATACGCCATCCAAGGCCCAGCCCGTCTACGATCATTGGCGCGCACGCGCCGAAGCTCAACTCGAAGCGGGCTACGAATACATTTCCACGCTTCGCTCGGCGCGACTACGCGCAGCGTGTTTCCTGCCGTGGTACATCGGCCTGCGCACGCTGCGACTGCTCGGCAAGCCCGGCACGCTGGAGCGTCCGGACAAGGTGAAGGTTTCGCGCACGACAGTCCGCTTTGCTTTCATCTACGCGCTGGCCTCCGCCTTCTCGGAACGCGCGCTGGAGTGGTCGCACCGCGAGGCCACGGGCAAAACGCCACCGCC
>JBGGMZ010000001.1:0-27725 GCA_041287745.1 Chthoniobacter sp. | reverse complement strand
CCGATCTGGTCTCAGCGATCAGAGCTTACCTTCAAGAGCATAACAGCAAACCCAAGCCTTTCCTCTGGACCGCGAGCGCTGATCGCATCCTCGAGAAGACCGCAAAATTATGTAAATCACTTGGCTGACAGGACACTAGCGCCAGGAGTAGGCCACGCGCTCCCGGCCTTGCTTTCCCGCGACCGAGGCGAAATGATTCGCGCCCACCTCCCATGTTCTCTCGCATCCTCGCCATTCTCTCCTTCGTCCTGGTCGGTCTTGCCACGGTCCGCGCTGCGGATTCCAGCCCGGTGAAAATCGCCATCATCGGCGATTCGACCGTCTGCGAATATCCGGAAGATGCGCCGAGCCGCGGCTGGGGCCACTACATCGGCGAGTCCTTCCAGGACAACGTGAAGATTGTGAACCTCGCCGCCGGCGGACGCAGCACGAAGTCCTTCATCAAGGAAGGTCGCTGGACCAAGACGCTGGCCGAGAAGCCGCAGTTCATCCTCATCCAATTCGGCCACAACGATTCGCATGCAAAGGAAAAGCCGGAGGCGACCGATGCCGCGACGGATTATCGCGAGTATCTGCGCCAGTATGTGAATGAGGCGCGGGGCATCGGCGCGATACCGGTCTTCGTCACGCCCATGTTGCGGCGCACTTACAAGGCCGATGGCGCGTTCGACGATATCCTCGAGCCCTACGCCGAAGCGATGAAAGCGGTGGCGGCGGAGCTGAAAGTGCCGCTCGTGGATCTCCACGCTATGAGTAGCGAGCTGTATCTCAAGCTCGGCCCGGAAAAAGCGCGTGAGCTGGAAAACAAACCCGGCGACAACACGCACTTCGGCGAAAAAGGCGGCCGCGCCATGGCGGAACTGGTGATGAGCAAGCTGCCCGGCGCCGTGCCGGAATTGCAACCGCTGCTGAAGGCGGCGAAGTAGTCACATCCCGACCAGTGAAAAGCTGGACGCAGAAGAGCCATGCCAGGGTATCGCGCCAAGGACGCAAAGAACGCCAAGGTCGATTAAAGCGCCCGACTTATTCTTGGCGTCCTTTGTGTTCTTGGCGCGATGCTTCTGCTGTAGCGTCGGTCGCTCCGATGGAGATTGCGCTTTCGGGAAGATGGCGACGGTCATAGACCGCCGCTACAGGGTTCCGCTCGCTCCCGACGCGCTCCTACTCCTTCGGCAGCTCGATCCGCGGGAAGAGCGGCGTGGGCTTGCCGAGCTGATGTCCATCCGGCAACCCGCCCCACTGGGCATCGGCGAGATGGAAGCGCTCCGCTTTCCCGCTCGTTTCCATCTTCCAGTTGAGCTGATCGAAAATGCCGTGGGCGGCCTTCGGAATTACTGGCGACAAGAAAATAGCGAGGCTCCGTAGTGAGTCCGCCAAGTGATAGAGAACGCCCTCGAGTTGTTCCGCCGAACTAGCGTCTTTGGCAAGTTTCCAGGGCGCGGTCAGATCGATCAACTCGTTGCAGGCTGTCGCGATTTCCAAACTGTTCGAGAAAGCGACGGAAGTCAGAGATCCCCCCATCGCCTCTTCATAGTTTCTCTTGCACAATCCGGCGGAAAGCGCACGAAACCCAACCAACTGCAGAGGCGTGCCAGCTTGATCGTCGCTCAATATGTTAGGGGTTTCGACTTCTTCGTCCGCTTGTAGACGGGTGATCGTCGAACGACACGAAGGAGAAATCCGCACTACGCCCTCGCGATACTTCGCCGCCATACTGAGCGTACGATTCAACAGGTTTCCCAAGCTGTTCGCGAGGTCGGTGTTGAAGCGCTGAATGAGGCGCTCTTCGCTAAAATCTGCGTCCTTGCCCGTGGCAATGTCACTCACGAGATAGTAACGCACGGCTTCCGCACCGTATTTATCGGCGAGCAAATCCGGGTCTATGACATTGCCTAGGCTCTTGCTCATCTTCGCACCGGAGATGTTCCACCAGCCGTGCACGAGCAGGGTGGGGATCTCTTCGTCGGTGAAGCCGATCGCCTTGAGCATGATCGGCCAATAGACGCCGTGCGCGGGGATGAGGATGTCCTTGCCGATGACATGGACGGTGGTGCGCCAGTATTTCAGGAACTCTTCCGACGGCCGCGGCGTGGTGGGATCGTAACCGGGCGCGAAGCTGATGTAGTTCACCAGCGCGTCGAACCAGACAAACGTGACAAAGCTCGCGCCGAAGCTCTCGGGGAAGGGGATGCCCCATTTCAGGCGCGTATCGGGACGCGAGATGCAAAGATCGCCCTCGAGCTTTTCCACCGCATTGCGCAATTCCGAGACGCGGAAATCCGGCACTACCAGTGGCTGGCCCGCCTTGCTCCGCGCATCGATGAGGTCGAGCAGCCACTGCTTGTGCGGCAGCAGGCGGAAGTAAAAGTTCTCCTCCTCGCGAAATTCCACCTGGCCCCACTCGGGGCCAAATTCCCCATCCGGTCCGCGCTCTTTGTCCGTGAGGAATTGCTCCTGCCGCACCGAGTAATAGCCGCCCGCGCTTTTCTTGTAGAGCCACCTGCTCTGGCCGTCATCGCCCTTGTCGTCCCAGAGCCTTTGCAGGATGGCGCGCACGCAGTCCTTGTGCTTCGCGTCGGTCGTCGCGGCCCAGCCATCGTACTCCACGCCGAGCTTCTGCCACAGGGCGAGAAACTTCGCCGTGATGCCATCGACAAACGCCTGCGGCTCCACGCCCTGCTTCTCCGCGCTCTGCTGCACTTTCTGCCCGTGCTGATCCACGCCGGTGAGAAAGAAAACGTCATCGCCCTTCAAGCGATGAAAGCGCGCCAGCACATCGGCGAGCACTTTCTCATAAGCGTGCCCGATGTGCGGCGCGCCGTTGGTGTAGTCGATGGCGGTGGTGATGAAAAAGGAGTCGGCCATAAGGCGGGCGCGCAATGTGGGCGATCTGCGCGCGCTTGGCAACTATCTGACCAGCGGAAACCGCGGTGTCCGTCAGCTCGCCGGAGGGACATTTCCCCCACCGAGCAGGCTCGCCAGAAGATCCTGCACCTGCCCATGCACTGGCACCTGTCCATTCGGTGTTACGTGATCGACCAGCTGCGGCAGGATCCGCGCGATCGTCGCGGAAGCGGAATTGATGTCGATGCCGTGTTGCTGGGCAAACTGCTGCACGAACTGGCTGCCGAGCACTTGCTGGATCTGCTCGGCGCTGACCGGCAGATTTTGGCCAGAGCCGATCCACGACTGGACGAGATGTCCGAGGCCGGCGCTTTCAAATTGCTGCACCAATCCGCCGAGCCCCTGGCCGGAGCTGTGGTTCCCGATGAGCGAACCGGCGAGATTGGTAAGGAGTTGCGTTTTGTCTCCGCCACCGAGGACGGAGCCGAGGAGAGAGTCGAACAGGCCCATAAGATAAGGAGGGGTTAGCAGAGGCAGTCTCCGCGCTGGGAGCGGAACGTCAACGCTCTTTACTCCCGTCCCTTCCGCGTCAGCACCGTGATCCGCCCATTCGTCTCGAGGATGGCGGTGTGCACTTCGCCAACCTTCGCGCAATCCGATTCCCGCAGGGCCGCCATGAGCTCGTGTTGCGTGAGCCCCGCGCGTTCCAGCGCGCCCGGGCGTAATTTGCCGTTGTGGATCAGAATCTCCGCTTCGCCATCGACGATCTTCTCCAGCTTGCGACTGCGGCGAGTCGCCAAGCCGAGACCCACGTCCACCAGAATAAGAGTGCCGGCGAGGATGAATCCGGCAGTGATCGAGTTGTCGCCACCGTTCATCGAGTTCTGCACGGCGTTGCTGATGAGCAGAAGCAGCACGAGATCGAATGGCGTCATTTGCCCCACCTGGCGCTTGCCGGAGACGCGGATGAAAACGAGCACCATGAAATAGACGATCGCGGCGCGGACGATGAAGTGCCACCACACGCCGCCGTTGAAAGTCCAGAGATTGCCGGCGCCAGGGTCCATGGGTCAGTCTTTTTTGACCTTGCCGCCCCAGCTCAGGATGCGCGCCTTGCCGCTGGCGGACTCGGCTTCCTTGATCATTCCGGCGCGCACGTAAAAGAGCGAAAGGCTCGACCACGCGAGCAGTTCGTTGGGCCGCAGGTCCACCGTCTTCAACCCCGCCTCGATCGCCTCCTGGAAATGCCCCGTCTTCATTAGCGCCATGCCCAGCGCATGCCAGCCATCGAAGAAATCCGGCGCAAGCTCCGTGCAGCGCCGATACTTCTCCACAGCCGCATCGAGCTCGCCGAGGGCGAGGTCGCCATTGGCATCATCAAAGAGCTCTTCGACTTCAGGATTCATTTGGCGGGAATGGTTGTCGAAGTGTGGATGAGAGGCGGAGCGTAGGGAAGCCCGTGGGCTATCCACGCTCCACTTCCGCCGCCTACGCGTGGAAGCTCGTCTGCAATTGCGCGGCGGCGCGGCGCAGGCGCAGCCATTGCTGGAAGAGCATCGTCCGCTGGGCATTGCCGAGCGCATCGGCGAGTTGGGCGCGGTCCGTCTTGAGCTTGGCTTCGTCGATCGGCAGGCGCTTGGTGACATACACGATCACGCTGCCATCGGAGGTCGGTACCGCGGTGCTGAGCTGACCTTCATTCAGCTCGGAAGCCGTCTGCATGATTTCCCCGGAATTGGCCGGCTCGACTTTCGGTTCCTTCGGCGAGAAAGCCGGGAATTCCTCGGCCTTTACCCCGACCGCTTCCGCCGCGGCGGCGAAGGTCTTGCCGCCCTTGATTTCCGTCTCGATCTTGTTGCGCACTTCGGTGGCCTTGAGATTCAGCGCTTCCTGCGCGCGCTCCCGCTTCATCGTCTCGACTAGAGCGCCCTTGGCCTCGTCAAAGGTCAACGGGCGCGGCGGCGTGACGGCCGTGAGTTGCAGGATGTAATAACCGCGCGCGGTTTCGAGCACGTCGCTGTTCGGCTGCTGCAGGTTGAGCTTGAAGGCGGAGCCGGCAATCTCTTCCGACGCATCGAGCGCTTCCGGTGGCTTGGCGATAGTGAAATCCGGCGTCTCCTTGACCGGCGCCTTGGCATTTGCCGCCACTTCATCAAACTTGGCGTCCTTGTTCGTCATGGCGACGGCAAAGTCCTCGGCTTGCTTCTGGAGTTCGCTCAGTGCTTTGCCGCGCGCGGCACCTTCCAGCTTTTCGGTGGCTGGGAGGGTGAAGGCCACATACTTCACTTTGCGCGTTTCCTCGGTGTTCAGCGTCGTCTTGCGCTCTTCGAAGCGCTTCTTCAGGTCTTCATCGGGCACTTGTGCGCCGGCCAGGAAGTCGTCGAACTTAAACCGCACCACTGAGGCTTCGGTCTTTTGGTTGAGGCGGGTGAAAGCATCCCGGATGTCGCTCTCGGACGGAGCGACGGTCGAGCCCAGCAGAGCCTTGATCTTTTTCAGCCGGAGGGCGTCTCCGATCAGATCGCCGAAATCATCGGTCGTCAGACCCAGCGGCCCGAGCACACCTCGTGAAAAATTATCGAAGCGGCCCGAGTCATAGGCTCCATTGGTCTGGAAGACAGGGAGGGTCGTCGTGGCCGTGAAGATTTCCTCTTCCGAGACGGTAATGCCGAGGTTCTGCGCTTCCTGCTTCAGAACGATACTGTTCCAAAGAAAGTTCTCCTTCGCTTCCATCCGGTTGATCGCCAGGGACTGATAGAGATCGCCCATGGTGTGTTCGCCCCCTCCTCCATACATCATCTCCATCTGGGCCAGCTGCAGACAGACATCGCCCTTGTGAATGGCTTTCTGGGCCTGTGGCAGGGAAACACTGCGACCATAAATAGTGCCTGCGCGGTTGGCGCTGCCACGGTCCAGGAAGTCGCTGTGGCTGTAAAACCCGGCAAAAGTAACGATCGTCACCAACGTGACAGCGATCATAATGCCCTGCTGGTATTTGCGGAAAAGGTGGTAAACCATGATTTGGGGAAGATTCTTAGTTGCTTTCGGGCGGCCACATTAATAGCTTGCCGCCCCGCAGAGCCGATGAAGCTACGTGCCCCCCTTACAATCCAGCAACTCCTTTTTGCCGTCGCCGCCGCATTGTTACTCACTTTTGCCGCGCGGGCGCAGGACGTCATCATCACCACGGACAATCAGCAGCGCACGGTGAAGGTCATCGGCGTTTCTGCTTCCGGCCAGACGCTCGAATTTCTTGTGGGCCAGGGCCAGCTCGGCCTCCCGCTCACCAGCGTGAAAGAGGTGCGCATGCCGTCTCCCGCGGAGTTTAACGAAGCCATCCGGGCCTATCAGCAAAAGGATTTTGCGAAGGCGCTCACCCTCGTGAAAGGCGTGGCCGGCAAGTTCAAGGGGATGCCTGCACCGTGGGCGCAACAGGCGACTGGCATGTTGGGAGAGCTTTACATCATCGCCAATGACATTCCCAAGGCCGAGGCGGCTTATGCCGACTTCAAGCGCCTCTATCCAAACGGTGGCTCGCTGCAGTCCGAAGTGGGCCTCGCCCGGCTCGCCGTGGTGAAGAAGGATTTCGACACTGCCAAGCAGAAGCTCGAACCGATCACCGACGCGGCACTCAAGGAAAAGACGGTCACCGCGGTCAATGCCCTCGCCTACAGCCAGGCCTTCCTCGTGAGCGGCCAGGTCAAGGAAGCCACCGGAAATCTTCCAGGCGCTCTCGAAGATTATTTGCGTACTGTTACGTTATTTTATTATGACCGAGTAGCCGTGGCCGCTGCCCAAGAGCGCGCCGATGCTCTGCGTGCCGCTCATCCCGGCGTCGCTGTTCCCTAAATCTCCTGCTCCAAAGACCACATATGATCCACCCCCGACTCCGCCGTTTTCTTCCCCTCGCATTTTGTGTCGCCACCTTGGTATTGAGCCACGCCACTGGTTTTGCCCAGGAAGAGGGCGGCGAGGCCAAAGCCGCTGGCGGCGAAAGTATCATTGATACGATCAAGGCGGGCGGCCCGCTCATCATGCTCATCTGGTGCGCGATCATCGGCACCTCGGTCACGATGGTCACGTTCATCATCCAGAATATCATGCAGCTCCGGAAGGCCAAGCTGGCCCCGCCGCCGCTCATTGCCGCGCTGCAGCAGACCATCCTCAACGGCAACTACCAGGAAGCTTGGGAGACCTGCAACGCCAACAGGAACTACCTCGCCAACGTGCTTAAGGCCGGGCTCAGCCGCATCGGCCGCGGCAAGGAAGCAGTGGAAGACGCGGTGGCCGAGCACGGCCTGCGCGAAGCCACCCTGCTCCGCACTCGCAACAGCTATCTCTCTGTAATCGGCGTCGTCAGCCCCATGATCGGGCTGCTCGGCACGGTTATCGGCATGATGGGCGCTTTCCGCGTATTGGCGGGAAGCGGCATCAGCGACCCCCGTGCACTCTCGGGCAAGATCGGTGAAGTGCTCCTGGCGACGGCGAGCGGTCTCTTCATCGCCATCCCGGCCTTCGTCTCCTACTACGTCTTCCGCAACGTCTCGCAGATGTGCATCGTGCACGCGGACGACGTGGTGAATTCGCTCCTCATCGACATTCCCTTCGATGAACTCGCAGGCATCCAGGTCGGCGAAAACTTCAACGCCGGTGCCGCGGCTCCGATGGGCGGCGTGCGCAAGGTTTCCATGGCGCTCACTACCGCCTGCCCGATCTGCAATGGCGCAGTCACGCCCGGCGTGAATCCCTGCCCGCACTGCGGCTCCACTCTCGACTGGCAATCCTAAGCCATGTCTCACCGCGCCTCCCACGCGAAAACGCAGCGCGCGCAAACCCGGCTTCCTCCCGAGGAAGATCCGGAGTTTCAGATCGCGCCGATGATCGACATTTTGCTCGTGTTGCTCGTCTTCTTCATGTCGATCAGCTCCACCGAAGTGTTGCAGGTGAACAAAGAGGTGACTCTCCCCGTGGCCAAGGATGCGAAGGAAGCGGATAAGGACAGCAAGGGCCAGACGATCGTCAACGTCATGTGGGCGACGCTGAACAACGCGGGAAGCCTGGAGGTCGACAATCAAAAGTTTGCCCAGCCGGACCAGATGATCGGTTACTTGCAGACCAAGACGCAGAACAACCCCGAGATGCGCATCCTGATCCGCGCGGATCGTAACGTGCGGTATGATTACCTCAAGCAGGTGATGATCACCGCTGGCAAGGCTGGCGTGGGCAAGGTCACCTTTTCCGTGGTCAACAAGGACGCGAGTGCGCCCGAGTAACCATCTTCCCATTTTCTTCCCCCTGAAATTTATGTTTAACGAAAGGAGCTCCACATGGGCGGTAGCGTAGGTTCAGAAGACGGCGATATCGGATTCCAGATCGCACCGATGGTCGACGTCGTGTTCGTGCTCATGCTTTTCTTCATGGCCAGCGCCGGTTCGCAGGTCGTCGAAAAAGAGCTCAATATCAGCCTTCCCAGCGGCGCTGCCGCGAGCAAGGACTCCACAGCCAAGACCCCGATCATCATCGATATTTCGCCCGATGGGCAGGTCGTGGCCAACAATCAATCTTTCGGCACGCCGACAGATAAGACTTTGATGACTTTGCGCGACTGGCTCAAGGCCACCCAAGGTTTCGGCGGTGAAGACCCGGTCATCATCCGTCCGAACGCCGAGACCCGCCACGAGCGGATCATCGACGTGCTCAATGCCTGCGCCGCCGCGGGCATCAAGAATCTGACGTTCTCGTAACGGCACGTTCGTCGTGAAATTCCTGCGGGCGGCGCTTTTCGCTTTCGCCTCGGCGCTGGCTCTGCATGCGCAGCAGGAGAGTGGCATACCGTCCGACCCTCCGGATCCCGCGCATCCGCGACCTCACGACTTCGTCGTCCGGGTTACTTGGTCAGAGACGGATCACGCTGGGACGATCGAGATGGATCACCGGAAGTTTGCCAAGCTGGAGGACGCGACGGAAACGGCGCGGGCGAAGTTGGCTGCCGACCCGGAATTGAGGGTCGTATTCTGCCCCGATGGCGAAGTGCCATTCGAATTTGGAAAGCAGGTCATCAACGCACTGCGGCGGGCCGGGGTACGCATCGCCGTGGCGATGCCTGAGCACCCGGTGGCTCTCCCTCCGGCAAAAGGCGCTCAAGCGACGCCGCCTCCGGGACCGCAATTAATCGTTCACCTCACGTGGTCTGTGTCCGGTGATATCGGTGGCATTGAGATCGAAGGCCAAAAGTTTGCAAAGGCCGACGAGATATTGGCGACGCTGCAAACTCAGGCGAAAGCAAAACCGGACCTGCGCATTTTGATTCGTGCAGATCGCAATGTGCGCTACCCATTTCTCAAGGAAGTCATCGCTGCGGCTGGCAAGGCTGGCCTCAAGAAAGTGACTCTCTCGGTCGTTAACGCCCGCCCGCCCGTGCCGGTGCAATAGCGAAGCAGCGCAAGCTCTGGCAGGAACGCCGCCGGTGTCCTGGGTCTGACAATCCCAGTTTTCAAATCGCTGAGGTGATGATAGTCTGCCGGCATGTCTCCCCAGACGCTGCGTGAAAAAGCCCAGTTGCGGCTTGGTCCCGAGGACGGGCCGGAATTTCAAATCGCGCCGATGATCGACATCCTGTTGGTGCTGTTCGTCTTCTTTATGTCGATCAGCTCCACGGAAGTGCTGCAGAGGAGGAACAACGTCGTGTTGCCGGTGGCGCAAGGCCAGTCAGGCGCCGATTCGAGCCAGGCCACACTGAACATCACTTGGTCTTCCATCAATCAGACCGGCGACGTGGAGATCGATGGCCGGCATTTCGCGCAGGCTGCCCAGATGCGGGATTATCTACGCACCAAGACTCAGGTCTCTCCTGAAATACGCGTGCTCATTCGCGCCGATCGGGATGTGCGTTACGATTTCTTGCGGCCGATCATGATCGCAGTCAGCGAGACGGGTGTTTCCAAGATCACTTTCGCCGTCGTCGGCCAGACCCCCGCTTCTGCCCCGAACCCCTAACCGCCCAACAACACACCACTATGGCCAGTTCCATCCAATCCCAAGACGGCGAAGTCGGCTTTCAAATCGCACCCATGGTCGACGTCGTTTTCGTCCTCATGCTGTTTTTTATGGCCTGCGCCGGGTTCCGCGCTACCGAGCGAGAACTGAATATCGCGCTACCGACGCCGGCGGCCAGCGGTCTTCCGAGAGAAATCGCCGTCACGATCGACATCACCGCCGATGGCCAGATCATCGCCAACGGCCAACCGTTCGGAATCGCCTCCGATAAACAGCTTCCCGCCTTCCGCGATTGGCTAAAGACGGTGCAAAGCTTCGACATCAAGGCCCCGGTCTTTATTCGCCCGAGCAGCGATGTGCGTCACGAGCGCATCATGGACGTGCTCGGCGCCTGTCGCGCTGCGGGTGTCGTGAACGTCACGTTCTCCTGAGATCGGCTCGCATCGCTTCCCACCAGGATCAAACGCGGGAGATCCGTACCATCACCGGGTGCGGCGCGGCCGGAGCTGCCGGCGCGGTGGCCAGGCGCCAAAGCCACGCTGCCACATCGAGCGGGAACTCTACGACGCGAGAAATCAACGCTCGCCGCCATATCTGGCGGGCAGTCCGCTTTTCATGGCGCTGCAGCATCCCACCGATCAGGCCAGATTGACTCAGAGTCGGGACAGCCGCCGTGTTGGGATACTGCCGCCGGTATTCGTTCAAGCTCATGGATTTTTTCATGGGATTGGATTTCGTTGGGCGTTGATTTCGTTTTGACACTCAACATTCGCATGCCATGGCGGGTTGGTCGTCGCATCGGACTCAAACTCGGGATGATGGGGTGATTCATTTGAAAACATCGCCCCGCTTCGTTTTCCGCACCCGACGGCGTGGGAGAGCACGCCGTCGCTCCCCCCACGGAAGCGACGGCGGCTTCTCCTCCGCCGGTCATCACGCCGGCGGTCTCCTACGCTCTACAAAGTCTTCACCCAGATTCACGACTCCACGCGTGTTGGCACCCACCGGCTCGCCAGCCGAAAGTGCAGCAAATGGGGAAACGCGGTTTCATGATCGTAGATTGCCTCTTGTGGCTAAGGGGCAATACGGCTCGCAGGGCGAAGTACTTTCAAAAAACAGACGAAATCTTTCGCCGCTTCAGGCGCTGTCTTTTCCCGCGTCGTCCTTGCCCGGTGCGCTGATTCGTGCGCGGCAGGTTTGGAGGTAGTTTCTACTCCAGCGAGCGCGGCTCGCGGTGGCGGCGACGCTCCATCGCGAGAGCCAGGGCCACGCGCTTTTCCTGCAATTGCCCGCGGAGGCCGGTGAGTTTGGCGTCTTCGCCATGGAATTCCCGGGCCGCCTGAGGCCGATCCCTCTTACCTGAGTGCTGGAGCGCCTCCTCCAATTCGCCGATTTCCTTCAGCAACTGCACTTCCGGCGGCACGACATTGGCATTCTTCAGCAGGGCGGCCCCGGCGCGCGCGGAGGGAGGCAGAGCAAAATAGTCTGAGAGATCGAGCGGCTTACCCTGTCCAGGCAAATCCCTGAACTCGCCGCTGGCCATCGCTTCCTCGATGCGGCTCTCGGCGAGTTTGGTCCAGTTCACGCGTTCGACTCTTTCGGCAGCGGGAAGACCCACTTGTGATAGAGGAAAAACTTCAGCCCGCTGAGAAAGAACTGAGTAGCGACGATGTCGAGATCGAGCGGGAAATGACCGAGGCTGAGGGCGTGATGAAAATCATGCGATTTCAAAAAGGCTAAAGTGTTGGAAGAAAGGAATAACATGATGCCGACGGCCATAATGTAGCGGGGCAGGGCCTCGCGCTTCCGAGTGTCCGTCCGGAAATTGACGAAGTAATTCCAAACGAAAAAGAACGAGGTGCTAACCGTCAGGCTGCACGCCGAGAGTTCAAACTTGGTAAAATGGGTGTGCGTTTCCAGCCATTTGTAGGGGAGGGAAATGAGCAGGTAGTTCACGCCCGAACCCGCGAGGAACCACGTAAAACGCGTCAGTAAGGCCCGCTGCCTTTGCGAAGCAGGCGCGGGTGCGGTGTTTTCGTCGATCAAGGGATTGGCGAGTGGTTCGTCGGTCATTGGGCAGAGCAGGGGGCCGATCTTCGCCGCAAAATGGGCGATAGTCAAAGGGCGGTGCTGTGGCCGGGTTTAAGGGCCCACGGTTTGGTGTGGGTGATGCCGCCCCAAAACCCACCGTCCGGGCTCATTGAGCCCGGCTACAACGCGAATTGCGATTGCGCCGGGCAACGAGCCCAACGAAAAGATGCGTGACGAAATGATTTCCCCTCCCGCTTCCCAGCCCCGCCGCGTGGCCGTGACCGCCATTGGCGTCGTGAGCCCTCTCGGCTTGGGATGCGATGAGACCACCGCCGCCCTGCGAAGCGGGCGCGACGGGGTGACGCCGGTGACCGCTTTTGACGTGAGCAAGACGCGCTGCAAGACCGCCGGCCTGGTGGATGTGACGAGGCTGAAGGCCCAATTCGGTTCCGCCGCCGAGCGTCGCGAGCGACTGCGCCATCCGGCGAGTCTCATGATGATGGCCGCCGCCGCCGAGGTGCGCGCGGGCGACGGCGCGTTTGACCCCGAGCTGCTGGTCATCGGGACCACCAGTGGCGGGATGAGTTTCGGCGAGGCCTTTTACCGCTCGCAGGTGGGGAAGCGCCGCACGCCGGAGCGTGCTGCATGGCTGGCAAATTACCTGCCGCAAAAACCGGTCCTCGATGCGGAGGAAGCGTGGCCCTGCGCGGCGCCGAGCCAGATCATCGCCAATGCCTGTGCCTCAGGCACGAATGCCGTGGGGCACGCTTTCCGGCTCGTGCGCGCAGGGCAATACCGGCGCATCCTGTGCGGCGGCTACGACGCGATTTCCGAGATGGTCTTCGTCGGCTTCGATTCGCTGCAAGCTTCGACGCCCGAAAAGATTCGGCCCTTTGACAAAGCGCGCACCGGGCTGGTGCTCGGCGAAGGCGCGGGACTGCTCGCGCTGGAGGAAATGGAGAGCGCGAAGCGGCGCGGCGCACCGATCCTCGCGGAGGTCACCGGCTACGGAATTTCTACGGACAATCACCATCTCACGCAGCCCCATCCCAGCGGCATCGGCCCTCGGCAGGCGATGGAGCGTGCACTGGCGGATGCGCATCGCGCGCCTCAAGATGTGGATTACATCAACGCCCACGGTACGGCCACGCAGTTCAACGACGCTACGGAAGGCACGGCGATCGCGGAACTCTTCGGCGACCGCGTTCCGGTGAGCTCCACGAAATCGATGATGGGCCATTCCCTGGGCGCGGCAGGCGCGATCGAGGCGGTATTTTCCGTGCTCGCGCTGCAGCGCCAGTTTTTGCCACCCAATATCAATCTGCAGGAGATCGACCCGGCGTGGCGGCTGAACATCGTGGCGAATGCGGCGCGCGACGCGCGTGTGCACTGCGTCGTTTCGAATTCGTTTGGATTTGGCGGCACCAATGCGTCCATCGTCATCGAGGAGGCCCGACCATGAGCGCATGCATTGCCGGCCTGGGCTGGATCACGCCACTCGGCGCCGGCCTGGATGAAGTGTGGGAGAGGCTGGGGCGCGGCGACGCAGCCGAGCAAAAGGTCGTGACGAACCCAGAGACCGGGCGCGAGCATGTCTACGCGCCTGTTCCGCCCAAAACGGTGGAAGCGCTGGGACGCAACCCACGCCTGCGCCGCTCGAGCGCGATTTCCTATTTTGCCGTCGCCGCAGGTCTCGCGGCGCTGCAAGACGCCGGTGTGACGATGACGCCGGAGATCGCCGCCCGCACGGCCATCGTCTTTGCCATTTCCAGTGGAGGCGTCATCTACACCCGGAAGTTCTACGAGCAGATCGTGAAGCAGGGGGCCAATGCGGCCAGCCCGCTGCTCTTTCCAGAAACCGTTTACAACGCACCGGCCAGCCACCTCGCGGCGCAACTCGGGATCGATGGTGCCAGCTACACGCTGGTGAATGACGGCACAGTGGGGCTGGCGGCGCTGAAGTTTGCCGAGCAATTGTTAGCCACGGACGAAGTGGACCGTGTCGTCGTGGTGGGCAGCGAGGAGTGCGACTGGATTTTATGCGAAGCGTACCGCGACTGGAAGATTGCCCGCGAGGCCGGTCCTTCGCGTGGAGCCTTGCTGGCGGAAGGAGCGGCTGCGGTGGTGCTGGCTCGCGAAGGAAAAGTCGCGCTGCAGGTACACGATGGTGTTCCGGTTTTTCGACAGAGAGAGGCGGAGGCTGCATTGCAGCGGATTTATGCCGAACTGCTGCCGAGCGGTAAAACGGATGCGGTGATCGGCTGCGCCAACGGCACCTTCGTGGATGTCATTGAGCGGCGGGCGCTGGCGGCGCACCTTCCTCACACGACGGTTTATTTGCCGAAGCCGGCGTTTGGCGAGACGCTGGGTGCGAGCGCGCTGTTGCAGACGGTGGTCGGTGCGCTCGCGTTGCAACACGGCATGCTGCCCGGTGCCGCCGTGTGTGACAAAAAAATCGAAACGGTGCTGATTTCAGTGCTGGGCTTCAATCAGCAGGCGAGTGGGGCGGTGCTCCGGCGGGTGGAATAGAAAGCGCTTCCGAAGCACTGTCATCCTTCGACTGCGTTCAGGATGACACCGGGAGAGGAAAGCGGCTCCCTATTTCTTCGGTGGCACCACCAGGATCGGCACCCGCGCCTTATGCCGCACGGCTTCGATGGTGCTGCCGTGAATGATATCCCCGATGAGCTGATGCCCGTGCGACGCCATGGCAATAAGGTTGCACTGCTCCTCCTCGGAGACTTTCAGAATCTGCGTGGGCGGATTGCCCAGCGCGAGGCGCGTCTCGACTTTCAGGCCCGTATCGGTGCGCAAACGCGCGGCGATCTCCTCGAGATAGCTCAAGTCCTCGCGCATCTCCTCGGATTCCGCGAGATTGAGCTGCTCGAAATTGCGTGCCGCCCAACCATCGGCCACGTGCAGCAGCAGCAATTCACTTTTCGTCATCGTCGCAAACTGCGCGATGTGTGGAAGCAATGCCTGATCGGTGGGACTGTTCTCGAGGGCAACGAGGATTTTGCGATACATGGCGTGCGAAAGGTTCAGGGGGTGGGGAGACCGACCGCGCCGTAGACCGCCTTGAGCACGGTCTCGGGGAGGAAGGTATCGAAGAGCAATTTCACATTCAGCACGATGATGATCAACGTCGTGCTCCAGCCGAGGATGCGAATCCAAACCGCGTTGGCGAATTCTCCCATCTTCGCCTTTTCACCGGTGAAACGCATGAGCGGCCACACGGCAAAACCGAGCTGCATGCTGAGGACGACCTGGCTTACGAGCAACAGCTCCGTCGTCTTGCCTTCTCCCCAGATGCTGATCACCACGACTGCGGGCACAATGGCCAGCCCCCGGGTGATGAGACGCCGCAGCCACGGCCGCAGGCGGATGTTCACGAAACCTTCCATCACGATCTGCCCGGCGAGCGTGCCGGTGAGCGTGGAATTTTGCCCCGAGGCGAGCAGCGCCACGGCAAAGAGGATGCTGGCCATGCCTACGCCCAGCATCGGGCTCAGAAGCTTGTAGGCCTCCTGGATCTCCGCTACGTCCTGGTGGCCCGACCAGTGGAACGCCGAGGCGGCCAGAATGAGAATGGCGGCATTGATGAAGAGGGCAAACATGAGCGCCGTGCTCGAATCAATGGTGGCAAACTTGATCGCCTCCTTCTTGCCCTCCGGCGTCTGCGCATACTTGCGCGTCTGCACGATGGAGGAGTGCAGGTAGAGATTGTGCGGCATGACAGTCGCGCCCAGGATGCCGATCGCGACGAGGAGCATCTTTTGATTGGTGACGACGTGCGGGTTCGGGATGAAACCGAGCAGGATGCCGCTGAGATCGGGCTTGGAGAAAATCAGTTCGGCCGCAAAGCAGGTCCCGATGGTGGCGATGAGGGTAATGACCAGCGCCTCGATGTAGCGGAATCCCTTGTTCTGCAAGTAAAGCACCGCCAGCACATCGAGCGAGGTGATGATGCAGCCGGTGACCAGCGAGATCTTCGGGAAGAGCAACTGGATGGCAATGGCAGTGCCGAGCACTTCCGCCAAGTCGCAGGCCGCGATGGCGACTTCACATAGGATCCACAGGAACCACACCGTGGGCTTGGAATAGTGATCACGGCAGGCTTGCGCGAGGTCGCGCCCGGTGACAATGCCCAGCTTGATGCACAGGTGCTGGAGCAGGATCGCCATCAGATTCGAGATCATGATGACGCAGAGCAGTGTGTAGCCAAACTGTGCGCCGCCTGCGAGGTCGGTCGCCCAGTTGCCCGGGTCCATGTAGCCGACGGCCACGAGGAAGCCCGGGCCGGAGAAAGCGAGCAGCTTGCGCCAGAAGGAAGCGTTTGTCGGCACCAAGATGCTGCGGTGCACCTCCGGCAACGAGACCTGGCTGGCCGCATTGCGCCAGCCGGTGTCGGAGTTCGGGGAGAGGGGCTGGTCTGTATCACTCATCGTACTCATGGGATTTTTAGAAACGCACACTGATGCCGACGAATGGGTTCACGTCGTCGGCGCCATGCGAGACGCCGATGTTGCAGCCGCAATCGAGCTGGATGTTTTCCGTCACGGCGAATTCGAGGCCGACATCCACAGTGCCCACCCACGGCTGGTGGCGTTGTGTGCTCACAGTGCTGTAAAATTCCACGTAGCCGCTCAGCTTGCCCACGATCGCGTGGTCGATGCTGATCGAATTCACGATCTCCGCGTGATAGGCACGACTGTCGTCGTTCCGGATGAAGCTCGCGCCGGTCTCCAGCGCCAAGCCGAAGCCGCCGGGCAGCTCGATCGAAAGCGGAAGAAGCAGGCCGCCTTCCACCGCGCGATTGCCGAGATTGCCGGAGTTGGTGGGGAACTTGATGTAGGGCAAAAGCGCAAAGGCCGTCTTGCCGCCGTCATTGCCCCAGAGGTTCAGCTTCAGCCGCGCAGTGAAGTCGCCCACGCCGGATTGCGTAGCCGCTGTGCGGGCCGCGCGATCCTCCGTGCGCACGTGGAGGTAGCTGTCGAAGATGAGGCTGAGCTCAAGATTGTTGAGGAGGCCGACGCGCACGTTGAATGGCGCGACGTTCCACGTGCGCGTGCGGAGGCCTTCGGCGCGATCCTGCGTGAAGGTGGCGAAATCCATCTCGAACTGCACGTGGCCGGCATCGATCGTAAAGGGGCATTCCGTCTGGTCCGGTCGATCTGTCGAAAATTCGCGCATGGCATCCTGCGGAACGGGGTTGAAGAGCGTGTAGCCGCTTTTGTCCCGGGCCGTGGGAGGCGCCGCCTTGCCGGCAGCGTCGCCGAAATCCGCCCAAGCGGAAGCCGCGGACAGGACGAGCGTGGCGAGGAGCGGAAGCCTGGCCAGGGCTTGTGTCGGCGGAAAATGTTTCACGGGGTTCAGAAAGTTAGGTGCACCTAAATTAGTTGTCTGTTCCTACAAATGTGTCAATCGCCGAATTTTCGTTTTCTTGACGGCGTTTTTTTACCCCTTAGCGTTCCCGTCCATGTCCGCCTCATCCTCTACCCGCCAGCTGGCCCGCAGTTCCGCGGCGGTGGAGGATTATCTCGAGCGCATCCTCGAGCTGATCAATACCAAGGGCTATGCCCGCGTGGTGGACATTGCCCAGAGCCTGAAGATTTCTCAGGCCAGCGTGACGAACATGGTGCAGCGGCTCGATACCGAGGGTCTGCTGAAGTATGAAAAATACCGCGGCCTGGCCCTGACCACTGCCGGCGAAGCCCTCGCGCGCAACATCACGCGCCGCCACCAGCTCCTGACCGACTTCCTCAAACTCCTTGGCGTCGACGACGAGGTCATCTATCACGATGTGGAAGGTATGGAACACCACATCAGCCCGCCCACGCTGCGCGCCATCGAGGCGCTCACCCAGCAGCTCCAGCGACACCCCGCGCTGCTTGTGAAGGTGCGCAAGGATCTCGATGAAAATTGAAAAAACGACTTTCGGCGGATGGACGAACTGCCTCCGCCTGGCGAACGATCACGCCGAACTGATCATCACGCTCGATGTCGGCCCGCGTGTCATTTCCTACCAGCACCTGCCAGGCGGCAAGAATGTGCTGAAGACCAATGCCGACGAACTCGGCCACAGTGGCGAGAGCACCTATCTCGCCCGCGGCGGTCACCGCCTGTGGCTCGCGCCGGAAAGCGAGCGCACCTATTTCCCGGACAACTCACCCGTGACCCATGAACTGTTGCCAAATGGCGTACGGTTGGAAAACGAGCCGGTGGCGCCGTGGTTTATCAAAAAGTCGCTTACCGTGACGCTGGCCGAGGATTCCTCGGAGGTGAAGCTGGAGCATCGCGCCACCAATGCCGGCACGGAGCCCACTGAACTGGCTACGTGGGGCGTCACCACCATGGAAACTGGTGGGCTGGAGATCATCCCGCGTCCGCCCATGACGCCGCATGCGCGCAATGTCGGCCCGGATCGGCTGCAGGTCCTGTGGCCTTATACGGATACCGCCGACGAACGCTGGCGCTGGGGGCGTGAATTCATCACGCTGCGGCAGACGGCCCACAGCTCGCACACGAAGCTGGGGCTGCTGCACCGCATGAAGTGGATCGGCTACCTCACGCGCAGCACGCTCTTCGTGAAGCTCGTCGAACTTGAGGAAGGCGCTACGTATCCTGACTTCGGCTGCAATTTCGAGACCTTCAGCAACGCCAACATGTTGCAGATCGAGACCCTGAGCCCGCTGCGCACGCTAGCCCCGGGGGACTCCATCGGCCATAGCGAATCCTGGCGGATCTTTGGCAACATTCCCGAACCGCATTCGCTCAAGGAAGATGCACTCTCCGACTGGATTGAGCCTTTCCTCGGCAAGCTCGGCCTGCTTTGAACCTTCTATCCATGACACTTCGGCGCTCTCTCTTTCTCACCTTCCTGTTCACCCTGCTGTTATTCTCGGGTTGCGCCACCGCTGACCCGAATACGCAAAACCGGTCGGCCATGCTGACGGAGATCAACAGCGAACCACAGGGCGACTACTTCATCGCGCGCCGCTACTACAAGGTGGACTACAAATTCTGGGGCTATATCCGCAAGCCGGGCGAATCCTGGGCCGCCGCGCGCATGGTCATGCTCAACGAGCAGGAGAAACTCGCACCGGATCGCGAACTCGGGAAGCTCGGCAGCGACAACGGCTACGAGTACAAGTTTTTCGGCAAGTTCACGGGTGAGACAGTCTACGAACCGGCGAGCAACGGCTTCTATCCGGAGTTCAAGCTCAAGGGCTACGAGCTGAAGAACGTCTCCCCGGCGCCCATTTTCAAGGTGCCAGGCGCGCTCGACCCGCAACGGCGCATCATCGCAAAGCCGTACTGAGCTGATCGCGCCGGGCCTCCCTGCCGGCGCCGCTCCGCATGGCAGACGCCCCTCCTGAATCCCAAGCTCCGGCTTCGCTCACCGAGCATGAGCTTGAGATGTCGATGCGGAAGAATGTCCTCGCGGGCATGCTGGGCACGGTGTGGTTGGTAGCAGTCTACGGGCTGCCGACGCCGCTGCTCATGCAGGCGATTCATGCCACCGGTTTTCAGCTCGGGCTCATGGGTGCGGTGCGGCAGGCGGCCATGTTTACGCAGCTCCCCTCGGCATTCTTTGTCGAGCGGCTACACCGGCGAAAACCCTACTGGGCGGCGATCGCCACCGTGCATCGCGGCCTTTGGTTCGTGCCGGCATTTCTGCCGCTGCTTTGGCCGAATGGGCAGACGCACTGGGCAGTGGTGCTCATCATCGCGCTCGGCTTGAGCGATTGCCTCGGCAATGCCAGCACCGCGCCATGGCTGAGCTGGATGGCGGATCTACTGCCAGCCGGGCGTGCCGGGCGTTTCTGGGGACGCCGCCAGCGGTTTCTTTCCAGTGTGGTGCTCATCGCCGCGCTGTCCTTCGGCTGGATTCTCGACAGAGCGAGCCACACCGAAGGCAGCCTTTTGGGATTCACCATCGTCTTCGCCATCGCGGGCACCTTTGGCATCGGCGACATCGTGGTGCACTGGGGTGTGGCGGAACCCCCGCCACAACACAGCGCACCGGGGCAATCCTTTTGGAAGCGGTTGCTCGTCCCCCTGCGGCGGCGTGATTTTCGACGCATGACGCTCGCCATGGGGGCGTGGATGGCTGCCCTGGCGCTGCCGGGCTACTACTACGGCACGCCGGGATTTTTCAACGTCGTTTACCTGCACGAATCCTTCGACGCCACTTACTCCGAAGCTTCATGGCTCGTCCTCGCTTCGGCGGTCGGAGCCGTCATGTGGTCGCACTCCATCGGTCACGGCATCGATCGCTACGGGGCGAAGGTCGTGGCCATGTTCCTCGCCGCCGTCGGACCGCTTTTCACTCTGACGTGGTTCTTTGCTTCGCCGGGACGCATCACCATTCCTTTCATCGGCCAGGTGCCGCAGCCCGTGGTGCTCATGAGTGCCGCTTCGCTGATCATTGGCGGTTTCTACGCTGGCATGCAGCTCTGCCAATATCGCCTCACCCAGGCGCTCACCCCGAATACCGGGCGGACCGTGGCCATGGCCGTGCATTGGTCGACGGCCGGCGTGATCGGTTCCATGGGCGCCCTGCTCGGCGGCTGGGTCAAGGATCACATGCCCACCGCGTGGAGCACCTGGACCGTCCCCGGCGGCGCGCCATTCTCCTACTTCCACGTCCTCATCCTCCTGCAATTGCTCCTCGCTTGGGGCGTCGCGTTGCCGCTCCTGGCGAGTTTGCGCGGTGGCCGGGCGGAGGAGGCCTAGGCACGAACGAACCCTGATCCAAGGGTTCATGGTGTCACATCGCGTCTTATCGCGCCGAACATCCGCTTGCGGATCTGCCCGTCGCCGCCTGCTGGCCTACGGAGTCGGCGCCGGTGCGGCGGGCATCGTCGACTGATCCGGCGACGACATCCGTACCAACAGCCACGTCTGCGTGTTCTGCGTGCCGAAGTGGATCAACACCGGCGCGACGTCCAGCGTGAGATTGGCGACGCCCGTTTCGTAGACTGTGTCGGTCTTGTCTCCCACGTGCCAGGCGACTTTTTGCGTGGTGCGATCGATGGAGCCATGCACCATCTGGGCGTCGTCGGTCAGGATATTCGTAAAGGCGCCGCTGATGCGCCCGTCTTTGTTCACGGCCAACTCGAAAAACATAACCGCGCTGCCGCCCTGCTCCTGGGTTAGGGCGAAGACGCCGAACGGCTGCCAATCTGTCGCTTGTTCTCCGGGTTGCGGTGGAGCCGGGTCCTCCTCCGTCACCTGCGGATTGGCCAGCGCCATCGCTTGCTGCGCGTAGACCTCGCTCGGGCCGGAATCCTGCCCATCGACATACACTTCGTCACCCACCAGCACATTTGCACCGTAGTCGTAATAAATCGGTCCACCCCAGCCGTAGCCGCAGAAAGCGGAAGCCGTATTCCACGAGCAGGGGTTCCACCACCACCACGGGCTATGATTGCCCAAGAGGAAGTTTCGCCCGCGGTGCCGGCCCCACCAATCAAAGGTAAAGAGGTCGTCACAGCCATTGCGCAGCTGATCCCGGATTTCATTGGCGCGGTCGATGCGATAGCGCCAGAGATCGCGGCGATAGTTCTGCCAATCCGCACCTCGGTCGCGTGCCATCCGCACGAGCTCGCTGCCATGCCCCTGGAGCTGGCTCCACTGTGTGGTGCGATTGCGTTGAAAGGCTTCGATCTGAGCCGAGTTTTGCTGGTGCAGTTGGTTGAAAGCCAGGTCGCGATTGGTCGTCCACGTTTGCAGGCTCTGGCCGTGATTCAGGAGATGCTGCCGCACAGCGGGCATGGCTCCCAGGCCCGTCGCGGTGGTGGTCGTGCGGGAACGCGCCTGTGCCGGATCGGCGGCGACGCCGGAGGAAGAAGCGATCACTCGTGGGTCCGGAACGGTGTGCGAGCGGTCACGGACAATGTTGTTGGTCGGAGCGGTGCCGACGACTGCACCCCGGTTGTTGAATCCTGATCCCGTTGTCCCCACGGCAGAGGGCGGTCCCATTCGGGGAAGGACCGGGACCGGCGGGTTGACTATTCTCGTGGGAGGAAGGACTTGGGGCACTGTCTGAAAGGCGCCATTTCGGTTTCCGCCTGAAGAATGCGGAGGGGCAGAAGGCTCGCTCACTGGGTGGCCGCCCCCGGTGGAACCGCCACCGTTTTGGAATCCACCATGGTTCTGGTTCCCTCCATTGCCCTGAAAACCACCGCTATTTTGATTTCCGCCCCCGGTCTGAAACTGAGCCCCGGGCGAGATGCTGCCTCCGCCGGTGGACTGGCCGCCGGTTGCTGAATTACCGACGCCTTGGTTCCCAAAACCCTGGCCGCTTCCGCCTGGCCCGAAGCCAGCGCCCATGGCACCGGTGGTGAAGACCGCCATCGAAAGAAGCAGGACCAGTTTCATGATAAGTGGGCACCCGCCATCCCAATGGATCCCTGCGGCAGATACCGTGGGGCCAACATACGCCCGATCAACGCATGCTGACAACCCGTCTCAGATTGAGCGGGTTTCCGCTACAGGGCCGCTACTTGATCGCGGCCCAGATGCGGTGCACGTCGTCGTGGTCTTCGATCGCTTGCAGGAATTCGCCGGCTTCCTGGCGGTGGGCGTCGGTGAGCTCGGGGAATTGCTTCGGCACATAGCCGAGCTCGCTCGTCACCACGGTCCAACCGTTGGCCGCGAGCCATTTCGAGACGGCGGCCGTGGCAGTGCGGTCGGCGATAAAACGCGCGCCGGCGACCCCGGCAGGGATGTCGTCGTTTTGCTCGTGGGTCAGCGGCGTGACTTCATTCGCGCCCGCTTCGATGGCCGCTCCTTCGAGGTCGATGCCCGTATCCGGATGGTGCGCCTCGACGAGGCCCACGTGTTCGAAGAGAAACTTGTTGCTGCCCGGTGCGCCGAGCTGGCCCTTCTTGAAGAGCAAGCGCATCTCGGGCGCGGTGCGGTTGTTGTTGTCGGTCAGCACTTCCACGATGACCGGCACCTTGTGCGGCGCGTAGCCTTCGAAGACGATGTGATCCATCTCCAGCTTTTCTCCGCCGATTCCGGCGCCCTTCTTGGTGGCGCGTTCGATGACGTCGCGGGTGACGCTGGCCCGGCGCGCCTTTTCGATGGCGGCGAAGAGCCGGGCGTTACCCTCGGGGTCGGGCCCGCCGAGCTTGGCAGCGACCATGATTTCTTTCACGAGCTTGCCGACCATCTGGCCTTTTTTGAGGCCGGCTACTTCACGTTTTGCTTGGAGCCATTGACGACCCATGGAGGAGGAAAAGGGATAAAGTTACGGTTGCGAGGAGGTGGGAGGAAGAGATTGGCCCAGACCGGGGCATGGGCGCAACAGGTTTGAAGACAGAACATCCAACATCCAATGTTTCGCTCATGGAAACAGACAGCTACTATCCTCTCGGCGCTACCGATCACCCTCTAGGCCTGGAATCCCTGGAATGGGAGGCGATTTTTTCCGCGAGGAAGGTGTTTTCAACGAATCGGTCAACCACCCAAAACGCTCTTGCACTTGCTTCACGCTCTTATTCTTCCATCCGAGAGGTAACTTGAGTTCGTTGCAAAGAACGGCAAGCGCAGGGTAATTTGGGTCGAATCCCTGATCTTCCGGAATGGCTCTGGCGCCCATGCAATCAAAGCAGATTTCCAAGAAGGCGACCGGCTTGCCTTCCGCATCGTAAAAAACAAACGCATTGTGCGGAAGATAACAGCCCGCCACGCCGCGCTTCTGGAAGCGGCGTGACTCCGCCTTGAGAAGCCGTTGCCTTTGCTGTGCGTTGAGGAGGGCACCATGCTCGTTGATGACTCCCCCTTCGAAAGTCATGTCGTCGCGGATTAATTGATCCCAAGGAAAGAACGCCTTAACCCAATGAAAAACGGTCGTTTCCTCCGATGGAGCGACAGGGTTCGGTATGCCTGCAAACAATGTCGCGATAGAAATCATTTGGCAGCTGCCCTTCGTGAGATTCTCCAAAGGAGTTAACCATTTCACTGGGTTATGCCACGCATAGGCGCGTACTTCTTTGTAATCGACGTAGGGCCAGGAGGTTCCGGCGAGCAAAGGAACAGCGGAGCACAACCAGCAGAGAATGGTTCGTTTCACAGAATTGGAGAGGCGATGTTTGCAAATTGAAAGCAGCTGGGCTGCCAACTTTTAAGTACCCATTGCTTCCCCACCCCTCTCGCATGTAAATTCCGCGCCCCGAATTTTACTTTCCCATTATGTCTACCACCGAAAAACATGCTTTCCAGGCCGAGATCGCCCAACTGCTCGATCTCGTCATCCACTCGCTCTACACCGACAAGGAGATCTTCGTCCGCGAGCTGATCTCGAATGCTGCCGATGCCAGCGAGAAGCTGAAGTTTCTCCAGACCTCCGGGGCCGAGGTTTTTGAGCCCGATGCTCCGCTGAAGATCAGCGTCTCGACCGATGACCAGGCGAAGACGATCACCTTCACCGACACGGGCATCGGCATGACGCATGGCGAGCTCATCGACAATCTCGGCACCATCGCGCACTCAGGCTCGAAGGCGTTTCTGGAGCAGCTCAAGGCGAACAAGAATGACGCGAACCTCATCGGCCAATTTGGCGTCGGCTTTTATTCCGCATTCATGGTCGGGGAGAAGGTGACGGTCTACACGCGTTCGTATCAGCCTGGCGAAACGGGCTGGCTGTGGTCCAGCGACGGGCGCACGGGCTATGAGATCGAGCCGGCGAGCGACCTGGCACGCGGCACGAAGATCGTGGTGCAGCTCAATGACACGGAATTCGCGCAGGCCTCGAACATCGAGCGCATCATCAAGCACTACTCAAATTTCGTTCAGTTCCCCATCGAGCTGAACGGCAACACGGTGAACACCGTGCAGGCGCTCTGGACCAAGAACAAAAGCGAGATCACCGACGAGGAATACAACGACTTTTACAAATACGTCGCCCACGAGAGCGACGCGCCGCAGTACCGGCTCCACTTCTCAGCCGATGCGCCGCTCTCCATCCGCGCACTGCTTTTCGTGCCGCAGAAGAGCTACGAATTGCTGACGCTCACCCGCGGCGAGAATGAGGTAAACCTTTACTGCCGCAAGGTGCTCATCCAGTCCAAGGCGAAGAACCTCTTCCCCGAGTGGCTGCGTTTCCTGAAGGGCGTGGTCGATAGCGAAGACCTGCCGCTGAACATCTCGCGCGAGACCATGCAGGACTCGGCGCTGCTCCGGAAGATCAACGACGTGCTGACCAAGCGCGTGCTGAAGTGGCTCGACGAGGAAGCCAAGGGTGACCCGGAGAAGTACGACAAGTTTTTCCAGGAGCATGGCCATTGCCTGAAGGAAGGCGTGGCCAATGACTGGCAGCACCGCGACGCCCTGGCGAAGCTGCTGCGCAGCGAATCCTCACACACCGACGCGGGCAAGACCACGTCGTTCACCGACTACGTGAGCCGCATGCCGGAGGAGCAAAAGGAGATCTACTACCTCTCCGCGCCGAACCGTGAAGCCGCGCTGGCCAGCCCTTATTACGAAGTCTTCCGGGAAAGAAAGTACGAGGTGCTCTTCCTCTACGCGCCGCAGGATGAAATCGTGATGGAGCAGTTGCGCGAGTTCGACAAAAAGAAGCTCGTCGCTGCCGAGAAAGCCGACCTGAAGCTCGACAAGGAAACTCCCGGCGCGCTGGGCGAAGAAGACGCTCGTGTCCTGGCCGACTTCATCAAAGAACGCCTCGGCGATCGCGTGAATGAGGTCCACAGCTCGAAGCGTCTGGTGGGCAGCCCCGCCGTGGTGGTGGACAGCGACACGCACATGACCTCCAGCATGCGCCGCATGATGAAGATGATGAACCGCGAGGGTGAGGCCATGCCGGAGTCGAAGCCGAATCTCGAGATCAATCCCGATCACGCCATGCTGGTGCGCCTGAACGCCATCCGGCAATCGGACGCCGCCCTGGCCGGCGAAGTGGCCGAGCAGATCTATGACAACGCATTGGTCGCAGCCGGCCTGCTGGAAGATCCCCGCGCCATGCTCGGCCGCCTCAATGGCCTGCTGGAGAAGCTGCTGAATAAGTAGGCTGCGAAAAGGCAGAACATCCAACGCTCAACACCCAATGGAAGAAGCGCCACCGACCGCGCTTGCCGCATTGGATGTTGGGCGTTGGATGTTCGATGTTCGATGTTGGCGGCGAAGCCGCTTCCGCCCTTTCTTTCCCTAAGAAAGAAAGGGCCGCCGGGTGGCCTTTCGAGACGCTATCGGAAGGTAGCATTTTGGAATCGGTTCGGTGGCAGACTGGCATTGACTTGCCCCAGCTGCCTGTCCAGCCTGCCGACAGGGCCGATTCGTATCGTCCCGAGTATCAACCCCTAAACCCTAAAACCCCTAAACCCACACCAATGAAACTGTACCCCACGTTTGCCATTGCTGCGGCGGCCGCTCTCGCGTTCGCTGCTTGCGAAAAGAAGGATGCCACTGTCGAACAGAAGGCCGACGACGCCAAGGCGACTGTCGAGCAGAAGGCTGGCGAGGCCAAAGCCGACGCCTCCGCGAAGATCGATGACGCCAAAGCCACTGCGAAGGAGAAGGCTCCCGAAGCTGCTGCCACCATCGACAAGGCTGCTGCTGAAGCCAAGGACGCCGCCGCCAAGGCTGTCGACGCGACCAAAGACGCTGGCACCAAGGCCGTCGAAGCGACCAAGGATTCGGCTGACAAGGCTGCCGACGCCGTGAAGGACGCCGCCAAGGCTCCCGCTCCCGATGCCGCTCCTGCTCCGGCTCCCGCCCCGGACGCTCCGAAGCCCCAGTAATCCGGAGCGCTTCACTAAAGCGCTAAATTGAATTCACCAGCCCCGGCTTCGCAAGAGGCCGGGGCTTCTTGCGTTTCGATAGGTAGCGCTGCCCGGGATTGTCCCCCGTTATACCACGCCTCTTTGAAAACGAGACGTTTTCCATCGCGTAGCGATCAGCAACGGATCGTCCCGTTTTTACTGGCTGTGGGATTACAACTCGAAGAACGAATACAGCTTCTTCAGAAAGCCTTCGGTGTATTCCTTCTGCTTGGTTGCGAGTTGCGCGCTTTCGGAGCTCGAGGCCATGATGCCCTCGGTCTCCATGCGGCGCTGTGCAAGCAGCTCGCTGAGCTTCTGCACGAGCGTTTCGTTTTCCTGCAGGATTTCCGCGAGCACCTCCTTGCCGATCTCCCACATCTCGCAGTCAGTCCCAGCCACGACCGTGGCACTGCGCGGAGCACCGGTGAGCAGCGACATCTCGCCGCAATAGTCGCCCGTGCGCAGCGTCGCCACGCGGGTGTCGAGGCCGTTGGCCTGCACGTGGACGTGCGCCTCGCCATTGAGTAAAATGAACATCGATTCTCCCGCCGCCCCTTGGGCGATGACCTTCTCCCGCCGGCCGTAGCGCTGGAATTTCGCGTCCACCAGCAGCTTCTCCAGCTGGGCCTCGTCGAGCAATTGCAGGAAAGGCTGTTTGCGCACGCAAGCGCGCGCGATGTCCATCACATCGTGGCTGGTGGCCGACTTCCGCTCGATGTGCACGGTGCGGATCGGGAAGGGGATGCGGATGCCATGGCGCTGGGCCGCATACCATACGTTGGTGCGGATCCCATCGTGGATGTCGTTGAAGATCGATTCGTCCTCGAGCCAGAACTTGATCTCATAGATGACGGCGGAATCGGCGAAGTCCTTGAGGTAAACCTTGGGCGGCGGAGTAGACAGTACGCCGGGCACCGCTGCGGCGGCGCGCGCCATCACGTCCTTGATGAAATTGGGTGGGGTGGCGTAGTCGAATCCCACGTGAAGACGGATGGCATGCTGGCGCGTGGGATAGGTCAGGTTGACGATCTTCGCGCTGACGATGGCCTTGTTGGGCAGGTCGAG